>CALMKJ010000137.1 GCA_937867305.1 uncultured Ectothiorhodospiraceae bacterium | reverse complement strand
GGTCGCGCGGGAAGAAGCGGGCGACCCGCCCCGCCCCGTCGAGGCGCACGTAGGTGAGCACTTCGCCGCGCCAGCCCTCGACGACGCCGAGGCCTTCCCCGCCCCCGTCGCCGCCTCTGCCCGCTTCACCGCCTCTGCCCCCTTCACCGTCCCCGGCGGCTGGCCAGGGGGCCCGGGTCGCGCCTGCCGGCAGGGTCTCCAGGAGCTGGTCCATCAGGTCGAGGGAGATCCGGACCTCTTCCATGCGCACCCGCACCCGCGCCGCCACGTCGCCCTCGGCGAAGACCGGCACGGGGACCTCGAGCCCGTCGTAGGGCGGGTAGGGGCTGTCCCGGCGCGCGTCGAAGGCCTGACCCGAGCCCCGGCCCACGTAGCCCAACGCGCCCATGAGGCCCGCGGTCTGCGGGGCGAGCCGTCCGGTGGTCACCAGGCGGTCCATGAGGGAGGGGTTGTCCTCCAGCAGGTCGAAGAGGACCTCGACCTCCTGGCGCAGGCTCCGGTGGTCGGCCCGCAGGTTCCCGATGCCGCCGATCCCGATGTCTCCCCGCACGCCCCCGGGGACGACCACGTCCATCAGCAGGCGGTGGCCGAAGCACTGCTGGCTGCGCCGCTGCCAGAGCTCGCGCAGGCGCCCGAGCTGGGCGAGCGCGAAGGTGAAGGCGACGTCGTTGCAGATGGCGCCGATGTCCCCGAGGTGGTTCGCGATGCGCTCGCGCTCGGCGAGGATCGCGCGCAGGTGCAGCGCCCGGGGCGGGACCACGCAGCCCACCGCCCGCTCGAGGGCCTGGCAGGCCGCCCAGGTGTGGGCGACGGTGGAGTCCCCGGAGACCCGGCCGGCGAGCCGGGCGAGTCCCTCGGCATTGCGGCCGACCGCCGCCTTCTCGACGCCCTTGTGGACGTAGCCGAGGCGCTCCTCGAGCCGCAGGACCTCTTCGCCCACCGCGTGGAAGCGGAAGTGCCCGGGCTCGATGATGCCGGCGTGCACCGGCCCCACGGGGATCTCGTAGACCCCGCTGCCCTCGACTCGCGCGAAGGGGTAGTCGGGGTCGGGGGGCGTGGCTCCAGGGGGCTCCCCGCTCGGGGGGAAGTCGTCGGGGCGCAAGGGGAATCGGGTCTCGGGCCAGGCCTGGTGGCGCGTCCAGCGCTGGGGCTGGGGGTGGTCCAGGAGCTCGAGTCCGAGCAGGTCGTGGGCGTGGCGCTCGGGGCGGTCCGCGGCCGGGAATTGCCCGGCGAGGGAGGCCAGGCGGGGGCTGGCGAGCGGCACGCCGGTCTCGAGCACCAGGTGGCCGCCGCCCTTCTCGAGGACGCTGCGCACGAGCAGCGTGTCCTCCCGGGGGTCGGCCCAGAGGGCGGCCCACCGGCAGCCGAAGGCCGCCGCGACGGCCCCCGCCCGTGCCCAGTCCTCCGGGTCGACCGCGAGGACCTGGGCGGGGGCGAGCACGCTCGTCGAGCGCCGCCGGACCCCCACCAGCTCCTCGCGCAGTCGCGCCGCGTACTCCTCGACCCACGCCAGGCGCCGGTCAGCGGCGGGTGCGCCGAGAGGGGCGCCGGTGGGTGCGCCGAGGGGGGCGGCGGTGGAAGTGCCCTCGCTCACAGGAGCCCGCTGCCGGTGATGAGGTGCGTCGCCTGGTCGAGCCAGCCCGCCAGGAAGCCCGGGATCGCGAGTCCGAGCCAGAGCACCAGGAGCAAATGCACGGTCACCGGGGCCATGTTCGCGGGCACCGGCTGCTGCCCCTCGGGCGCGACCCCGAAGACCATGGGGTGCAGGTGCCGGAACAGACCGGCGAAGGCGATGACGAGGCCGGCGAGCAGCGTCACGGTGAGCCAGGGCCAGCTCTCCATGGTCGCGGTGAGCAGCAGGAACTCGCTCGTGAACACCCCGAAGGGCGGGAACCCCGCGATGGCGAGCACGCCCACGGTGAGGCCCCAGCCGACCGCGGGCTGGGTGCGGATGAGCCCCCGGATGTGGTCGATGGTCTGGGTCCCGGCGATGTGCGCGGCGTGGCCCACGGTGACGAAGATCGCCGACTTGGTGAGGGAGTGCACCAGCATGTGCAGCAACGCGCCGAAGGTCGCGAGCGGTCCGCCGATGCCGAAGGCGAAGGTCATCAGCCCCATGTGCTCGATGGACGAGTAGCTGAACATGCGCTTCACGTCGCGCTGGCGGTGCAGGAAGAGCCCGGCCACGAGGAACGAGACGAGCCCGAAGGCCATCAGCAGGTGCCCCGCGGTGTGGGGCGCGGCGGTCCCGAGGAGGGCGCCGTCGGTCAGCATCTTCAGGCGGACGAGGGCGTACAGGGCCACGTTGAGGAGGAGCCCGGAGAGCACCGCCGACATGGGTGTCGGGCCCTCCGAGTGGGCGTCCGGCAGCCAGCTGTGCAGCGGGACCAGGCCCACCTTCGTGCCGTAGCCCACCAGCAGGAACACGAAGGCGATGCTCATCACCGTCGGGTCGAGCTTGTCGGAGATCGCGTAGAGCACGGTCCAGCTCAGGCCGCGGGTGGGGTCGGTGAGCGCGAGCTGGGCGGCGAAGTACACGAGGATGGTGCCGAACAGGGCCTGGGCGAGGCCGACGCCGCAGAGGATGAAGTACTTCCATGCCGCCTCCACCGCCTCGGGGGTGCGGTACAGCGAGACCAGCAGCACCGTCGCGAGGGTGGCCCCCTCCACCGAGACCCAGAGGATCCCCAGGTTGTCGGTGGTGAGCGCCAGCATCATGGTGAACATGAAGCCCTGGAACATGGCGTGGTAGAGACGCATGTGCCGGCGGGGCAGGTGGCGGGAGTCGCAGACGTGGCGCATGTAGGGGCGCGAGAAGACGCTCGTCGTGAAGCCGACGAAGGCCGTGAGCGCCACCAGGTAGACGTTGAAGGCGTCCACGTGGAAGCCGTTGGCGTTGAGGGGCCCGTCCGCGAGCACCTGCCAGGCGAGGGTGACGGCCCCGGCGAGGCTCAGCGAGGACAGCCCCACGTTCAGCCAGCCCGCGAGGGTGAGGCCGGGCACGAGCCCCAGGAGGAGCAGGCCGACGGCCGGCGTGAACACCGCCACGAGCAGGGCGTTCATTCCTGCTCCATGCCTTCGGCCAGCCGGTTCAGCCGGTCCACGTCGAGCGAGTCGATGGCGTCGCGGATCTGCAGGAAGAACACGCCGAAGAGCACCGCGGCCACCAGGATGTCGAAGGCGACGCCGAGCTCCACCACCAGGGGCATGCCGCTGGTGGCGGTCACGGCGGCGAGGAAGAGGCCGTTCTCCATCGCCATGAAGCCCACCACCTGGCTCACCGCCTGGCGCCGGGTCACCATCATCAGCAGGCCGAGCACCACCACCGCCAGGCTCACCGCGATGACGTTGCGGGTGGCCGTCAACTCCATGCGCTCGATGGGCAGCACGACCCAGTAGCAGAAGATCACCAGGCCGACGCCGGCGAGCGTGACCGCCGGGGGGGAGGCCAGGCTCTCCACGTGCCGGTCGAGGCCGAGGCGCCGCACCCAGCGGTGCAGCATCCAGGGGATCACGCCCGCCTTCAGGACGAGGGTGAGCGCGGCCGTGACGTAGAGGTGCGGCTCGCGGTGCGCGGCGGCCATCAGCGCGGTCACCGCAGCCACCAGCCCGCCCTGCCAGGCGAAGGTGCGCAGGGTGGCGACCAGCCGGGCCTGGGTGAGGAGCGCGAAGCAGGTGAAGAGCACCACCGCCGCGAGGACGAAGACCGCCTGGTCGAGGAGGGTGAGATGGGTCACGTGCTACGCCCCCACCTCGAGGATCACGTGGCTGAACATCCCGAGCAGGGCCAGCAGGAAGGCGAGGTTCAGGAACAGCGGGGCGCGGAAGAGCCGCATCTTGGCGAGCGTGGTCTCGGCGAGGGCGAGCAGGACCCCGAGGACGGCGAGCTTGCCGGCAAGGGCCAGCGCCGCGAAGGCGAGCGCGGACGGTTTCAGCACGGTGGCGACGCCCCAGGGGAAGAAGACGTTTGCGATCAGGGTGCCGTAGAGCAGGAGCTTCAGCTGCGCGGCCCACTCCATCAGCGCCAGGTGGCGCCCGCTGTACTCGAGGATCATCGCCTCGTGGATCATCGTGAGCTCGAGGTGGGTCGCGGGGTTGTCGATGGGGATCCGGCCGGTCTCCGCGATGGCCACCAGGGCGAGCGCCCCGAGGGCGAAGAGGATCGAGGGCCGCAGGGCGAGCGGGGCGCCGAGCAGCTGCTCCATGACCCCCGAGAGGTTGGTGGTGTGCGCCGTCATGGTGATGGTGAAGACGGCGGTCAGCATGGCGGGCTCGGCGAGCGCCGAGATCATCATCTCCCGCGAGGAGCCCATGCCGCCGAACGCGGTGCCCACGTCGAGCCCCGCGAGCGCCAGGAAGAACCGCGCCAGGGCGAGGAAGCCGGCCAGCACCACCACGTCGGCGACCGCCGCGCTCGGCAGGCCGGTGGCGAGCGAGGGCAGCGTGGCGGTGGCGATCCAGGTCGCCCCGAACACGATGTAGGGCGCGGCCCGGAACACCGGCGAGGCCGTGTGGGCGACCAGGGCCTCCTTCGTGAGCAGCTTCGCGAGCTCCCGGTAGGGCTGCGTCAGCGGGGGACCCTTGCGGTTCTGCAGGCGCGCCTTCACCCGCCGCACCCAGCCGACGAGGAGCGGGGCCGCCGCGAGCACCAGGAGCGCCTGCAGCACCGCGAGCGACCAGGCCCAGACGCTCAGGAGATGATCCACAGCAGCACCAGGAGGGTTGCGAGCGACCACGCCAGGTAGGTGCGCACCTGCCCCGTCTGCAGGCGCACCACGCGGCTCGCCGAGCGCTCCACGAGGCGCGCCACCGGCGCGTAGAGGAGATCCCAGGCCCGGTCTTCCACGTGCAGGAAGTGGCGCTGGCGCCCGCCCTCGGTCTCGACCCGCTCGTCGATCCGGAACAGCGGGCCGAACACCCGGCGGATGGGCTGGGCGAAGGAGGTGGCGGTGTACTGCATGCGGGCGTTCGGGGGCGAGAAGCCGCAGTCCCAGGCGTCGCAGCGGCGCACCGCGGCGCGCGGCCCGCGGGCGAGGAGCCAGCGCCCGCCCCACCAGAGCACGGCGAGGGAGAGCAGCACCAGCGGGGCGCCGTAGCTCGCCCCCTCGGCCGGCACCGGGGTGAGCCACAGCCAGCTCTCGGTGGTGACCGGGTCGAGGCCCTGGCCGAGGAGCAGCTGGGAGACCGGGTTCAGCAGGCCCACCACCGTGGTGGGCAGCACCCCCAGGAGCAGGCAGAGTGCGGCGAGCAGCGCCTGGCCGGCGCGCATGCCGAGGCTCACCTCGCGGGCCCGGCGCACGTGCCGGGAGCGGGCCTGGCCGAGGAAGGCGACCCCGTAGACCTTGACGAAGCAGGCGGCGGCGAGCGCCCCGGTCACCGCGAGCATGGCGGCGGTGATGGGGAGCAGGCTGCGCAGCACGCCGCTCTTCAGGCTCCAGGCCTGCAGCGCCGCCTGGAAGGTGAGCCACTCGGAGACGAAGCCGTTGAAGGGCGGCAGGGCGGAGATGCTGATGCAGCCCACCAGGAAGAACAGCCCCGTCCAGGGCATCCGGCGCAGCAGCCCGCCCATGCGGTCGATGTCGCGCTCGTGGGTCGCGTGCAGCACCGCGCCCGCGCCGAAGAAGAGCAGGCTCTTGAAGAGGGCGTGGTTCAGGGTGTGGTAGAGCGCCGCGATGAGCGCGACGACCCCCGCGACGGTCAGCCCCGCGGAGAGGAAGACGAGCGACAGGCCGAGGCCGATGAAGATGATCCCGACGTTCTCGACCGAGTGGTAGGCGAGTAGCCGCTTCAGGTCGTGCTGCATCAGGGCGTAGAGCACCCCCATCAGCGCGGAGACGCTGCCCACCAGGAGCACCGTGACCCCCCAGCCGAGCCGCGCGTCGCCGAGGAGGTCGAAGGTGAAGCGGATGAAGCCGTACACGGCGACCTTCAGCATCACCCCGGACATGAGCGCGGAGACGTGGGACGGGGCGGCCGGGTGCGCCTCGGGCAGCCAGGCGTGCAGCGGCACGAGCCCGGCCTTGGTCCCGAAGCCGAGGAAGGCGAGCCCGAAGGCCACGCTGGACCACACCGGCTGCAGCTCCCCGGCGCGCATCGCCTCGAAGGTGAAGCCGTGCCCGAAGGCGGCCAGCACGCCGTAGCCGAGCAGGATGCTGAGACCGCCCACGTGGGCCATGAGCAGGTAGAGGAACGCGGCCCGGCGGTTGGCCGCGTGCTCGTGCTGGAACACCACGAGGAAGTAGGAGCTGACCGACATCAGCTCCCACGCCACCATGAACAGGAAGGCGTCGTCGGCGAGCACCACCAGCAGCATGCCGGTGAGGAAGAGCCCGGTGAGCCCGCCGAGCAGCCACAGGGGGTCGCGGCTGCGGGAGAACTCCCGCACGTAGCCGGGGCCGAAGAGCGCGACCGCGACGGTGACGATCCCGATCAGGACCAGGAAGAAGCCGGACAGGGCGTCGAGACGCACGCGCCAGGGCAGCCAGGGCAGGCCGAGGGGCAACTGGGCGGTGGCCACCGTGCCCCCGCCCGTGAGGGCGCCCATTCCGGCGGCGACCGCGAGCACGCCGGTGAGGCCGAGAAGCAGGAAGTACAGGCGCCCGACCCGTTCCGCCCAGGCGCAGGTCGAGACCGCGAGCGAGCTCGCGGCCAGCGCGACGACGACCGCCCCGAGGGCGAGGACGAGCGCGGGGTCCGTCACGGGCGGTGGGCCTCAGGCACCGAGGTACGCCTCCCTCACCCGGGGGTCGCCCCGGAGCTCGGGTCCGGTCCCGGAGAGGGTGACGGCGCCCGTCTCGAGGACGTAGGCGCGGGAGGCGACGTGCAGGGCCATGTTGGCATTCTGCTCCACCAGGAGCACGGTGACACCGCTGCGATTGATCTCCTCGATCACCCGGAAGATCTCCTGCACCAGCCGCGGCGAGAGCCCCATGGACGGCTCGTCGAGGAGCAGCAGGCGCGCCCGGCTCATCAGCGCCCGCCCCACCGCCAGCATCTGCTGCTCCCCGCCCGAGAGGGTGCCCGCCGGCTGGCGCAGCCGCTCGCGCAGGCGCGGGAAGGTCCCGAGGACCCGCTCCAGGTCGGCCTCGATGCCGGCCCGGTCGCGCCGCTGCCAGGTGGCGAGGCGCAGGTTCTCATGCACCGTGAGGTTGCCGAAGACCCCGCGCCCCTCGGGGACGTGGGCGATGCCGAGCCCGACGATGCGGTGGGCCGGGACGCGCCGGAGGTCCTGGCCCTCGAAGCGGATGCTCCCCCCGAAGGGCGCCAGGCCCGAGATCGCCCGGAGCACCGAGGTCTTGCCGGCCCCGTTCGCGCCGACCAGGGTGACGATCTCGCCCGCCCCCACCGTGAAGGACACGCCGTGGAGCGCGCGGATGCCGTCGTAGCTCAGGGTGAGGTCGCGGACCTCGAGCTGTGCCTCAGCGGCCGGTGCGAGCCGGGCCTCAGCGGCCGGTGCGAGGGGGGCGCTCACGCGACCGGGGCCTCGCCGAGATAGGCCTCGAGCACGCGCGGGTCGCTGCGGATCGCCTCCGGCGGTCCCTCGATGAGGGTCTCGCCGAAGTCGAGGACCTGGATGCGCTCGCAGATCCCCATCACCAGCTTCATCTGGTGCTCGATCAGCAGGATGGTCAGCCGGAACTCGCGCCGTATCCACTGGATGAAGTCCATCAGCTGGTCGATCTCGTTCGGGTTCATGCCGGCCGCCGGCTCGTCGAGCAGGAGCAGCTCCGGGCCGATGGCGAGCGCGCGCGCGATCTCGAGCCGGCGCTGCATGCCGTAGGGCAGGTTCTTCGCGGTCTCGCCGGCGAGGCGCTCGAGCTTGAAGATCGAGAGCAGGCGGCGGGAATCGTCGACGATGCGGCGCTCCTCGCCCCGGTAGCGCCCCAGGTGCAGCAGCGCCTCGATGGGCGTGTAACGCGCCCGGGCGTAGTGCGCGATGCGCACGTTGTCGAGGACCGAGAGGTCGCGGAACAGGCGGATGTTCTGGAACGTGCGCCCGATGCGCAGGGCCGTGATCTGGTGCGGAGTCTTGCCCACGAGCTCCGTGTCCTTGAAGCGGATGCTGCCCGAGCTCGCCCGGTACACCCCCGTGATCAGGTTGAAGACCGTCGTCTTGCCCGCGCCGTTGGGGCCGATGAGCCCCATCAGCTCGCCCTCCTCGAGCGCGAGGTTGAAGCCGGCGAGCGCGCACAGCCCGCCGAAATAGTGCCGCACGTCAGTCGCGGTGAGCAGCGCCATCGCGGCGGCCTCCCTGGGGGTCGCCGCGGCGGTGGGCCTCGCGGTCGAGGCGGGGGATGAATCCGCGGTACTCGCGCAGCCCCATGATCCCGCGCGGCCAGTAGAGCATCACCAGCACCAGGGCGAGCGGCATGATGACCATGCGCCACACGCCGAGGTGGCGGATGAAGTGCTCGTTCAGCGGGTCGAAGACCACCGCCGGCAGCCAGGAGAGCAGGGCGGCCACCGTGGACGGGCGCAGGATCTCCAGCAGCACGGTGTAGAGCGTCGCCCCCAGGATCGACCCGCCGATGGAGGCGATGCCCCCGAGGTACACCATGATCAGGATGTCGGTGGTCTTGATCACGTCGAACACGCGCGGGCTGATGAACTGCAGCAGGTGCGCGAAGAGCGCGCCCGCCACGCCGGCGCCGAACGAGGACAGGGTGAAGGCGAGGAACTTCACCCGGCGGGTGTGCACGCTCATCAACTCGCTCGCGATCTCGTCCTCGCGCACCGCGAGCACGCCGCGCCCGTAGCGCGAATAGACGAAATTGCGCACGAGCCACACGACGGCGACGGCCCAGAAGAACACCCAGGGCAGGGTGGTCAGCTTGCCGATGCCGGGGATCCCGCGCGGCCCGCCCACGGCGTCGATGTTCTCGATGACCGACTTCACGATCATCAGGAAGGCGAGCGTGATGATCGCGAGGTAGTCGCCCCGCACCTTGAACGAGGGCACGGCCACCACGAGCCCGAGCAGCGCGGCGGCGAGCCCGCCGGCCAGCACCGCCACCGGGAAGAGCGCGGGAAACTCCGCGACCGGCAGCACCCTCATGGTGAGGAGCGCCGCGGTGTACGCCCCCACCGCCATGAACCCGGCGTGGGCGAGGGAGAACTCGCCCATGAAGCCGTTCACCAGGTTCAGGCTGACGGCGAGGATGATGTTGATCCCCACGTACATCAGGACCATCTGGACGTACCTGTTCAGCAGTCCGTACTCGGGGATGGCGAAGGAGAGCGCGAGCCCGGCGACGAGCAGCCCGGGCAGCAGCCAGCGCTGCTCGAGCAGCCAGTCCCAGCGGCGGCGCAGCGGGCGGCTCATACCTTCTGGGTGCGCGGCTGGCCGAGGATCCCGTACGGGCGCACGAGGATCAGGAGCAGCAGGAGCGTGAACGCGACGAAGTCACGGTAGGTGGACGGGAAGAAGGCGGTGACCATGATCTCCACCCCGCCCAGCAGGAAGGCGCCGATCATCGCCCCCCGGATGTTGCCGATGCCGCCGACCACCGCGGAGATGAACGCCTTCCAGCCCACCATGATCCCCATGTACGGGTCGATCACCGGGTAGGCGAGGGCGTACATGGTGCCCGCCGCGCCCGCGAGCCCGGCCCCGATGGCGAAGGTGACGGAGATGATCGTGTTGACCGGGACGCCCATCAGCGGGACGAAGGTCCGGTCCCAGGAGATCGCGCGCATCGCCATGCCCACCGGGGTGCGGTGCACCACGTGGTCGAGGACCAGCATCAGCCCGAGGGAGAGGAAGATGATGATGACCTGCAGCGAGGAGAGCGAAACGCCCCCCAGGTCCCAGGTCACGTTGTCCAGGAGCGCGGGCACGTTCTTAGGGTAGGGCGCGAGCGCCAGCGTGAAGTTCTCCAGGAACAGCCCGACCCCGAGCGCGGTGATGACCGCGGAGACGCGCGGGGCGTGGCGCAGGGGCTTGTAGGCGAGGCGCTCGATCAGCACCCCGAGGAGCGCGGTGCCGAGGATGGTGAGCAGGAGCGTCGGGACGAAGGGCAGCCCCAGGTACACCGCGGACAGGAAACAGAAGAAGGCCCCCACCATGAACACGTCGCCGTGGGCGAAGTTGATCATGGTGAGGATCCCGTAGACCAGGGTGTAGCCGAGCGCGATCAGGGCGTAGATGCTGCCCAGCTGCAGGGCGTTCAGGACCTGCTGCAGCCAGTAGACGAGGGCCTCGCTCACGGCCGCTTCCCGACCTCGATCCCGATCTCGATCCCGGACCCGGTCCCAGTCCCGCGCCCGATCACGGGCTCGCGTTCGTGAAGTAGTGGAAGCGGCCCTCCCGGATCTGCAGGATGACGGCGCTCTTCACGGGGTCGCGCGAGTCGGCGCGGAACTGCAGGTCGCCGGTGACGCCGCGGTACTCCGCCAGCGTGGAGAGCGCGGCGCGCACCGCCTCGCGGTCGGCCTTGCCCGCGGTGCGGATCGCACCGAACAGCAGGCCGAAGGCGTCGTAGGTGAGCGCGGCCACGTCGTCCGGCTTGGCGCCGTAGGTCGCCTCGTAGTCCTGCAGGAACTTCTTGGCCGCCGGCGCGGCGTTGTCCGCCGAGTAGTGCGTGCTGAAGAAGTAGCCGTTCATGTCCGCGCCACCGAGCTTCAGCAGCTCGTCACTGCCCCAGGAGTCGCTGCCGATGAAGGGCACGTCGATCCCGAGGCGCTTGGCCTGCTGCACCTGCAGCGGGACCTCGCTGTAGTAGTTCGGGAGGAAGACGACCTGGGGCTTCGCGTCCTTGATCTTGGTGAGCTGCGCGGAGAAGTCCTTGTCGCCCGTGGTGTAGGTCTCGAACGCCACCACCTTGCCCCCGAGGCGCTCGAAGCTCTCCCGGAAGACCTCGGCGATGCCCTTGTTGTAGTCGGAGGCGACGTCGTAGAGCACCGCTGCGCGCGCGGCCTTCAGGTTCTCGTGGGCGAAGCGGGCGAGCACGCCGCCCTGGAACGGGTCGACGAAGCAGGCGCGGAACACGTACTTCTTCGGCTTGCCGGTGACGCCGTCCACCGTGGTCTTGGGGTTGGTGGACCAGGGGGTGACCAGCACCGTGCCCGCGCTCTCGGCCACCTCGGCGGCCGGGATGGCGTAGCGGCTGGCGTTGGGGCCGACGATCGCGAGCACCTCGTCCTGGGTGATGAGCTTCTGGGCGGCGACCGCGGACTGGTCGGCCTTGCCGGCGTTGTCCTCCACCACCAGCTTGAGCTTGACCCGCTCGGCGCCGATCTCCAGGCCGCCGGCGGCGTTGACCTCCGCCACCGCCATCTGCGCCGCGTTGCGGCAGGAGGCGCCCACCGCGGGCATGTCGCCGGTCAGCTCCGCGATGACGCCCAGCTTCAGCGAGCGGTCGCTGTCGCAGGACGCCGTGCCGAGGGCGGCGAGCAGGGTGAGCAGCAGCGGGAAGGTCCTGGTCATCGGGTTGGCTCTCCTCGACGTCGCTGGGGCTTCATCATGCCTGGGGCTTCATCATGCTTGGGGCTTCATCATGCCCGGGGCTTCGACGACCCCGGGGCTTCAACATTGCCCGGGCTTGGGGTGGCGCGCCTTCACCTCCGCGATCCGCGCGTCGATCGCGGCGAGCTCGCTCGGGTCGCCCTGGCGCTCCTTGTAGAGCGCGTCGAGCTGGTCGCCGATGGAAGGGTACTCCGCTTCGCGCGCCTCGCGGTACGCCTCCGTGCGCTGCTCCTGGCGGTACTCGGCCATCGCCCGGTCCAGCTCCTCGGCGGTGGGCACCGCGGTCGGCAGCAGCCACTCGGCGATGGCGAACCCCTTGCCTTCCTTCTTCACCAGGAAGTCGAGGCCGACCCGGGCGTTCGGGTACAGGCGGTGGATCGCGCCGCAGAACTCCCGGTGGGCGCGGCTCACCGCGAGAGAGCGCGGCGCCCCCGGCTCCCCTTCCGCCCCCCCGGGCGGCGGGCTCTCGCCGGGCGCGGGGGGGTGGGGGCGGGCGGCCATCGCGGTCACGACGACCAGCAGGAAGCCGAGCAGCACGACGACGCTGACGGCGCTCAGGGTGAAGGCGTCAAAGGACATGGGCAGGCCCTCCTCGGCTTCGTCCGGGCCCTTCCGGTCGTTGCCCGGGGGTGCGGACGCGCAAGCTTTGCCGACCGCGGGGCGAGCCGTCAATGCGCGCTTGCTAGAAGCTCACCAGGACGATGGCGACCAGCGCCAGTGCGATGCCGACGCCCTGGCGCAGGGTCAGGGGCTCGTGCAGGTAAAGGGTGGCGAGCGCGATGCTCAGCACCGGATAGAGGGCGGTGACGGTGGCGATCACCCCGACCGGGCCGCGGGTCACGGCGTAGAGGTAGGCGAGCGCCCCGGCGACCCCGAGCATGCCCGTCACCAGCGCGAGGCCCGCCCCCCGGGGGTCCGCGGCCGGCCGGAAGCCCAGCACGACGAGGACCACCAGGGCGACCACGAGGCCACCCAGGGCGTGGTAGACGACGGCGCTCGCGGCGTCGACGTAGCGGGTGGTGAGCTTCGGCAGGAACGCATAGACCCCCCAGAGGAGGAACGCGAGCGCGGCGGGCACCACCCAGGGAGGCATCGCTCTTCGCCCCTCAATCGCCCTTCGAGGGGGCCCCGAAGAGGCGCTCGAGGGCCGCGCGGGCGGCCGCGGCCTCGTCCCTGGGGGCCGGGGCGCCACCCGCCGCGGGGTCTGCCCGGGAGTCGGCGGGGACACCCCCCGGGTCGCCGCCGAGCCCGAAGAGGGCCTCCAGGGCCTGGCGGGAGGAGGCGTCCGAACCCCCGGGGGAGCCCGGTCCGGCGCCCTGCCGGGCCTGGAACCAGTCGCAGAAGTTCGCCCGCTCCTTGTCCTTCACCTCTCCGGCCACCGGCTCCCGGCAGGCCCGGGAGACGCGCGGGTCGTAGTGCCGGCACATCCGGCAGACGTGCAGCTCGGCGCGGCAGGCCGGGCACTCCTCGCGCCGGCCGAAGGGCCGGGGCAGGCCCTCCAGGCTCGCGCCGCACTTCCAGCAGACCCAGGTATCCGGTGTCACGCAGGGGTACCTCCCGGGGGGATCCTACCAGGGCCAGGGGGTCCGCGCCGGCGCGACCGGCGGTCCCCGGCGACCCCGGGGTGCCGGGCGTCGGGGAGGCTAGCCGGCCGCGGGGGCGACCGGGGCGACGGCGAAGATGACCGCGCTCCAGAGCGAGTGGGAGACGATGAGGGCGGTCATGTCCCGGCGCCAGAGGTACTGCGCGCCCCACCAGGCGCCCGCCACCAGGGCGGCCAGGACCAGCATCAGGTTGCCGGAGAAGGCGTGGACCCCGCCGTAGACGAGGGTCGCGGCCGCGTAGCCCGCGAGGGGGCCCAGCCGGCCCATCAGGCGTTTCTGCAGGAAGCCGCGCCAGAAGATCTCCTCCGCCGGTCCGGTCACGAGGAGGAGCAGGAAGAACACCGCGACCCGCGAGGCCCCCACGCCGAGGTCGTAGATCCCCCCGACCTGGGAGCCGGCCCCGGGAACGACGTACGGGGCGAGCGCGTTGCCCAGGTAGAACACGGCGTAGAGCAGTGCCGCGGAGACCACCCCGAGGGCGACGGACGCAGCGGAGAGGCGCAGGCGCGGGCGCTCGAAGGCGAGCGCGTACAGGGCGACCGTGGTCGCGGTGAGCCCGAGCTTGACCCAGAAGCTGCCCCACGCCAGACCGAAGATGAACGCCCAGCCGGCGACGGCGAGCGCGAGGGCGCCGGCGATCACCCCCATGGCGCGACCTGCGCCGCGAAGAGACCGCCGAGGAAGAGCAGGCCGAAGACGGTGTCGAGCTGGGCGGTCATGGCGTCGGCCATGGCCGGGATCTCCCCGTGGAACCGGTCGAGGAGGTTGAAGGCCATGGGCAGGGAGAGGAAGACCACGAGGACCCAGGGGCTCAGCCCGCCGGTGAACACCGCGCCCAGCGTGTAGGAGTAGGCCGAGAGCATCAGCCCGCTGAAGAGGTACAGCCCCTGCTCCCGGCCGAAGGCGGTGCCGAGGGTCTGGATCCCCGTGCGGCCGTCGTGGTCGATGTCGCGCAGGTTGTTCGCCAGCAGGACCAGCGCGACCAGGGCGCCGAAGGGCACGGAGACCCCGAAGGCGTCGAGCGAGAGGGCGTCGCGCTGTACGGCGTAGGCCCCCTCGACCATGAGCGGCCCCCAGATGAGGAACACGGTTGCCTCGCCGAGGGCGCGGTACTTCAGGCTGACCGGGCGAGCGGTGTAGAAGACGGTGAGCGCGAGGCCCGCCAGCGAGATCCAGAGGACGTGGGCCGAGCGATGCCAGGCCAGGGTGGCGCCGATGAGAACGGCCAGGGCGAGGAGCACCAGGCCCTCGACGAGCAGCGTGCGCGGGCTCATCAACCCCCCCACCAGGGGGTGGGGGCGGTAGTGGACGGTGGGCGAGTCGCTCTGGTCGACGCCGTTGCGGGTGTCGAAGTAGTCGTTCATGACGTTGCCCGCGGCGTGGACGAGCACCGCGCCGAGGGCCGTCAGCAAGACCCAGCCCCAGGCGACCGGCCCGTCGGCCGCGGCGACCGCCGTCCCCAGGCCGACGGACAGGAGGGTCATGGTGAACGACCAGGGCCGGGTGGCGAGGAAGTAACTGCGAGCCGTGGGCATGGGCGAGCGAATCGGGTGGGCAGGAGCGGCGATCCTGCCCTAAATCCTACCATGAAACTCCGTTAAAGCTCTTCCGTGGCGAAGGTCTCGCAGGCGGACAGCCGGCCCTCCTCGAGGCCGCGCTTGAACCAGCGCACGCGCTGGGCCGAGCTGCCGTGGGTGAAGCTGTCCGGGGTCACGTAGCCCCGGGACTGGCGCTGCATGCGGTCGTCGCCGATGGCGCTGGCCGCACCGAGGGCCTCCTCCACGTCGCCCGCCTCCAGGACCTGGCGGGCCCGGTGGGCGTGGTGGGCCCAGACGCCCGCGAGGCAGTCGGCCTGGAGTTCCTGGCGCACGGAGAGCTGGTTCGCCTCGACCTCGTCGGCGCGCCCCTGCAGGCGTCGCACCTGGTCCGAGACCCCGAGCAGGTTCTGGACGTGGTGGCCCACCTCGTGGGCGATGACGTAGGCCTGGGC
Source organism: uncultured Ectothiorhodospiraceae bacterium (assembly GCA_937867305.1). GTDB lineage: Bacteria > Pseudomonadota > Gammaproteobacteria > JAABTG01 > JAABTG01 > JAGNLM01. Next base: position 28,884 of record CALMKJ010000137.1, on the reverse strand, counting down.
GAAGTCCCCGGGGGCCCGGAAGCGGTTGCGCATCTCCTCGTAGAAGACGAGGTCGATGTACACCTTCTGGTCGGCCGGACAGTAGAACGGGCCCATCGCGGCCTGGGCGAACCCGCAGGCGGAGTTCACCGCGCCGCTGAAGAGGACGAGCTTCGGCGCCTGGTACTCGCGGCCCGCCTGGCGGAACAACTCCTGCCAGGTGTCCTCGATGTCGCCGAGCACGAAGGAGACGAACTCGGCCAGCTCCTCCTCTTCGGCCGAGCGCGGAGCCCTCTCGGATCCCGCCTCGGGCGCCGAGCCCGGCAGCGAGCCCGTGGGGATGCCCTGCAGGAGGATCGTGGGGTCGACCCCCAGTACCAGGGCCAGCAGCAGGGCGGCGACGAGGCCCGCGCCGCCGAGGCGCAGACCGCCGAGCCCCATGGACATGGAAGAGCCCTCGCCCCGACGGTCCTCCACGTTCTCACTCCGTCTGCTCACCCTCCAGCGCATTTGAGCCCTCCTCCCGGTGCGGCCAGCCTCTCGGTACGGCTGCCAGGATAAACGCTCGGGCGACGAAAGCTCCACCCCGGAGGGCATTGCCGGGGGTCAGCGCCCGCGCTGGCGCGGATCGGCGTCGTCGTGAGAAAATTCCGGGTTAACAGTGACCGCGCAGCCCTTCCGGCTGAGGGGAGAGGCGTACCCATGTCGAGCCATTTTCCGTCCACGCGGACGCCACGCCGGCCCGCCGCGAGCTGGACGGCCCGCGTCAAGGAGGGCCTGCTCCCCGTCAAGTGGGGTGCGGCGCGCACGGTCTTCATCGGCTACGTGGGCTTTTCGCTCTTCACGGGCGTCGGCGGCTTCCTGACCGCCCCCGTTGCCACCTGGTACTTCTTCGGCGACTGGCGGTTCTGGCGCCACTGGCGCCCGGGCGTGCGCCTCTACGCGCAGGGCTGGCGCATGCTGGGGCTGCTGCTGAAGGGCGAGAGCGGCTACATGCTGGACGTGCCCCTCGGCGCGCCGCCCCACAGCGCCCCGGTCCCCTCGCTCGTGCAATTGAACCCAACCTGGTCGCACGGACCCTCCTGCGGGCCGTGCGACCGCTGCTGCTCGCTCATCCGTTGCCCCGTGCTGGACCGGGAGACGGGGTTCTGCCGCGGGTACGACTCGTTCTACTGGCGCTACTTCAACTGCGGACGCTTCCCTTCGAGCCAGCGCGAGATCGAGTACTACGCCTGTCCGAAGTGGTTGATGAAGCAGGCCCCCCCGGCCTCGCCCGTCCTGGAGCCGCACCCCGTCCAGGCGATGGCCTCGGAGTAGGGCCTCCCCCTTACCGCAGATAGCCCCACTTCTGCAGGCGCTGGGTGGCGTAGCGGGACTGGGACCCCTGGGGAGCGGCCTTGACGTAACGGGCGTATTCCCGGGCCGCGCCCTGGAGGTTCTGCATCCCCTCGAGGCTCACCCCCTTCAGGAAGGCGATGTCGGCGTTGCCCGGGAGCAGCCGGTCGTAGGTGCTCAGGTCCTGGTAGGCGCGGTCGTAGTCGCGGCGCATCAGCGAGCTCACCGCGCCGACCCGGTGCCCCTGGGCCTCCCGGGGGTAGACCGACTTGGCCTGGCTCGCGTAGCGCTGGGCCTGCTCGGGGCGCTCCAGGGCGAGCTGGCACTTGGACATCATGACCAGGGCGGCGTAGTCGTTCGGGGCCTGCTTCAGGGCCTGGTTCAACTCCTGCTCGGCGCGCGAATAATCCTTCTTGCGCATGTCCGTGTCGGCCCGCTGCATGGACTGGAGGGCACCCTTGATCCGGCGCACCGCTGCGGTCTTGTCCTGGTAGCGCTCGCGGTTGAACGGCAGGCCCCGATCGGCGGCGTAGCGGCTGCGCATGGTCTCGCGAGCGTTGGCGACACGCTCGTCGCTCATGGGGTGGGTGGAGAACATCAGCTCGATGGCGCTCGGGCGCTCCCGGGACTGCCGCTGCAGGATCTCGTGCAGCCCCACCATGCCCTCGGGGTTCAGGCCCGCGCGGTGCAGGTACTCCATGCCGAGGGCGTCCGCCTCGCGCTCGTTCTCCCGGCTGTAGTGGGCGAGGAGGGCGCCGGCGCCGATGTTGCCGATGTCCTCGGCGAGGGAACCCAGGCCGCCGAAGCCCGAGACCTGGGCGGCGATCCCCACGCCGGCCACGGCAACCTGGGTGATCATGGTCTTGCTCGCGTGCTCGGCGGTGTGGCGGGCGTTCACGTGCCCGATCTCGTGCCCCAGCAGGGCCCCGAGCTCGGCCTCGTTGTCGATCTCCGCCAGGATGCCGCGGGTCGCCGCGATGCTGCCGCCGGGGAAGGCGTAGGCGTTCACGTAGCTCGCGTTCACGGCCCGGAAGGAGTAGGGCATGCCGGGGCGATGGGAGAGGCGCGCGAGGCGATTCCCGACCTCGCTGAGATAGGCGTTGACGCTCGCGTCCTGGACCGGGCCGTAGTCGCTCGAGAACTGCTGGGGCGACTGCTGCTGGTCGATGGAGATCTCCTGCGACTCCGACATCAGCATCAGGGTCTGCTCGCCGGTGACCGGGTCGACGGCGCAGCCCTCGAGGGCCGATGCGCCCACGGACGCCGTCAGCAGCCAGAGAAAGTCACGGCGGTCCATCCGCCGGTGGAAGATTCGGTCTGCTCGCTCGCTCGACATGACTGCACCCCGCGTCGCTCGGAACCTCTAACCCGCGCCGCCCTGCGGCCCCAAGGCCCCAAGGGCCCAAGGCCCTGCGGCCCCACGACCCTCCGGCGCCCGGGGTCGGGGTGGCACCCCCGCCCCCGCACGATGAGATACTTTCCTTCGGCTGGCGCACCCGTCAACATGATCGGCCATGGGCACCATGACGATCGACCGTTTGCTGGACGCCTTCGCGCTCCTCGAGGACTGGCAGGAGCGCTACGACTACCTGAGCGAAGTGGGCGCGAAGCTGGCGCCCATGCCCGAGGCGGAAAAGACCGAGGCCCATCGAGTCCAGGGCTGTGTCAGCTCGGTCTGGGTCACCGGTCGGGCGGTGGGCGAGCCCCCGATCATGGAGTACCACGCGGACGGCGAAGGCGCCGTCGTGCGCGGGCTGGTGGCGCTCGTCCTGATGCTCTTCCAGGACAGGCCGCGCGCCGAGGTGCTCGAGCTCGACGCCCAGGGCGTCATCCAGCGGTTGGGTCTGGACGAGCACCTGAGCGCCAATCGCCGCATGGGGCTGCACGCGATGATCGAGCGCTTCAAGGCCATCGCGCGCGGATCCCCTGCCTGACGCCCTCTAGGCGTCGTCCCGGTAGCCCCGCTGGGACTTCTCCCGCAGCTCTTGGGCCTCCACGCTCAGGGTGGCGATGGGCCGCGCCTCCAGGCGCTTCAACCCGATCGGCTCGCCCGTCTCCTCGCAGAACCCGTAGCTGCCGTCGTCGATCCGCCGCAGGGCGGCCTCGATCTTGGGCAGCAGCTTGCGGTAGCGGTCCCGCGTGCGCAGCTCCAGCGCCACCTCGCTCTCGTCGCGGGCCCGGTCGGCCTCGTCGCCGACGTACCGGGAGGCGCCGTCGCTGCGCAGGTGATCGATGGTCTGCTGGGACTCGCGCAACAGCGCGTCGCGCCAGTCGAGCAGCTTGCGCCGGAAGTAGGCGAGCTGCAGGGGATTCATGTACTCCTCGTGGGGCGAGGGCTCGTAGCCCGGCGCCAGCGCGACCTCGGAGATGGGTAACTCGAGCTCGGGCGGCGCCTCGGGGGTTGTGCCCGTCCCCGATGGGGCGGTGGTCACCACCCCGGCGGTCTTCTGAGCGGCTTTCTTTTTCCCCGCCGCTGCTCTGGGCGGGGGCGGCTTGGCTGCCGCCGTGGGTTCCTCCTGAGCCTGTCTTGCAGCCATCACTCTCTCCGGCTGGCGCTTCGGTGGGGGCTTCGCCTTCTTCGGCTCGGCCCGGGTCGGGGTCGGCGCCTTCGCGGGCGCTGTCTTCTTCGGTTCCGGCGCCTTCGCCGGCGCTGTCTTCTTCGCTTCCGGCGCCTTCGCCGGCAACGCCTTCTTGCGCTCTGGCGGCTTTGCCGGCCCGCCGGCCTTCGCCGTGGAGCCCTTCTTCGCAACGGGCTTCTTCGGCGTGGCCGCCTTCTCCGGCGGCGCCGCCTTTGCGGGCGTGGCCCTCTTCTTCGCCGCCACCGCCACCGCAACCGCTGGGGCCTTCTTCGAGGCCTGCGCCTTCACCGGCGCCGCCTTGGCGGCTGCGCCTGCGGGTACCGACTGGGCTTTCTTTGCGGCCATCGGGTTCTCCGACGGTTCATTCCTGGTGGACTGCCGACTTCGCCCGGCAGGGCGGATGTTTATAGCGTGTCGTGGACCGGTCTGACAACCGGGCCTCCCCAAGCGTAGCCCGTCATCGGAGGACACGCCTGCGTACCGCCTCCCGGCCGAGGGTCGACGCCAGGTACGCGAGTCCTGCCAGGACGATGATGACGGAGCCCGAAGGCAGGTCGGCGCCATACGAAAGCGCCAGACCGCCGCTGGTGAAGGTGGCTCCGAGGGCCGTCGCCAGCAGCATCATCCGGCCGATGGAACCCACGTACTGGGCCGCGATGGCCGCGGGCAGCGTGAGCAGCGCGATGACCAGGATCAGCCCGACCACGCGGATGAGGAGCACCACCGTCACCGCGACCAGGGCCAGCAGCAGGAGGTAGACGAGCTCCACGCGTACCCCGCGCAGGAGCGCGTGCTCGTCGTCGAAGCACACGGCCAGGAACGGCTTGTAGAGGACCCCCACCACCAGCAGGATGCCCCCGTCGATGGCCGCCATCAGGTAGAGGTCCTCCCGGGTCACCATCAGGATGTTCCCGAACAGGTAGCTCATCAGGTCGGGCCCGTAGCCCGGGGCGCGCGACAGGAACAGCACCCCGACCGCCATGCCCACGGCCCACAACGCCCCGACCAGCGTGTCCTCGTGCTGGCGCCAGCGCAGGGAGACCCAGCCCACCAGGAAGGCGGTCACGAGCGCCGCGGCCAGAGCCCCCCAGAGCGGGTCCGCGCCGAGGTAGTACGCGACGCCCATGCCGCCGAGGACGGCGTGGGCGATGCCCCCCGCGAGGAAGGCGATGCGCTTGACCACCACGTAGGTCCCCACGACGCCGCAACCGACGCTGGCGAGCAGGCCTGCGGCGAGGGCGTGCTGCAGGAAGGCGTGCTGGGAGAGGGCCTGAAGGAACTCGTTCACGGGGGCAGGTCGCCGGGTCGGTCGGGGGGCGCGTCGCGGTGGGGGCCCTGGCTCGCGGGGCGGGTGGCGCCGGGGTGCGTCCCGGAGCCGTGGTCCGCGTGGGCGTGGCGAATCATGCGCACGGGCTGGCCGTAGAGGGCGGAGATGGTCTCGCCCGTCAGTTCCTCGGTGGCGTGGCACATCAGGGTGCGGTTCAGGCACGCGACCCGGGTCACGTAGCGGGAGATGAAGCCCACGTCGTGGGAGACCACGACCACCGTCAGGCGCTCGCTCAGGTGCTTCAGCAGGTCGAAGATCTCCATCTCCACCCGCTGGTCGATGTTCGCGGTGGGCTCGTCGAGCAGCAGCACCTCCGGCTCGGAGACGAGCGCCCGCGCCACCAGCACGCGCTGCATCTGCCCCCCCGACAGGGTACCGATGGGGCGCTCGGCGAGCCCGGCGACTTCGGTCTCGCGCATGGCCTCGGCCGCGAGCGCCCGGTCCCGGGCGGTGAACCCCCCGAACGGCCGGGTGCGCCCCAGCCGGCCGAGGGCGACGCAGTCGCGCACCGAGATGGGGAAATCCCGCGAGAAGGAGGGGTACTGCGGAACGTAACCGATGCGCCGCCGACCCGCCGCCGGGCTGCCGCCCAGGACGCTGACCCGGCCCCGCGTCGGGGCGAGGAGCCCCAGGACGAGCTTGAGGAGGGTGCTCTTGCCGCCCCCGTTCGGGCCGACGAGCCCCAGGAACTCCCGCCTGCCGACCTCGAGGTTGACCCCTTCCAGGACGCCGACGCCGTCGTAGGCGAAGCTCACGTCCTCGAGCTTGATGACGGGGACGGGCTCCATCCCTACCTCAGGGCCGCCCGGAAGGCCGCGGTCACCCGCCGCAGGTTGTCGGCGTAGTCCGCTGCGAGCGGGTCCACCGCCGCCACGGTGCCCCCCAGGGCCCGGGCGATGGCCTGCGCGGGGGCGGGGTTGTCCCGCGGCCCCACGAAGATCACCTGCACGCCTGCGTCCCGCGCCTGCTCGATCAGGGTCGCCAGCGTGCGGGCGCCGGGCTCCTTGCCGCCCTGCTCGATGGGGACCTGGGTGAGGCCGTAGGTGTCGGCGAAGTAGCCCCAGGCCGGGTGGAACACCATGAAGCGGCGTCCCTGCGCCCCGGCGAGGGCCGCCCGGATCTCGGCGTCCAGGGCGTCGAGGTCGCGGGCGAGCCGGGCGTAGCCCGCGGCGTAGGCCGCGGCGCCGGCGGGATCGGCGCGGGTCAGCTCGTCGCGGACCTGGGCCGCCATGCGCTGCGCGAGCGGTGGGCTGGTCCAGACGTGGGGGTCGGCCCGGCCGGGGGCCTGGGCCGCGGGTTGCCGTTGCGCGTCGGCGGTCTCCGGCTCGGCGGCGCGCCGGTGCCGGGGCCCGTCGTGCCGGTGGCCCTCCACCTGGCGGAGCGTGACCACCTCGCGCTGGTCCACGACCCGCAGGCTCGGGCTCGCCTGCCGGATCCGCTCCAGCCACACCTCCTCGAAGTCGACCCCGACGCGGAAATAGACCCGGGCCCGCGAGGCCTCCGCCATCTGCCGCGGGGACGGCTCGTAGGCGTGCGGGTCGCGGCCGGGCCCGACCAGCACCGTGGTGTGGACCCGCTCCCCGCCAACCCGGTCCACCAGATACTGCTGGGGCGCCACGCTGACGAGCACCGCCAGGGGCTCGGCCGCGGCGCTCGCGGCGAGACCCGCGAAGACCCAGGCGAGGAGGGCGGTGAGGGCGAGTCGGGGGGCCATCTTCTGGTGCATCTCGTTGCCCCTCAGGTTGCGCCAGGCCTCCGTCACGCCCGGCCGCCTCATCAGTCCACCCCAGGCCCTCGGGTGCGCGGTGTCACCGCCACGCCCGGCCCCGGCCTGGCGCCACAGTAACGCCATCACCTCCCCGGGCCAAGGCCCCGGGGGCGTCAGTCCTGCAGGGAGACGGGTGTGACGAAGCCGGGCGGCTTGATGGCGAGAACCGAGCACCCGATCTGCTCGAGGATGGCCTCGGCCGTGTTGCCCATGATCAGGCCCGGGATCCCCGTGCGGGCCACGGTGCCCATGACCACGAGGTTGGCCTCCAGGCGCCGGGCGAGGGCCGGGATCTCCCTGCGGGCCGACCCCTTCACCAGATGCACGCTCGGTCTGAGGTACTGCGCCGTCTCCTTGCCGAACGCGTCCTCCAGGTCGAGCATCAGCTGGTCCAGGTTGGCCGCGACGCGCCGGCGCGCGTGCTCCACGTAGGGCGCAATCTTCTCCTCCGGGCTGTTCTCGAAGGGGCCGCGCAGCAGGGACTCGCCCATGGCGTCCCAGACGCTGGCGACGTGCAGCTCCGCGAACTCCGACAGGGCAAGCGCGGCGGCCCGCTCGAGGACCTCGTGATTCAGCGCGCGCCGGGTCTCCAGCTCCTCCGCCGGGTATCGGTCGTCCGCGTCCACCGTCGCCAGGATGCGCTGCCTCGACTTCGGGGGCTCGCACTGGATGAGCCAGACCGGGCAGGGACACTTGCGCAGGAGGTGCATGTCGTCGCTCCCGAAGAGCCGGTCCAGCCAGCCGGGGCGCTCGGGCGGTCGGACCACCAGGTCGTGACCGCCGCGGATCACCTCGCGCACGACCTCGAGATAGGGGGTGCCCGTCAGCACCCGGGTCCGGATGGGGAGCCGCTCGCGGAAGGGCGAGACCAGGCCCTCGAGGAGCGCGCCGCGCTCCGCCGCGAGCCCCGCCTGCAGCTCGAGGCCGGTGAGGCCGGCCTCCGGGCCGCCAGCGCCCAGGGCGAGCCGCGGGAGCACGTCCACGACCGTGAGCGCCGCCTGGTTGTTCTCGGCGAGCGCCACCGTGCGCTCCAGCACCAGGGCGCAGGGCTCCTCGGGGTTCACGACGAAGAGGATGTTCTCGAATGGCTTCATCTCGCACCTCCACAGCTACTCATCCGGGGGGGAACGCATCGGGCAAGCGCCGTTATATCATTACGCCCGCCGGCCGGGCCCGGGCCCCGGGTCTCCCGCGGGCCGGCACTCCCGCTCCACCGAGGGGCTCTCATGTTCTCCCTGCAGACGATTTTCGGTAAGGGCACCCAGTTCTTCGGGCTGCTCGAGGATGCGGCGGTGACCGCCGTGGACAGTACCCGGGCCTTGCACGCCATGCTCCGGGAGCACCATCAGCCGCTCCAGCTCGATGTCTTTCGCCTCGCCCGGGAACGGGAGAGGGCCGTCTCCGACAAGATCAACGAGGAGCTCCTCTGCAGCTTCGTCACCGCCCTCGAGCGGGAGGACATCGAGGCGCTGCGCGCCGCCCTGGTCCGCATCCCGAAGCAGGTGGAGCGCTTCGCCGAGCGTTACGTCCTCGCCACCGGCATCCTCGACCAGGTGGACTTCGCGCCCCGGGCGGCCATGCTCGAGCAGGCGGCCGAGGTCGTGCTGGAGATGGTCCAGAAGCTCCGCCGTATGAAGGCGGAGGAGATGAGACTGCTCAACGACCGCCTGCGCTCCATCGAGAGCGAGGCCGACCGGCTCATGCTGGAGCTGTACCGGGAGATCTACGCCGGCCGCTTCGGTGGGCAACAGATGTTCCTCATCAAGGAGTTCTTCGAGATCCTGGAGAAGGCCATCGACCGCTGCCGCGAGGCGGGCACCGTGGCCTACCAGATCGTCCTGAAGAACAACTGAGGGGGACGACCTTGCTCTCCACCCTCATCCTGGTGCTCGTCACCGCGCTCGTCTTCGAATACATCAACGGTTTCCACGACACGGCGAACTCCATCGCCACCGTGGTCGCGACCAAGGTGCTCTCGCCGATGCAGGCGGTCGGGCTGGCGGCGGTCGCCAACCTGATCGGCGCGCTCTGGGGCACTGCGGTGGCGAAGACCATCGCCTCCGGCCTGATCGACCAGGCGGTCGTCGAGGTCACCTCCCAGGTGATCGTGTGCGCCCTGGCGGGCGGGATCGTCTGGAACCTGACGACCTGGTACGTGGGCCTGCCCTCTTCCTCCTCCCACGCCCTGGTGGGTGGGCTGGCGGGCGCGGCCATCGCCGCCAGCGACGGGCGCTGGAGCGCGGTCATCTGGTCGCAGCCCGCGGAGCCCTGGTACCACAGCGCGGGGGTGCTCTGGAAGGTCGTGGTGCCGATGATCACCAGTCCCTTGCTGGGGTTCGCGGTGGGGCTGCTGCTGATGGGCCTGGTCTTCGCCCTGTTCTGGGGGATGTCGCTCAGCCCGGGGGTGTTGCGGCGCATCGCCCGGCCGCGCTGGGCCAACGCCTTCTTCGGCAAGGCCCAGCTCGCCTCGGCCAGCTACATGGGGCTGGCCCACGGGCTGAACGACGCCCAGAAGACGATGGGGATCATCGCCCTCGCCCTGGTCTCCGCCCAGCAGGCAGGGACGCTCGACGGGCTGCCCGGCTGGCTCGCCTGGCTGCACCCGAGCGAGGCGGCGCTCACCCACGGGGACATCGACACCTGGATCAAGGTCACCTGCGCGGTGACCATGGCGGCGGGCACCGCCGTGGGCGGCTGGCGCATCATCCGCACCCTCGGCCACAAGATGGTCCGGCTGCAGCCCGTGCACGGCTTCGCGGCCGAGACGTCCGCGGCCACCATCATCACCATCGCCTCCTCGCTCGGCATCCCCCTGTCCACCACCCACAACATCTCCGCCGCCATCCTCGGCGTCGGCGCTGCCAAGGGCTTCTCGGCCATCCGCTGGACGGTCGTGGAGCGCATGCTGTGGGCCTGGATCCTGACCATCCCCGCCGCGGGCGGGATGGCCTACGGGCTGTTCCGGCTACTGCACGTCTTCGGCCTGACCTGACCCCGCGCCGCCGGGCCCTGTCGATCAGAGCCAGTCGCGGCGCCGGAACCAGTAGAGGAGGGCGCCGGCGATGCCGACGCTCACCATCCAGAACGCCGGGTAGGTCCAGGCGTGCTCGTTCTCCGGGATGGGCATGTTCATGCCGTAGACGCCGGCGAGGAAGGTCAGCGGGACGAAGATGGTGCTGATGATGGTCAGCGTCTTCACGATGTCGCCGAGGCGGTTGGAGGCCGAGACCATGTGCATTTCCACCAGGTTGGAGGCGAGCTCGCGGTAGGTCTCCAGCAGGTCGAGGATGCGCACCACGTGGTCGTGCACGTCGCGCAGGTAGGTCCGCGTCGTGTCGGAGAGGCACTCGTGGTGCTCGCGGTGCAGGTTGTCCAGCAGGTCCCGCATGGGCCAGGTCACGCGGCGCAGGACCATCAGCTCCCGGTTCATGCGGTGGAGCCGCTGGGGCGCGTCGCGGCCTGCCTGGTCCTGGAAGACCGCCTCCTCGAGCTCCTCGAGGCCGTCGGAGACCTCTTCCAGCAGGGGGAACGAGTGGTCCACGACCGCGTCGATCAGGCAGTAGAGCAGGAAGCTCGCGTCGCTGCGGCGCAGCCGTGAGTTGGGGGTCTCGATGCGCTGAACGATGGGCACGAACGGCTCCGGACCGCGTGCGCGAAAGCTGAGCACGGTGTCGCGGCCGAGGAAGAGGCTCACCTGCTCGGTGCTCAGGTTGCCGTCCACCCGGTCCACCAGCCGAACCACCACGAACAGGCGCCCGGGATGCTCCGCCGAGGCGGGGTAGTCTTCGGCCTTCGGGCGCTGCCCGCGGTTCACCACGTCCTCCACGGCGAGCGGGTGCAGCTCGTACTTCTCGGCGAGCGCGCGCAGGAGCGTCGGGTCCCCCACCCCCACCACGTCGATCCAGCGCACGCTCGACCACTCGGGGCGGTGAGTGGCGAGGAAGCTGCGCACGTCGTCCACCCGCTCGACGCGAGCCTGCTCCGGGCAGTAGTCGACGCAGGTGACCGTGACCGGGGCGTCGCCCCGGGCGAGGCCCGGAAGCTCGTGGGGCTCGATCCCGGGCGCCTTGCCCGGGCGGCCGAGGGCGCGGCCGAAGCGGTTCCGGCGGGGCCGTTCCGAGGGTCCGTGATTCTTCCTGCGGTGTGTCATCGGCGGAACCACTCCAGGCCGCCCTCGGTGGCGGCGGCGTCGAGGGGGACGTCCCACGGGCTCACGGCGAGCGCGGGGACCCGTTGGAAGCCGTACGCGGCCCCGATCAGGACCGGCCGCCTCCAGCGCAGGCGCCGGTGGGAGAACGCGAAGGTGCGGTCGTAGTAGCCACCGCCCATCCCGAGGCGGTTGCCTGCGGCGTCGAAGGCGACGAGGGGCAGCACCACCAGGTCGAGGGCGGAGGCGGGCACCTGGCGACTGGCCGTCTCCGCCGGCTCGGGGATGCCGAACCGGTTCGGGCGTAGGACCGTGTCGGGCGCGTAGGGCAGGAAGCGCAGGCGCCCCCGCTCGACCACCGGCAGGTAACAGCGCTTGCCGGCCTTCCAGGCCCGGATGACCAGGGCCGTGAGGTCCACCTCGCCTCCCCGGGACAGGTACACCGCCAGGCGGCGCGCCCGGTGGAAGGCCCCGGTCGCGGCGAGGGCCCGGCAGACGCGCGCGCTCGCGTGCGCCCGGGTGGCCGGGTCCAACCGCCGGCGCTGCTCCCGCAACGCCCGGCGCAGGTCTCTCGAGGGGATCACCGCGGGCAGGTCCGGATGGATCGGGCTCGGCTCAGCGTGCGGCGTGCCTTGATGAGGTGTCCCCCGTAGGTGCCGACCGAGATCCTGCCCCCTTGAACCGAAGTTCAACTAGGGGGAATGGTTCGGCGTTTCAGGCTTTCCGCAGCGAGGCGGACATGCACAACGACGCCGAGAGCCGACCCCCGAGGGCTGTGATATAGGCTCAAAGAGTACTGGATCTCTTTGCGAACACCACAGGGGACGAAAAGCACTCTAAACCGTTTGTCCGCTGCTGTCACTGCGCAGCGCGAGCTCGAGCTTGCCCTGGATCCGCTGCATTCCCGCGCCGACCGCGTCGGCGAGAATATCGTGGCGGCGGCGGTCCTGGAGCAGTTCGTGCGCGAGGTTGAGCGCGGTGATCACGGCGACCCGCTCGGCCCCGATGACCCGCCCCCCGTCGCGCATCTCGCGCATCTTGTGGTCCAGCAGCTGGGCGGCCTGCAAGAGGGCGTCACGCTCGCTCGGCGGACAGCCCACCGTGTATTCCTTGTCGAGGATGCGGATGGAGATCGGGGTGCTCGACTCTGGCACTTCACATCTCCATGGACTTCAGGCGGGCGATCATGGACTCGACCCGATTGCGCGCGTGCTCCGTCTTCTCGATGAGGGCCGCGCGCTCGGTCAGCAGGTGCGTGTGCTGATTGCGCAGGGCGCGGTTCTCGTCGGCGAGACGTTTGCTCCTGGCGATCAACTCGTCCACGAGTTGCTCGAGCGCCTTGATGTCCGGCGTGTCCATGGGTTCCCCGGTGTGGGCTCCGGTCTGCGGTCCGTCCCTCGGACGGGATCCCGAGCCGTGCGCCATCTGGTCGTTTTATCGGCACTATAGAACCCGGGCCTGAGGGGGTCAACGGCGCGCGCCGTCACGCTTTTCCTGCAGACGGGCGGTGGTTGGGGCGCCCGTGGGGCGGTGCTAGCATAGCCCTGGAGCCACCCTCGCCGAAGGTAAGCCGACCGTGACCGACCACGAGCCCACCTACGAAGCGCTGGAGTCTGCGCTGCGCCAAGCCGAATCCGAGATGAGCCCCGCCGAGAGCCACGGGCTCATCTGCGGGATGCTCTGTGTCGACCCGGCGGTGTCCGACGACCGCTGGATCGGGGAGGTGGTGTCCGAGAGCCCGGAGGGCGGGACGGACCCCGCCGGGGCGCGGGAGCTGCTGGCGCGCCTGCGCGGGGCCAGTGCCGCCGCGCTGGCCGGCGAGGAGGTTGGGCTGCAGCTCTTCCTGCCCGCGGACGACGCGGCGCTCATGCTGCGCACCGAGGCTCTGATCCACTGGTGCAACGCGTTTCTCTATGGACTCGGGGTCGCGGGGCTGAGGGACGACGCATCCCTCAGCCCCCAGGCGCGCGAGGTGCTGGAGGAGTTGACGGAGGTCAGCCAGCTCGACCCCGAGGCCGAAGGGGAGGAGGACGAGCGGGCCTTCTTCGACGTGAGCGAGTTCGTGCGGGTCTCCGTCATGCTGCTCTACGAGGACCTGCGCGAGCGTGACCGCGCGGAGCACCCGACACTGCACTGATGATCGGGCTCACCCTCGAGCGCAAGGAGTTCGCACGCCGGCGCAAGTCGTTGATGCGCCAGATGGACGAGAACAGCGTCGCCATCCTCTTCACCGCTCCGGTGCGCATGCGCAACCGCGACGTGGAGTACGCCTTCCGCCCGGACAGCGACTTCTACTACCTGACGGGGTTCCCGGAGCCCGAGGCGGTGATGGTGCTGGTCCCCGGGCGGCCCGAGGGCGAGTACCTGCTCTTCGTGCGCGAGCGCGACCTGGCGAAGGAGGTCTGGAACGGGCGCCGGGCGGGTCTCGAGGGCGCGTGCGCGGACTACGGCGCGGACGACGCGTTTCCCATCGGGGACATCGACGACATCGTCCCGGGGCTCATCGAGAACCGCGACCGGGTGTTCTACGCGATGGGCGTGTACCCGGAGGTCGACCAGCAGGTGATGGGCTGGGTGAGCCGCGTGCGCAGCCGGGCGCGTGCCGGGGTGAGCGTGCCGGGGGAGTTCGTGGCCCTCGACCAGCTGGTGCACGAGATGCGCCTCATCAAGAGCGCCGGGGAGCTGCGCCTGATGCGCCGCGCGGCCGAGGTCACCGCGGCGGCCCACCTGCGGGCGATGCAGGTGGCGCGCCCGGGGATGACCGAGTACCAGGTGGAGGCGGAACTCGTGCACGCCTTCATGAGCGGGGGCTGCCGCGCCTCCGCCTACGCCCCCATCGTCGGCAGCGGCGAGAACGGGGTGATCCTGCACTACACGGAGAACCGCGACCCCCTGCGCGACGGTGACCTGCTCCTCATCGACGCGGGCGCGGAGTACGAGTACTACGCGGCCGACATCACCCGAACGTTCCCCGTCAACGGGCGCTTCACCTCGCCCCAGCGCGGCCTCTACGAGCTGGTGCTGGAGGCCCAGGAGGCTGCGATCGCGAAGGTGCGCCCGGGCAACCACTGGAACGAGCCCCACGAGGCGGCCGTCGCCGTCATCACCCGGGGCCTCGTGGACCTGGGGCTGCTCAAGGGCCGCGTGCCGCGGCTGGTCAAGGAGGAGGCCTACAAGCCCTTCTACATGCACCGCACCGGACACTGGCTCGGCATGGACGTCCACGACGTGGGCGACTACAAGGTCGACGGTGAGTGGCGGGTGCTGGAGCCCGGCATGACCATGACCGTGGAGCCGGGGCTGTACGTGGCGCCGGGCGCGCGCGGCGTGCCCCGGCGCTGGTGGGGCATCGGGATTCGGATCGAGGACGACGTTCTCGTCACCAGAGACGGCTGCGAGGTCCTGACCCGCGCCGTGCCGAAGACCGTCGCGGACATCGAGGCCGTGATGGCCTCGGCCGGCGCGGTGGCCTCGGAAAGAAAACATCTCCCCCGGGAGGGATGAGCGATGGCCGTGAAGACCTACAAGGCAGGGGTGAAGGAATACCGCGAGACGTACTGGATGCCGGAGTACACGCCGGTGGACACCGACCTGCTCGCCTGTTTCAAGATCACGCCCCAGCCGGGCGTGCCCCGCGAGGAGGCCGCCGCCGCGGTCGCCGCCGAGTCCTCCACCGGCACCTGGACCACGGTCTGGACCGACCTGCTGACCGACCTCGACTACTACAAGGGCCGCGCCTACCGCATCGAGGACGTGCCGGGCGACGACACCTGCTTCTACGCCTTCGTCGCCTACCCCATCGACCTCTTCGAGGAAGGCTCGGTGGTGAACGTCTTCACCTCGCTCGTCGGCAACGTGTTCGGCTTCAAGGCCGTGCGCGCCCTGCGCCTGGAGGACGTGCGCTTCCCCATCGCCTACGTGATGACCTGCGGCGGGCCGCCCCACGGCATCCAGGTCGAGCGCGACATCCTGAACAAGTACGGCCGCCCGCTGCTCGGCTGCACCATCAAGCCGAAGCTCGGACTCTCGGCGAAGAACTACGGGCGCGCGGTGTACGAGTGCCTGCGCGGGGGGCTCGACTTCACCAAGGACGACGAGAACGTCAACAGCCAGCCCTTCATGCGCTGGCGCCAGCGCTTCGATTTCGTCATGGACGCCGTCGACAAGGCCGAGGAGGAGACCGGCGAGCGCAAGGGCCACTATCTGAACGTCACCGCCCCGACGCCCGAGGAGATGTACAAGCGCGCGGAGTACGCCAAGGAGCTCGGCGCGCCCATCATCATGCACGACTTCATCACCGGCGGGTTCTGCGCCAACACGGGCCTCGCCAACTGGTGCCGGGACAACGGGGTGTTGCTGCACATCCACCGCGCGATGCACGCGGTGCTCGACCGCAACCCGCACCACGGCATCCACTTCCGCGTGCTCACCAAGATCCTGCGCCTCTCGGGCGGCGACCACCTGCACACCGGCACCGTGGTGGGCAAGCTCGAGGGCGACCGCGCCTCCACCCTGGGCTGGATCGACCTGCTGCGCGAGAAGCACATCGCCGAGGACCGCAGCCGGGGCATCTTCTTCGACCAGGACTGGGGGTCGATGCCGGGGGTGTTCGCGGTCGCCTCGGGCGGAATCCACGTCTGGCACATGCCGGCGCTGCTCTCCATCTTCGGCGACGACTCGGTGCTGCAGTTCGGCGGTGGCACCCTCGGGCACCCCTGGGGCAACGCGGCAGGCGCGGCGGCGAACCGCGTGGCGCTGGAGGCCTGCGTGGAGGCCCGCAACCAGGGCCGCCCCGTCGAGAAGGAGGGCCGGGAGGTGCTGGCCGGCGCTGCGCGCCACAGCCCCGAGCTGAAGATGGCGATGGAGACCTGGAAGGAGATCAAGTTCGAGTTCGACACCGTCGACAAGCTCGACGTCGCGCACAAGTAGGCGCGCCGCGGCCCGGGGCCGTTGGGGCCCCCGGGCGCGCCGCCGGGACGGATGAGCCGGGAGGCCGAGACACCATGAGCGAGATGCAGGACTACCAGTCGAGCCTGAGCGACCCGAAGAGCCGCAAGTTCGAGACCTTCTCCTACCTGCCGCCGATGACCCCGGAGCAGATCCGCAAGCAGGTGGAGTACATCGTGAAGAAGGGCTGGAACCCGGCCATCGAGCACACCGAGCCGGAGAACGCCTTCGATCACTACTGGTACATGTGGAAGCTGCCGATGTTCGGCGAGACCGTCGTCGACCGCATCCTGGCCGAGGCCGAGGCCTGTCATCGGGCGCACCCGAATCACCACGTGCGCCTCGTGGGCTACGACAATTTCGCCCAGTCCCAGGGCACCGCGATGGTGGTCTTCCGGGCGCCACTGCAGGAGCCGCGGTGAGCGAGCGCGATCCGTACCTGGTGGGCGCGGAGCCCTACTACCGCCCCGTCGCCGACGAGGTCGCCCTCTACGAGGCGGCCTACGGGGCGCGCATGCCGGTGATGCTGAAGGGCCCGACCGGGGCCGGCAAGTCGCGCTTCGTGGAGTACATGGCCTGGAGGCTCGGCCGGCCGCTGGTGAGCGTGGCCTGCAACGAGGACATGACCGCCTCGGACCTGGTGGGGCGGTTCCTGCTCGACGTCTCGGGCACGCGCTGGCAGGACGGCCCGCTCACGACCGCCGCTCGGATCGGCGCCATCTGCTATCTGGACGAGGTCGTCGAGGCCCGCCAGGACACCACGGTGGTCATCCACCCGCTCACCGACCACCGGCGCCAGCTCCCGCTCGACAAGAAGGGCGAGCTCGTGCGCGCGCACCCCGACTTCCAGCTCGTCATCTCCTACAACCCCGGCTACCAGAGCCTGATGAAGGACCTGAAGCAGTCGACCAAGCAGCGCTTCGGGGCCATCGACTTCGGCTACCCCCCGCTCGAGGTGGAAGTGGAGGTGGTGGCCCACGAGAGCGGCGTGGACGCCGCGACGGCGGAGAAGCTGGTGCAGGTCGCCCAGCGGGCGCGCAACCTGAAGGGGCACGGGCTCGACGAAGGGGTCTCCACCCGGCTCCTGGTCTACGCGGGGAGCCTGATCGCCCGGGGCATCGAGGCGCGCGCGGCCTGCTCCATGACCCTGGTGCGCCCCCTCACCGACGACCCGGACCTGCGCGAGACCCTGGAGGCGGCGGTCGCGACGTTCTTCGGATGAGCGTCAGCCTCGAAGGGCACCGCGAGCTCCTCGAGGGCGCCGACCCGGCGGTGCGGGACACGCTGGCGGCGAGCTTCGCGGAGGCGGCGCGCTGCATGTCGCCGCGCGCCCTGCAGGGCTACCTCGAGGGGGCGACGGCGCTGCGCCGGCTCGGCCGGGGCACCGATCTCGTGGTGTCCTATCTCCAGGCGATGCCGCCGGTCTGCAGGGAGGTGGGTGAGGACGTCCTTGCGGACTGCGTCGGCGCCGCGATGAAGCTCGCCTCGATGGTGAGCGGCGAGGTGGTCGGCCTCCTCTTCTCGAGCCTGCCCACGGCCGCCCGCCGGCTCGGGGACCCGGAGCTCCTGCGGGGGTATCTCGCGCTGGTGCACCAGCTCTCGGCGAAGGCGCCCCGGGGCCTGCGGCCCATGCTCGCGCGTCTGGACGAGCTCCTCGCGAGGTTGACGCTCGGAGGGCTGCGCCGCTGGGCGCTCTGGGGGGCGCAGGTGCACGGCCGCGACTACCCCGCGCTCGCCGCCTACTTCGCGCTCGAGTCCGCCGACAGCCGCGCGGTCCTGCAGAGGGAGCGGCGCGGGACGCTGTTCGTGGACACCCAGCGCGGGCTCAACTTCTACCTGCGTGCCCTCTGGGGGCGGGACTTCTTCCTGCGGCCGACCTCCGGGGACCACGAGACCCGGGAGGGGACACGGCCCTTCATCGAGGCCGGGGTGATCCACCTCCCGGACGCCTGGGACGACTTCGCGGGGCTCCCCGGTCGGGACCTGTACCGCGCGGCGGCGGCCCACGCCGCGGCGCACCTCGCGTACACGCGCGAGCCCCTCGGCTCCGGGGAGCTCGACCCGGTGCTCCGGCTGCTCGTCGGGCTCGTGGAGGACGCGCGGGTCGAGGCCCTCGCCATCCGCGAGCTCCCGGGGCTGCAGGCGCTCTGGGCGCCGTTCCACGCCGCGCAGGTGGAATCGGCCAGGCCGGAGCGCGACCCGGTGGTGCGCCGGCTCGAGCGCTGCGCCCGGGCGCTGCTGGACCCGGGGCAGGGGGACCTGGACCCCTGGGTGCGCGAGGCGGCGGCGCGCTTCCAGGGAGAGCTCGCGCGGCGGGGCGGGGACCCGCGCGGGTCCCGGGAGCTCGGGGCGGCCCTCCTCGAGGGGCTCGTCGCGGCGGAGGGTGAGCTCCCCCCGCTGCGGGTCCTGGAGGCCGCCGGGGCGCCCTACCGGGACGACAATCGCTACCTCTGGGCCGCGGACGAGGCGGCCTGGCGCGAGGCCGCGTACGTCCCGGCGAGCCAGCGGCAGACCCGCAGGACCGTCGGCGTCATGGAGATGGTCAACGAGGTCGACTGCGAGCTGGCCGGGGACGATGCCCAGGAGGTGTGGACGCTCGCGAGCGAGTTCTTCCGCGACGGCGACCCGCCAGGGGTCAGCGTGAACCGGCTCGAGGGCCGGGAGCCGGTGAGCGAGCCGCACCCCTACCCGGAGTGGGACTACCAGGTGCAGCTGCACCGCCCGGACTGGGCGACCGTCCTGGAGAAGCGCCAGCCCCGGGGGCGCGCGGCCGACATCGACGCGATCCTGGCGGAATACGGGCCGCTCGCGCGCCGGATCCGGCACACCATCGACGCCCTCCAGCCCCAGGGGCTGGTGCGCCTGCGTCGCCAGGAGGACGGCGAGGAGATCGACATCGACGCCGCGGTGGGGGCGATGGTGGCCCTGCGCCTGGGCCAGACGCCGGACCCGCGGGTGAGCGTGCGCTACCTGCGCAAGACCCGGGACCTGGCCGTCCTGCTGCTGCTGGACCTCTCCGAGTCCACCCGCGAGGTCCTTCCGGGCAGCGACCGGTCGGTGCTCCAGCTCGCCCGGGAGGCGACGGCGCTCCTCGCCTGGGCCATCCACGGCATCGGGGACCCCTTCGCCGTGCACGGCTTCGCCTCGGACGGGCGCCACGACGTCCAGTACTACCGCTTCAAGGACTTCGACCAGCCCTGGGACGACGCGGCGAAGGCGCGGCTGGCGGGGATGCAGGGGGGCCTGTCGACCCGGATGGGGGCGGCGCTGCGGCACGCCGCGGGGTTCCTGCGCCGCCAGCGTCAGCAGAAGAAGCTCCTGCTCCTGGTGACCGACGGTGAGCCGGCCGACATCGACGTGCGCGACCCGCAGTACCTGCGCCAGGACACCCGCAAGGCGGTGGAGGAGCTCGCCGCCCGCGGGGTGCAGACCTTCTGCCTGACGCTCGACCCCGCGGCCGACGAGTACGTGGCGCGGATCTTCGGGGCGGGCCGCTTCGCGGTCGTGGACCGCGTGCAGCGCCTGCCCGAGCGCCTGCCGGCGCTCTTCGGGCAACTGACGCGCTGACTCCCGTCACCCGCGGGTTGATTCACCCGCGGGTTGATTCACCATTGAGTCAATTCACCCGCGGGTCGAGCTCGCCGCTCTCGTAGCGGCGGACCATCTTCTCGAGGGAGATGGGCTTGATCTTCGACGCGTAGCCCGGGGTCCCGAAGGCCTCGTAGCGCGCCTTGCAGATCCCCTTCATGGCCTTCACGGTCGCGGTGAGCCACTTCCGGGGGTCGAACTCCTTGCGGTTCTCGGCCAGGAACTTGCGGACCGCCCCCGTGGAGGCCATGCGCAGGTCCGTGTCGATGTTGACCTTGCGCACGCCGTTGCGGATCCCCTCCTGGATCTCCTCGACGGGCACCCCGTAGGTCTCGCCCATGTCGCCGCCGTAGCTGTTGATGATGGCGAGCCAGTCCTGGGGCACCGAGGAGGAGCCGTGCATCACCAGGTGGGTGTTGGGGATGCGCGCGTGGATCTCGCGGATGCGGTCGATGGCGAGGATGTCGCCGGTCGGCGGCCGCGTGAACTTGTAGGCGCCGTGGCTGGTGCCGATGGCGATCGCGAGCGCGTCCACGCCGGTCGCCTTCACGAACCGCGCCGCTTCCTCCGGGTCGGTGAGCAGCTGGCTGTGGTCGAGGGTGCCCTCGGCCCCGACCCCGTCCTCCTCCCCCGCGACCCCGGTCTCGAGCGAGCCGAGGCAGCCGAGCTCGCCCTCCACCGAGACCCCGCAGGCGTGGGCCATCTCCACGACGCGGCGGGTGACGCCCACGTTGTACTCGTAGGAGGTCGGCGTCTTGCCGTCCTCGCCGAGCGACCCGTCCATCATCACCGAGGAGAACCCGAGCTGGATCGAGCGCTGGCAGACCGCGGGCGAAGTCCCGTGGTCCTGGTGCATCACCACCGGGATGTGCGGGAACTCTTCGACCGCGGCCAGGATCAGGTGGCGCAGGAAGGGCGCGCCGGCGTACTTGCGCGCGCCGGCCGAGGCCTGGACGATGACGGGGCTGTCGGTCTCGTCCGCGGCCTCCATGATGGCGCGCATCTGCTCGAGGTTGTTGACGTTGAACGCCGGGCAGCCGTAACCGTGCTCGGCCGCGTGGTCCAGAAGCTGGCGCAGTGAAATCAGGGCCATGGTGGATCGCTCCCTCTACTTCCCGGTGGCGCGCTCTTCGAGGATGGCGACCGCAGGCAGCTTCTTGCCCTCGAGGAACTCGAGGAAGGCGCCGCCCGCGGTGGAGATGTACGAGACCTTGTCGTAGATGCCGTATTTCTGGATGGCGGCGATGGTGTCGCCCCCGCCGGCCAGGGTGAAGGCCCGGGTGGCGGCGATCGCCTCGGCGATGGTCCGGGTACCGGCACCGAACTGATCGAATTCGAAGACGCCGACCGGCCCGTTCCAGACGACCGTGCCGGCCGCGAGGATGATGTCGGCCAGCTCCCGGGCGCTGCGGGGGCCGATGTCGAGGATCATGTCGTCGTCGGCCACCGCGCCCGCGTCCTTGACCACGGCCGGCTCGGCCGCGTCCAGGTTCTTGCCGACGACCACGTCCACCGCGACCGGGATGGTCGCGCCGCGCGCGCTCATCTTCGTCATCAGGTCCCGGGCGACGGGGACGAGGTCGTCCTCGCAGAGCGACTTGCCCACGTTCTTCCCGCTCGCCTTGAGGAACGTGTTGCCCATGCCGCCGCCGACCACCAGCTGGTCGACCTTCTCGGAGAGCGCCTCGAGCACCGTCAGCTTGGTGGAGACCTTCGACCCGCCGACGATGGCGACCAGCGGCCGGGCGGGGTGGGCGAGGGCCTGCTGGAGGGCGTCGAGCTCCCGCGTGAGCAGGATCCCGGCGCAGGCGACGGGGGCGAAGCGGGCGACCCCGTGGGTGGAGCCCTCGGCCCGGTGCGCGGTGCCGAAGGCGTCCATCACGAACACGTCGCAGAGCGCGGCGTACTTCTTCGCCGTCTCGTCGAGGTTCTTCTTCTCACCCTTGTTGAAGCGCACGTTCTCGAGGAGCACCAGCTCGCCTTCGGCCACCTCGAAGCCGCCGTCGATCCAGTCCCGGACGAGCCGCACCGGTCGGCCGAGCTTGGCGGAGAGGTCCTCGGCGACGGGCCGCAGGGAGTTCTCCGGGGAGTATTCGCCTTCCGTGGGGCGCCCCAGGTGGGACATGACCATCACCCGCGCGCCCTGCTCCAGCGCGTGCCGGAACGTGGGCAGCGACGCGCTGATGCGGGCGTCGCTCGTCACCCGGCCCTCCTTGACCGGCACGTTCAGGTCGGCGCGCACGAGCACGCGCTTCCCCCTGAGGTCCAGGTCCGTCATCCTGATGACGTTCATCACTTCGCCTTCATCAGGGCGACGGTGGTGTCGAGCATGCGGTTGCAGAAGCCCCACTCGTTGTCGTACCAGGACAGGACCTTCACCAGCTTGCCGTCGATGACCTTGGTGAGGCCCGCGTCGTAGGTGGACGAGACGGCGGTGTGGTTGAAGTCGATGGAGACGAGCGGCTCCTCGTTGTACGCGAGGATCCCCTTGAGCTCGCCCTGGGCGGCATCCTTCAGGATCGCGTTGACCTCGTCCTTGCTCGTGGGGCGCGCGGCCTCGAAGGTCAGGTCCACCACCGAGACGTTGATCGTCGGCACGCGCATCGCGAAGCCGTCCAGCTTGCCGTTCAACTCGGGGAGCACGAGCCCGACCGCCGCCGCGGCGCCGGTCTTCGTGGGGATCATCGACATGGTCGCCGAGCGGGCGCGGCGCAGGTCCTTGTGGAAGACGTCGGTCAGGACCTGGTCGTTGGTGTAGGAGTGGATGGTCGTCATCAGGCCGCAGACGAGGCCGATCTTCTCGTGCAGCGGGGCCACCAGGGGCGCGAGGCAGTTGGTGGTGCAGGAGGCGTTGGAGATGACCGTGTCGGAGGCCTTCAGCGTCTTGTGGTTGACGCCGTAGACGATGGTGGCGTCGATGTCCTTGCCGCCCGGCGCCGAGATGATCACCTTCCTCGCGCCGCCGGCGAGGTGCGCGCCCGCCTTCTCCTTGCTGGTGAAGAGGCCCGTGCACTCCATCACCACGTCCACGCCGAGTTCGCCCCAGGGCAGCTTCGCGGGGTCGCGCTGGGAGAGGACCCGGATCCGGTCGCCGTTGACCACCAGCGAGTCGCCGTCCACCGCGACGGTGCCCGCGAACTTGCCGTGCACGGTGTCGTAGCGCGTCAGGTGCGCGTTGATGCTGGCGTCGCCCAGATCGTTCACCGCGACGATCTGGATCTCCCCGGTGCGGCCCGCATCGTAGAGCGCGCGCAGGATGTTGCGGCCGATGCGCCCGTAGCCGTTGATTGCGACCTTGATTGCCATGTTGCTCTAGCCTCCCTCAACCCACTGGTCTTACCGATGGAAGCGAAGTGACGGGCTCAGGCGGCGAGGACGTCTTCGACCGCCTGGACCACGTTCTCCGTGGTGAGCCCGAAGTGCTTGAACAGGGCACCCGCAGGGCCCGATTCTCCGAAACTGCGCATGCCGACGACCCGGCCTGCCATTCCCACGTACCTGTACCAGCCGTCCGTGACGAGCGCCTCGACCGCGACCCGCGCGCTCACCGCCGCCGGCAGCACGGACTCGCGATAGGCGGCGTCCTGGGCGTCGAACACGTCGGTCGAGGGCATCGACACCACCCGCACCCGCCGTCCCCGATCGTTCAGCCGGCGGGCGGCGTCGACCGCGAGGGCGACCTCGGAGCCGGTGGCGATCAGGATCGCCTCGGGCGCCCCGGCGGGCTCCAGGAGCACGTATCCCCCGCGGGCGACGGCGGCCGTCTGGGCCGGCGTGCGCGGCTGGTGGGCGAGGTTCTGGCGCGAGAGGACGAGGCTCGTGGGCCCGCCCCTGCGCTCGATCGCGGCCTTCCAGGCGACGGCGGTCTCCACCGCGTCGGCCGGGCGCCACACCGACAGGTTGGGCGTCAGGCGCAGGGCCGCGACCTGCTCCACCGGCTGGTGGGTCGGGCCGTCCTCGCCGAGGCCGATGGAGTCGTGCGTGTAGACGAAGACGCAGCGCTGCTTCATCAACGCCGCCATGCGGACCGCGTTGCGCGCATAGTCCATGAAGACGAGGAACGTGCCGCCGTAGGGGATGAAGCCCCCGTGCAGGGCGACGCCGTTCATGATGGCCGACATCCCGAACTCGCGCACGCCGTAGTAGACGTAGTTGCCCGCGGCGTCGTCCCTGCGCACGCCCTTCGAGCCCTTCCACAGCGTCAGGTTCGAGCCGGCGAGGTCGGCCGAGCCGCCGAGGAGCTCCGGCAGCAGCGGGCCGTAGCCCTCGAGCGCGTTCTGCGAGGCCTTGCGGGTGGCGATGCTCTCGGCCTTCGCGGCCACGGCGTCCACGAAGGCGCCGGCCTTCTCCTCCCACTGCGCGGGGAGGTCGCCGGCGAGGCGCCGCTCGAGCTCGGCCGCGAGCTCGGGGAAGGCCGCCCGATAGGCCGCGAAGCGCTCGCGCCACTCGTCCTCGGCCGCGGCGCCCCGGACGCGGGCGCTCCAGCCGGCGTAGATCTCTTCCGGGATCACGAACGGCGGGTGGGGCCAGCCGATGTTCTCGCGGGTCGCCGCGACCTCGTCCTCGCCGAGGGGCGAGCCGTGGCAGTCGTGGCTCCCGGCGAGGTTGGGGGAGCCATAGCCGATGACGGTCTTGCAGCAGACGAGCGTCGGTCGGTCGCGCTCGGCGCGTGCCTCCTCGGTCGCCCGCCGCACGGACGCGGCGTCGTGGCCGTCCACGCCGCGGATGACGTGCCAGCCGTAGGCCTCGAAGCGCGCGGGGGTGTCGTCGGTGAGCCAGCCCTCGACGTGGCCGTCGATGGAGATCCCGTTGTCGTCGTAGAAGGCGACGAGCTTGCCGAGCCCCCAGGTGCCGGCGAGGGAGCAGACCTCGTGGGAGATCCCCTCCATCATGCAGCCGTCGCCGAGGAAGACGTAGGTGTAGTGGTCCACCACGGCGTGGCCGGGCCGGTTGAACCGGGCGGCGAGGACCTTCTCGGCGAGCGCCATGCCGACGGCGTTGGCGAGCCCCTGACCGAGCGGGCCGGTGGTGGTCTCCACGCCCGGGGTGTAGCCGTGCTCGGGGTGGCCGGGGGTCTTCGAGTGCAGCTGCCGGAACTGCCTGAGGTCCTCCAGGGAAAGCTCGTAGCCCGAGAGGTGCAGCAGGGAGTAGAGCAGCATCGAGCCGTGGCCGTTCGAGAGCACGAACCGGTCGCGGTCCGGCCACGCGGGGTCGGCCGGGTTGTGCTTGAGGAAGTCGTTCCAGAGCACCTCGGCGATGTCCGCCATGCCCATCGGCGCCCCGGGGTGCCCCGACCGGGCCTTCTGGACCGCGTCCATGCTGAGGGCGCGGATGGCGTTCGCGAGGTCTCTACGGGAGGGCATCAGGATTCTCCTCACAGCAAGACGGCAATGGCGGCGCCGCGTGGCCCCGGCCTCGTGGTTGGAAGGATCCTGGCCCCGTGACCGTCCTGGCGGGGCCCGTGTGGGTGAATTTTCCCCCCATCGGCGCCCGAGCGGCAATAGCGGCGGCCGGGCGGCCCCCCGGGGGCAGGGGAGGGGGAGGTCCGGGGGGATGGTCCGGGGAGGTCCGGGGGCCCCAGGGGGCCCGGGGGGGTCGTCGGCGGGCGGAGCGTGGCTATAATGCACGGTTCAGACCATCCACCTGCAACGTGGCGAGGACCCACCCCCATGGCGGACAGCTTCCTCTTCACCTCCGAGTCGGTCTCGGAGGGGCACCCGGACAAGGTCGCCGACCAGGTTTCGGACGCCGTTCTGGATGCCTACCTGGCCCAGGATCGCCGGGCCCGCGTGGCCTGCGAGACCCTGGTCAAGACCGGCATGGTGGTGCTCGCCGGCGAGATCACGAGCAACGCCTCGGTCGACTACGACCAGCTCGTGCGCCAGGCGATCCGGGAGATCGGCTACTCCGGCTCGGACATGGGCTTCGACTGGCAGACCTGCGCGGTGCTGACCGCCATCGGCAAGCAGTCGGGCGACATCGCCATGGGCGTCGACGAGACCACCGAGCACGAGCAGGGCGCCGGTGACCAGGGGCTGATGTTCGGCTACGCGACCCGCGAGACCGACGTCCTGATGCCGGCCCCGATCACCTACGCCCACCGGCTGGTCGCCCGCCAGGCCGAGGTGCGCAAGGCGGGGCGCCTGCCGTGGCTGCGTCCGGACGCCAAGAGCCAGGTGACCTTCCGCTACGAGAACCACCGGCCGGTGGCGATCGAGGCGGTGGTGCTCTCGACCCAGCACGGGCCGGACGTGGGGATCACCACCCTGCGCGAGGCGGTGATGGAGGAGATCGTGAAGCCCGTGCTGCCCGCCGAGTGGCTCACGCGGGACACCCGCTACCACATCAACCCGACCGGGCGCTTCGTCATCGGCGGCCCGCTCGGCGACGCCGGGGTCACGGGGCGCAAGATCATCGTGGACACCTACGGCGGCATGGGCCGCCACGGCGGCGGCGCCTTCTCGGGCAAGGACCCGAGCAAGGTCGACCGCTCGGCCGCCTACGCCGCGCGCTACGTCGCCAAGAATCTGGTGGCGGCGGGCCTCGCCGAGCGCTGCGAGATCCAGGTGTCCTACGCCATTGGCGTGGCCCGCCCGACCTCCATCTCGGTGGACAGCTTCGGCACGGGGCGGGTCTCCGACGCCCGGCTCGCCGAGCTCATCCAGGCGCACTTCGACCTGCGCCCGAAGGGCCTCATCACGATGCTCGACCTGCTGCACCCCATCTACCGCAAGACCGCGGCCTACGGCCACTTCGGGCGCGAGGAGTTCCCCTGGGAACGGGTCGACAAGGCCGAGGAGCTGCGCGAGGCGGCCGGTATCTGAGCCGCGGGGCGCGACCGGCAGCGATTCCCGGATACCGACTCCCGGATACTGATTGCCGAATACCGATTCCTGAATACCGATTTCCGAGCGACACCGAACAGCGAGACAGAGTCCAGAACATGAGCAGCCAGCCCGCCGTCCCACCGAGCCACGACCACCCCGACTACAAGGTCGCCGACATCGCCCTCGCCGAGTGGGGCCGCAAGGAGATCCGGATCGCCGAGGGCGAGATGCCGGGTCTGATGGCCCTGCGCGAGGAGTACCGGGGGCGCAAGCCCCTTGCGGGCGCGCGCGTCGCGGGCTGCCTGCACATGACCATCCAGACCGCGGTGCTGATCGAGACGCTGGTGGAGCTCGGCGCCGATGTCCGCTGGTCCTCCTGCAACATCTTCTCGACCCAGGACCACGCCGCGGCCGCCATCGCGGCGGCGGGCATCCCGGTCTTCGCCTGGAAGGGCGAGACCGAGGAGGAGTACTGGTGGTGCGTCGACCAGACCATCTTCGGGCCGGACGGCTGGCGTCCCACCATGCTGGTGGACGACGGCGGTGACCTCACGCTGGTGATGCACGAGAAGTACCCCGAGCTCCTCGCCGACGTGCGCGGACTCTCGGAGGAGACCACCACCGGCGTGCACCGGCTCTACGAGATGATGAAGCAGGGCACGCTCCAGGTGCCCGCCTTCAACGTCAACGATTCGGTCACCAAGAGCAAGTTCGACAACCTCTACGGCTGCCGCGAGTCGCTGGTCGACGGCATCAAGCGCGCCACCGACGTGATGATCGCGGGCAAGATCGCGCTCGTCGCGGGCTACGGTGACGTGGGCAAGGGCTGCTGCCAGTCCCTGCGCGGGCTGGGGGCCCAGGTGTGGGTGACCGAGATCGACCCGATCTGCGCCCTGCAGGCCGCCATGGAGGGTTACCGCGTGGTCACGATGGAAGAGGCCGCGCCGGTCGCGGACATCTTCGTCACCGCCACCGGCAACGTGCGCGTCATCACCCTCGAGCACGTGCAGGCGATGAAGAACGAGGCGATCGTCTGCAACATCGGGCACTTCGACGCCGAGATCGACGTGGCGGCGCTGCGCCGGTTCCCCTGGGAGAACATCAAGCCCCAGGTGGACCACGTGATCTTCCCCGACGGCAAGCGCGTCATCCTCCTCGCGGAGGGGCGCCTGGTGAACCTCGGCTGCGCCACCGGCCACCCGAGCTTCGTGATGTCGGCGTCGTTCACCAACCAGGTGACCGCGCAGATCGAGCTCTGGCAGAACGGGGAGCGCTACGAGCGCAAGGTCTACACGCTGCCCAAGCACCTCGACGAGAAGGTGGCGCGCCTGCACCTGCCGAAGCTCGGCGTGCACCTCACGCGCCTGAACGCCGAGCAGGCCGCCTACATCGGCGTGCCGGCGGACGGCCCCTACAAGCCCGAGTACTACCGCTACTGATGGAATCCCAACGCCGCCACCCCCGGACCTTCAGCTTCGAGTTCTTCCCCCCCAAGACGGAGGAAGGACAGGCGAAGCTGCGGGGGGTCCGCGACCGCCTGGCGCGCCTCGGACCCCGGTTCTTCTCGGTGACCTACGGGGCCGGGGGCTCCACCCGGGACCGTACGCGGGAGACCGTGCTCGAGGTCCAGCGCGAGTCGGGGGTGGACTGCGCGCCCCACATCTCCTGCATCGGCGCGAGCCGCGAGAGCATCCGCGAGATGCTCGAGGACTACCGCGCCCAGGGGATCGCGCGCCTCGTGGCGCTGCGCGGCGACATGCCCTCGGGGATGCACGAGCCCGGGGACTTCCGCTATGCGCGCGACCTCGTCGAGTTCATCCGCGCCGAGACCGGGCGCCACTTCCACATCGAGGTGGCGGCCTACCCCGAGTTCCACCCGCAGGCGCGCAGCGCGCCGGCGGACCTCGAGGCCTTCCGGAACAAGGTGGAGGCGGGTGCCGACGGCGCGATCACCCAGTATTTCTTCAACGCCGACGCCTACCTGCGCTTCGTGGAGAGCTGCGAGGCGATGGGGCTCGCCGTGCCCATCGTCCCCGGGATCATGCCGATCACGAATTACGCCCAGCTCGCGCGCTTCTCGGACGCCAGCGGCGCGGAGATCCCGCGCTGGCTGCGCAGGCGCCTGGAGGCCCTCGGCGAGGACACCGGGGCCGTCGCCGAGCTCGGTGCCGACGTGGTGAGCGAGCTCTGCGCCCGCCTGCTCGAAGAGGGCGCGCCGGGGCTGCACTTCTACACGATGAATCGCGCCGAGCCGACGCTCGCCATCTGGGAGCGCCTGGGTCTCGGCGGGCGGGGGTAGGGCGCTGCCGGGGGTGACGCCCCGGCCCTGCTCGACACCCTCCCGGGGCGGGACGCGCGCCCCTCCACCCTCACGGGGTCCCTGCTAG
>CALMKJ010000136.1 GCA_937867305.1 uncultured Ectothiorhodospiraceae bacterium | reverse complement strand
CGTCCACCAGCCCGGCGGGGGTGACGTCGAAGGCCGGGTTCCAGGCCCCGGCCCCTGCGGCGGCGACCGGGCGCCCGCCGCAGCCGAGGACCTCCTCGGGCGAGCGCTCCTCGATGGGGATCGCCCCCCCGTCCGTCGTCTCCAGGTCCACCGTGGAGCTCGGGGCGACAACCATGAAGGGCACGCCGTGGTGGCGGGCCAGGACCGCGAGGCCGTAGGTGCCGATCTTGTTCGCGAAATCGCCGTTGGCGGCGACGCGGTCCGCGCCCACGAGAACCCAGGTCACCTCGCCCCGGCGCAGCAGGGAGGCCGCCGCGCCTTCCACCAGGAGGTCCACGGGGATGCCGTCGCGCACGAGCTCCCAGGCAGTGAGCCGGGCGCCCTGGAGCCAGGGCCGCGTCTCGTCCGCGTACACCCGGGTCACCCGGCCGGCGGCGGCCGCACTGCGCACGACGCCGAGGGCCGTGCCGTAGCCGCCCGTCGCGAGGGACCCGGTGTTGCAGTGGGTCAGCACGGCGCCGGCGCGTTCGATCAGGGCGGCGCCGAGCCCGCCCATGCGGCGGTTCGCCGCGACGTCCTCGGCCTGGATGGCGTGGGCCTCGGCGAGTAGCGCGGGCACGGGGTCGCCGGAGACCCCGGCCATCGCGCGGCGCATCCGTGCAAGCGCCCAGAACAGGTTGACGGCCGTCGGTCGGGCCGCGGCGAGGCGAGCGAGGTCCTCCTCGGCGAGCGCACGCCAGACCCCGGGGGCCCTGGCGTAGGCCTCGCGGGCAGCCAGGACCACGCCGTAGGCGGCGGCGATGCCGATCGCGGGAGCCCCGCGCACCACCATGTCCCGGATGGCGGCGGCGACGCCGGGGGCGTCGCTCGCCGCGAGCCAGACCTCCTCGGAGGGCAGGCGGCGCTGGTCCAGCAGTCGCAGGGCCCCGCCTTCCCAGAGGAGGGCGCGGACGGTGTCGTGGCGGTCGTGAGACATGGCGGCGGCGGTGCGTGACCCGGGGGTGGGCCGAGCGATTCTGGGCGAGCCGCCGGCGCCAGGCAAACCTGGCGTCCGGCCCCCGGGACCGGGCCCCGGACCCGCGCGCCCGCCCATTTCCGCGGTCTGCCGGGGAGAGCATACTCAGCCCCGGATGCGACCGCCCGAAGCCAGTCCCGTGACGCCCATCGACACCCTGATCCACGCCCGCTGGGTGATCCCCGTCGAGCCCCCGGGCGTCGTCCTCGAGCACCACGCGGTGGCCGTCCGCGGGGGGCGGGTCGTGGGGGTGCTGCCCACCGCCGAGGCAAAGGCGCGCTTCGAGCCCCGGGTCGAGCACCGGCTCGCGGACCACGCCCTGATCCCCGGTCTGGTGAACGCCCACACCCACGCCGCGATGTCCCTCTTCCGCGGCCTCGCCGACGACCTGCCGCTGATGCGCTGGCTGCAGGAGCACGTCTGGCCCGCGGAGGGCCGGTGGGTCAGCGAGGAGTTCGTGCAGGACGGGACCCGGCTCGCCGTGGCCGAGATGCTCCGGGGCGGGACCACCAGCTTCAACGACATGTACTTCTTCCCCGCGGACACCGCCCGGGTCGCCTCCTCCATGGGGATCCGCGCGGTGGTGGGGCTGCTCGTGATCGACGTTCCCTCGGTGTGGGCCCGGGACACGGACGAGTACCTCGCCAGGGCCATCGAAACCCACGACCGCTTCCGCGGCGACCCCCTGGTGCGCACGGCCTTCGCCCCCCACGCGCCGTACACCGTCTCCGACTCGGCCCTCGCCCGCGTCGCCACGCTCGCCGAGGAGCTGGACGTGCCGGTGCACATGCACGTGCACGAGACGGCGGACGAGGTCCGTCAGGGAGTCGAGCGCCACGGCGTGCGGCCCCTCGCGCGCCTCGAGCGCCTCGGCCTGCTGACGCACCGGCTGGCCGCCGTGCACATGACCCAGCTCGAGCCCGCCGAGATCGAGCGCGCGGCCGAGCACGGCCTCTGCGTGGTGCACTGCCCGGAGTCCAACCTGAAGCTCGCGAGCGGGTTCTGCCCGGTGCAGCGCCTGCTCGACGCCGGCGTCCCGGTGGCCCTGGGCACCGACGGCGCGGCCAGCAACAACGACCTCGACCTGCTCGGAGAGGCGCGCACCGCCGCCCTGGTCGGCAAGGCCGTCGCCGGCGACGCGGCGGCGGTGAGCGCCTGGACCGCCCTCACCATGGCTACCCTGCACGGGGCCCGGGCGCTCGGGATCGAGGAGGAGGTCGGCTCGATCGTCCCCGGTAAGGCGGCCGACCTCGCCGCGGTCGACCTCTCCCACCTGGAGACCGAGCCGGTCCACCACCCCGTCTCCCAACTCGTGTACGCGGCCAGCCGCCACCAGGTCACCGACGTGTGGGTCGCGGGCCGGCACCTCCTGAAGGACCGCCTTCCCACGACCTTCGACGAGGGCGAGGTGCGGCAGCGGACCCGCGCCTGGGGCGCCCGCATCGCCGCCGGCGCCCGGCACGGGGGCGTGTCCCCTGGAAACCGCAAATGACGCCGGGAAACGACCTCCCATGAGCGCGACCGCACCCAACGCCGACCCCCTCGAACTCGCCCGGTTCGAGGCGCTGGCCCGCCACTGGTGGGACCCGAGCGGGGAACTGCGGGCGCTGCACGACCTGAACCCCCTGCGCCTCGCCTGGGTCGAGGAGCGGCTGGGGCTGGCCGGCAAGCGGGTCGCGGACGTGGGCTGCGGCGGGGGGATCCTGGCCGAGGCCATGGCCCGGCGCGGCGCCCACGTGGTCGGCATCGACCTCTCGGCGGGTCCCCTGGAGGTCGCCCGGCGGCACGCGGAGGAAGCCGGGGTCTCCCTCGACTACCGGCTCCTCTCCGCGGAGGCCCTGGCGCGGGAAGAACCGGGGTCGTTCGATGCGGTCACCTGCATGGAGCTCCTCGAGCACGTCCCGGACCCCGCGGCCATGGTCCGCTCCTGCGCCTCGTTGCTGCGCCCCGGGGGCCAGCTGTTCCTGGCCACCCTGAACCGGAGCCCCGCCGCCTACCTGTTCGCGGTCCTCGGCGCCGAGTACGTGCTGGGACTCCTGCCCCGGGGCACCCACGACTACTCCCGCTTCGTGCGACCGGCCGAGCTGACCCGCTGGCTGCGCGCGTCGGGCCTGGAGCCCCTGGCCCTCACCGGCGTGCGCTACAACCCCTTCACCCGCACGGCGAGTCTCACGCCCAGTCTCGACGTCAACTACCTGGCGCAGGCGAGAAGGCCCGAGGACCCGGCGTAGGCACCTCGCACCCGCCCGGGGCCGGCACCCTGGCGCATCCGCCCAGGACGGCCTCGCCGCCGCCTGTCGGGAAACCGCCGCCCTTTGCCGCCCTGCGGCCCACGCCTTGCCGTCAAAGAATTGACCCCACCTCCCGCGGTCTTTTCGCTCTTTACTTAACTCCATGAAATTTCTATGCGACCAGGGAACGCCCAGGGAAGTCGGGACCTGGCACGGTTATGGCATGCAGGAAGTCGACAGCCCAGTGGTGACCGATTCCTTATGCCGCTCCGCCTGCCTTCCGAGGTTCCGCGAGTGTCCCTGAGCCCACGTCCCCGCCCCGGACGCACGGGCGTCGCCCGCCGCGACGCCTTCGACAAAGGCTGGCTGCTCCACCTGTCGCAGAGGCTCCAGACCAAGCTCCAGGTCGAAGAACTGATCGAGGTCTATGCGACCGAGTGCGCCCCGGTCGTGCCCTTCGACAGCGTGGCCTTCCAGTACACCGACCGCGAGGTCTCCATCGAGCACGGCACGCGCCAGCCGCACTCCTGCGCCTACACGCTGCTCCTGTCCGACCACTCGCTCGGGGTCATGACCTACACGCGCGCCCGGCCCTTCAGTGAGAGCGACGCGGCCAGCCTCGAGTTGCTGACGAGCCAGATCGTCTATCCGCTGCGCAACGCCCTGCTTTACGAGCGCGCCGTGGTCGCGGCCTCCCGGGACCCCCTGACCGGCGCCAACAACCGCGCCAACCTGGAGTCCACCCTGGAGCGGGAGGTCAGCCTGGCGCAGCGCCACGGCGGTGACCTCTCGCTCATCATGTTCGACCTGGACCACTTCAAGCAGGTCAACGATCGTCACGGGCACAGCACGGGCGACTGCGTGCTGCAGACGTTCACCGCCCGCCTGAGTCAGTGCATACGCAGCAGTGACGTCCTCTTCCGCTATGGCGGGGAGGAGTTCGTGGTGGTGCTGCGCAACACGGACCTGCGCGGGGCGGCGCTCCTGGCCGAGCGCATCCGCCAGGTCGTGGAGTCGATGCGCGTGGAGTGCTCCGGCAAGACCGTGCCGCTCACGGTGAGCGCCGGGGTCGCCACCCTGTCCGCCGGCGAAGACGCCGCGCGTTTCCTGCAGCGGACCGACCGGGCGCTCTACCATTCGAAGACGGGCGGGCGCAACCGGGTCACGGCCGCCGCCTGAAGGTGCGGAGGAAATCCGCGGCCCGCGCCAGGAACCTGCCGCGGGTGCGGCGGGCTCAGGCCTCCTGGGCCTGCCCGGCACCCTCCGCCCGCTGCAGGAGTCCCAGAAACGCCCCCTCGTCCAGGACCTCGACCCCCAGCTCCCGCGCCCGCTCGAGCTTGGACCCGGGGTCCGCACCGGCCACCACGTAGCGCGTCCTGGCCGACACGCTGCCCGCGACCTTCGCTCCGAGGGCCAACAGGCGGGACTTCGCCTCTTCGCGCCCCAGGGTCGAGAGGGTCCCGGTGAGGACGAACGTCTGCCCCGCGAGCGGCGTGGGCACGACCCGCGGCTCTCCCTCTTCCCACTCCACCCCCGCAGCCCTCAGCGCGGCCACGACCTCCCGGTTGTGGGGCTGGGCAAAGAACGAGACGATGTGCCGGGCGACGATGGGTCCGATGTCCGGCGCACCCTGCAGCGCTTCCTCGTCCGCCGCCGTGACGGCGTCCAGGGACGCGAAGTGGCGGGCCAGCGTCCGCGCCGTCGCCTCGCCCACTTCCCGGATGCCGAGAGCGAAGAGAAAGCGGGCGAGGGTCGTGCGCCGGCTCCGCTCGATGGCGTGGACCAGGTTCTCGGCGGACTTCTCGCCCATGCGCTCCAGGTCCGCGATCTGCGCGGGGGACAGGGCGTAGAGGTCGGCCACCGTGCGCACCAGCCCCCGGTCCACCAGCTGGTCCACGAGCTTCTCCCCGAGGCCTTCGATGTCCATCGCGCGCCGGCTCGCGAAGTGGCGGACCGCCTCCTTGCGCTGGGCCGGGCAGTACAGCCCCCCGCTGCAGCGGGCGACGGCCTCGCCCTCCACGCGCACCACGTCGGCCCCGCAGGCGGGGCACACCCGGGGCAGCGACACCTGCGCGGCGTCCGCAGGGCGCCGGTCCGGTAGCACCCCGACGACCTCGGGGATGACGTCGCCCGCGCGGCGGACGATCACGGTGTCCCCCACGCGCACATCCTTGCGCTCGACCTCGGCCATGTTGTGCAGCGTCGCGTTGCTCACCGTCGCGCCCCCGACCTGCACCGGCTCGAGCCGGGCCACGGGCGTCAGCGCGCCGGTGCGCCCCACCTGGAACTCGACCCCCAGGACTCGCGTCAGCTCCTCCCGGGCCGGGAACTTGTGCGCCACCGCCCAGCGCGGGGCCCGGGACACGAACCCGAGCGCCAGTTGCTGGTCCAGCCGGTCCACCTTGTACACGACCCCATCGATCTCGTAGTCGAGCGCATCACGGCGGCGGCCGAGCTCCGCATAGTAGGCGAGGCAGCCCTCGACCCCAGCCACCACGCGCACCTCGGGTGACACGCGCAGACCCCACCCCGCGAGGGTCTGGAGCAGCTCGCTGTGTCGGTCGGGAAGCCCGCACCCCTCGCAACGGGCAACTCCGTAGCAGAAGAAGGTCAGGGGGCGTTCGGCGGTCACCGCCGGGTCCAGCTGCCGCAGGCTACCGGCGGCGGCATTGCGCGGGTTGGCGAAGGTCTTCTCCCCGTGGCTGCGCTGGCGCTCGTTGAGCGCCCGGAAGCCCGCGAGGGTCATGAAGACCTCTCCGCGCACCTCCAGCAGCCCTGGAAGGTCACTGCCGCGCAGGCGCAGCGGCACGGCGCGGAGCGTGCGCACATTGGCGGTGACGTCCTCCCCCCGGGTGCCGTCCCCCCGCGTGGCCGCGCGCACGAGCCGCCCCTCCTCGTAGCGAAAGCTCACGGCGAGTCCGTCGATCTTCGTCTCCGCCGTGTATTCGACCCGTTCCACACCCAGACGCTCGCGCACACGCCGGTCGAAGTCCCTCACCTCCTCCTCGCTGAAGGCGTTGGCGAGGGAGAGCATGGGCACCTCGTGCACGACCTCCGCAAAGGTTTCCAGGGGGGAGGCCCCCACCCTCTGGGTCGGAGAGTCGGAGACGACGAGGTCGGGAAAGCGCGCCTCCAGGTCCTGGAGCTCGCGCAGGAGCCGGTCGTACTCGGCGTCCGGAACCTCCGGCGCATCGAGGACGTAGTAGAGGTAGTTGTGGTGCTCGATGAGCCGGCGCAGCTCGGCGGCGCGCAGGCGTACGGCGGAGGGAGATTCCTGCACTACAGACATAAAGGACGCGCGGCGCGCCCGCCTGCCAGGACCCCGAACGGGCGCCCTGGCAGGCAAGCGGACCTCCGGGTCGGTCAGTACCCCGGACCGAACCCCGGCGGGCCCCAAAGGCCCGGACCCGCCCTGTACGGGGCCACCGGCCCCATCGGCGCGAAAGCGGGGCCACCAAAGCCAGGACCACCGAAACCGGGGCCACCGAAGGCCGGGCCATTGAAGCCGGGGCCAGCGAAGCCAGGACCACCAAAGCCCTGACCCGGCCCCATCGGGCCGAAGCCCGGACCCATCGCCCCGGGCACCGAGCCGGGCACGGGCATCTGCGGCTCCTCCGGGAACGGGACGCCGGCCGCTTCGGCCTGCTTCTTCATCTCGGCGTGACGCTTCTCCCGGTACGCCTGCCAGTCCTCGGGGCTCATCCGTGTCCGGGAACCCTCCTTCGGGCCGACGGGCGGCTCGGGAATGGCCGGCTTCTCGGGGGTGGCCATCCCGCTCTCCTGGGCGCGCTTCCACATCTCCTCGCGCACCTTCTCGCGGAACGCCTGACGCTCCTCGGCCGACAGGTTACGCATCGCTTCGCGATGCTGGGCCCGGCCCTCGGGACTCATGCGCGGCGGGGCCGCCATCGGAGCCTGACCCGCGGCCGGTCCCGCCGTGGCGGCAGGTTGCGGGGGCATGGCGGGCTGGGTCACCGCGGCGCCGGGAGCGGGCGCGGCCTGGGGGGGTGCGGGGGGGGTGGGCATCGCCGGGGCGGCGGTCGCCTGGGCGGGAGCGGCGGGCTGAGGGAGCGCAGGCGCGGCGGGGGCCACGCTCGACTGCGGTGACAGGGCCCCTGGCAGGGTGACCGGAGCCGCCTGAGCCAGGACGGGCCACGCGGCCACGACCGCCCAGGCGCTGGCCGCAGCCAGCAACTTCCCGGAACGCGTGTACATAGGAGGTGTCCTCTCGATCTATCGGATAGGATGCCGCTGCGCGGCGGCGTAAGTATCGGCCCAAGCGCCCGTACTTGTCACCGCGCCCGGGAGGGAGGGGTCCCCCGGGCAACACGAGAGACCATGGACCGAGACCGCCTGACGTTCTTCGTGAGCACTGCGCGCGGGCTGGCCGACCTGCTCGCCGACGAGCTTCGCGCCCTCGGGGTGGAGTCGGTCCGCCCGGCCGCGGCCGGCGTCGCCTTTCGCGGGCCCCTGGAGCAGGCCTATCGCGCCTGCCTGTGGTCGCGGACCGCGAGCCGCGTGCTGCTGACCCTCGGGCACCTCGATGGCGGCAGCCCGGATGCACTCTACCAGGGCCTCCTGGCGCTCCCCTGGGAAGAGCACCTCTCCCCCGACGGCACCCTCGCGGTCGACGTGGACGGCGCGAGCGAGGTCTTCCGCCACACCCGCTTCGCGGCCCAGCGGGTCAAGGACGGGGTGGTGGACCGGCTGCGGTCCGTGCACGGGCGCCGGCCCTCCGTGCGCTTCGAGCACCCCGACCTGCGCCTGCGCCTGCACCTGGACGGCGCCGCCGCGACCCTCTCGCTGGACCTCTCCGGGGAGCCCCTGCACCGCAGGGGGTACCGCCTGGACGGGGTGGAGGCGCCGCTGCGCGAGAACCTCGCCGCCGGGATCCTGCTCCGGGCGGGCTGGCCCGCGATCGCCGCCGCCGGAGGCGCCCTCCTCGACCCCATGTGCGGCTCGGGGACCCTGCCCATCGAGGCGGCACTCATCGCGGGCGACCGGGCCCCCGGGCTGCGCCGGGAGCACTGGGGCTTCACGGGGTGGCTCGGCCACCGCCCCGCGATGTGGCGCCGCTTGCTGGACGAAGCGGAGCAGCGGGCGGCGGCGGGGTCCCACCGGCTGCCACCCATCCTCGGCTTCGACCAGGACCGCCGCGCCGTGCAGGCGGCGCGCGCCAATGTCGAGCGGGCTGGCGTCGACGAGCGCCTGCGGTTCGAGACCCGGACGCTGGAAGAGCTCTCCGCACCTCGGGACACGACCCCGGGTCTCGTGCTCGTCAACCCGCCCTACGGCCACCGGCTGGGGGAGCCCGCCGCACTGCCGAGCCTCTACCGGCTTCTGGGGGAGCGGCTGCGCACCACGTTCGCCGATTGGCAGGCCGCCGTCTTCACCGCCGACGCCACCCTCGCCGCTGCCCTCAGCCTGCGTCCGCGGCGCACCCATGTCCTGTGGAACGGCCCCATCGAGTGCCGGCTGCTGCGTTTCGCGCCCGCCGCCCCTCCGGGCCCCTCCCGGGAGACCACGCCGCGCGCGCCACTCCCCGAGCCCTCTCCCGGGGCCTCGATGCTCGCCAACCGCCTGCGCAAGAACCTCGCCGCGCTCGGCCGATGGGCGCGTCGCACCGGGGTCACCTGCTACCGGATCTACGACCAGGACCTGCCGGAGTACGCCGCCGCCGTGGACCTGTACTCTGGCGCTCGGGTAGCCCTGCACGTCCAGGAGTACGCCGCGCCGGCCAGCGTGGACCCCCGGGCGGCCACCGTCCACCTGCGCGAGCTGCTGGACGCCCTGGCGCGGGTCACCGGGGTCGCCCCCGGCGAGATTCACCTCAAGGTCCGCCAGCGCCAGCGTGGGAGAGCCCAGTACACCCGCCTCGGCGCCCAGGGTCGGGCGATGGAGGTCCGCGAGGGCGAGTGTCGGTTCCTGGTGAACCTGACCGACTATCTGGACACCGGTCTCTTCCTGGACCACCGGGAGACCCGGCGGGTCATCGCCGAGCTCGCCTCCGGGGCGCGCTTCCTCAACCTGTTCGCCTACACGGGGACGGCCACCGTCTGCGCCGCGCGGGGGGGGGCCAGCGCGAGCGACTCCGTGGACCTCTCCAGGACCTACCTCGAGTGGGCGCGCCGCAATCTGGACCTGAACGGCGTGACAGGACCCGAGCACCAGCTGATCCAGGCCGACTGCATCGGCTGGCTCGAGGAGCAGGCGGCGGCCCGGCAACGCGAGCCCGGCTACGGCCTCATCTTCCTGGACCCACCGACCTTCTCGAACTCCAAGCGCATGGCACAGGTGCTGGACGTGCAACGCGACCACGTCCGGCTCATCCGCCTCGCCGCCGCACTCCTCGCCCCCGCAGGCACCCTGCTCTTCTCCACCAACCGGCACGGTTTTCGCCTGGACCGCGAGGCCCTTGCCGACCTCGACCCCCAGGACCTCACCCGCCGGACCATCCCCCGGGACTTCGAGCGCCGGCCCCAGGTGCACCAGTGCTGGAGGCTGACCCGAGGGAAGTGAGACGTCCCGGGCCCGGACCCGTCCCCGCCGGTCTGCGGTTCAGGAGGCGGTCAGCAACTGCCGGCGGTTGAACTCCGCGATACGCTCCCGGACGTGGGCGATGGTCTGGGCGCTCAGCACGCTGCGGGTCTCGTCGCGCAGCTCCCCGTGCAGGGCCTCCGCCAGGCGCTGGCCGGTGTTCAGCATCAGCTCGAACGCGACGCGCGGGTCCAGCGGCCCCGGCAGACGCATGAACATGACAAGACCGGGGGTGGCGAAACCTTCCAGATTCACCACGTCGAAGGTGCCCGGCTTCAGGAGATTGGCGACGCTGAACACGGGCTGCTCCGTGCGCATGTCTCCGACGCCGTGGTGGTGGAAGACCTGCATGTCGCCGAAGCGCATGTCCACCGACTCCAGGGCAGCCCGCACCTCGGTTCCGGGGAAGGGCCGCCCGGGCTCGGCCATCACGTTGAGCACGATGATGAGCTCTTCTCCCGGGCGCCCCTTGCGACCGTCCACGGCGTAGAGGCGGCTCCCCGCCTCCATCGCTCGCCCTTCCGCAGGACGCCCTTCCGCCCGGGGGCCCTCCGCGGGGCGGGCCGCCGGAGGCTCGACGCGCGGGTCGGCGTCGTCCTCGTCGGGACCCAGGGGCCCGAGTCCGCGGACGTCCTCCGCGTCCAGCTTCAGCGGCTCACCCCGCAGGTTACCGAGACCGGCGAACGGGTCGTCGTCGCGCCGGGCGCTGAGCCCCTCGAGCAGCTCGCGCTCCACCTCGTCGAGCTCGTCCTCCTCGCGCTGCCGAAGGCGGCGGCGCCCTGTCTCCCAGAGATAGATTCCGACCACGACGAGGACGCCGACGGCCAGAAGGATCCAACGCAGGGTATCCATGCCTTCTCCTTGTGCCGCCCTCAGACGGCGGCGAATTGCAGGGCCTGGTCCACGTCCACGTGGACCAGGCGCGAAACGCCCGGCTCGTGCATCGTGACCCCGACCAGCTGGTCGGCCAGCTCCATCGTGGTCTTGTTGTGGGTCACGAGGATGAATTGGACCCGCTCGCTCATGGAGCGGAGCAGCCCGCAGAAACGACCGACGTTGGCGTCGTCGAGGGGCGCGTCGACCTCGTCCAGCATACAGAAGGGGGCCGGGTTGAGCTCGAAGATCGAAAAGACCAGGGCGATCGCCGTCAACGCCTTCTCACCGCCCGAGAGCAGGTGAATGGTCGAGTTGCGCTTGCCCGGCGGCCGCGCGACCACGCTCACGCCGGTCTCCAGCAGGTCCTCCCCGGTCAGCTCGAGCGAGGCCTCCCCGCCACCGAGGAGCTGCGGAAACATGGCCCGGAAACCCGCGTTCAGCCGATCGAAGGTCTCCCGGAACCGGGTCCGGGTCTCCCGGTCCATCCGGCGGATCGCGCCGTCCAGGGTCCCGAGGGCTTCCACCAGGTCGGCGTGCTGGCTGTCCAGGTATCGCTTGCGCTCGCCCTGTTCGGCAAATTCTTCGATGGCGGCCAGGTTGATCGGGCCCAGCCGGGTCACCCGGCGCTCCACGTCCTCGATCTCCGCCTGCCAGTCTGCCTCGGTGGCGCTGGCCGGGAGTCCGGGCAGGACCTCCTCGGGCTCCGCCCCCAGCTCGCGCAGGTCCGCCGAGACCTCCTGCAGGCGCACCCGGGCCGTCTGCTGCTCCAGCCGCACCGCCTCCAGCCGCGAACGGTCGGCCTCGACCCTCTCCTCCGCGCCGCGCCGGGCCCGATCCAGGACCCGCAGGCGCTCGTCCAGCTCGCCCAGGAGCCGGCGGGCACCCTTCAACTCCTCCTCCACGGCGACCTGACGGGCCAGGGCCCGCTCCCGGGCAGACATCGACTCCGCGAGTGGCGCCTCGAGCTCCCTCAACCCCCGGCCGAGGTTCTCGGCGCGCGAGGAGAGCTCCGCGATCTGGCCGCGCAGACGCTCCGCCCCCCGGTCCAGCCCTTCGCGCCTGGCGCGCGCGCCTTCCAGCGCCACCGCCACGGCGTGCGCCGCGTCCCGAGCCCGGTGCCAGGCCTGGCGGGCCTCGTCGACCGCGGACCGATGGCGGTCCCGGGCCGAGAGCAGGACCGCGCGCTCCTCCTCGTGCGCCTGCAGTTCCACCTCGCCCCCCGCCAGGCGCGACCGCGCGCCCTCGAGGTCGGCCTCGGCCGTGGCGCGTTGTCGCGCCACCTCGCGCAGCTCCTCCTCGACCTGCCGGGCACGCCGGCCCACCTGTTCCAGGCGGGCTCGGCGCTCGGCCGCACGCGCCTGCAGGCCGGCCTGCCGGCGCTGATGCTCCCCCAGCCGAGCCTGGAGCGCCCCCTGCTCACGCTCCAGGGCAGCGAGGGCCTCGAGCCCCTCCCGGTGGACCGCTTCCAACCGCTCCACCTCACCCTTCAGGCCCTGGAGCTCCGCAAGACCGTCACGCCGGGCCTGCTCCCGGGCGAGCAGACCCGCGCGGCCGTTGGCCGGGCGCTCCACTCGCAGCCAGTCCTGCCCGAGCCACAGCCCGTCCGGCGTCACAACGCTCTGCCCCTCGCCGAGCCCCGCCCGCAACGCCTCGGCGGCCCCCCGCGTCGGGGCCGTCAGCACACCTGCCAGCAGCGTCCCGAGGGACCAGGGGGCCTCGACCCGGGCGGCGAGGGAATCGGAGGCCACCGCCTCGCCACCCTCCCGGGGTGCCCCGGCCGCCTTCGTGTCGAAGACGGTGACCTTGCCCCCCTTCAGCCCGGCCGCCGCCTCCGTCAGCCCCTCCAGCCCCTCCACGCAGACCGCCCGCAGGTCGTCGCCGAGCACCGCCTCGACCGCACGCTCCCAGCCGGGCTCCACCCGCAGGGCTTCGGCGAGGCGCGGCCGCGCCGCCAGACCTTGCGCGGCGAGCCACTCGGCCACCCCCGGCCCGCGCTTGTCGAGGGCTTGCTCCTGCTGGGCCTCGAGACCCGCCAGGCGCCCCTGCGCCGACTGCTGCCGGCCCCGCGCCTCGGCCAGCACGGACGCGGTGTGCCGGTCGGTGTCCCGCTGGGCCGCCACGCGCGAGCGGGCCCCCGCGATGGCCGCTTCGAGGGCCGCGCGCTCCCGCTCCACCTCGGCGAGTTCCCGGGCCACGGTGGCCGCCTCGGCCTCCAGGCCCTCGGGTGCCAGGCCCCCGCGCTCCTGCTCCAGTCGCCCGGCCCGTTCCGCGACCCTGAGCAGCAGCGGCTCCAAGTGGTGGACCCGGGTGCGCTCCACGTCCACCGCCCGGGCCGCGGCGAGCAGCCGCGGGTTGAGGGCGTCCCAGCGCATCTGCCAATCCTGCAGAGCCGCCTCCGCCACGGAGAGGGCCTCCCCGGCAAGGACCTCGGCCTGCACCGCGGCATCCCGGGCCGGTTCCTCCGCCCCGGCCTCCGCATCGATGCGGGCCAGCTCGGCCTGGTCGCTCGCCTGCTGGGCCCGCGCCTCCGCGAGCAGGCGCTCGGCCCGCGCCATCTCCGCCCGCAGCTCCGTCTGGCGCTGGCGGGCGTGCTCGATGGACTGGTCGTAGCGCGCGACCTCGGCCGAGACCGCGTAGAAACGGGCCTGGACCTCACCCAGGGCCTCGGCCCCCTGGGCGTGCGCCTCCCGCTCGCGCTCGAGCTCCGCCTCGGTCTGGCGCAGCGCCGCCAGGCTTGCGGCGTGGGCCGTCTCCAGCGCCGAGACCTCGCGCTCCCGAGCGTCGCCGTCCGCGCGCAGGGCACGCCAGCGCAGGGTCAGGAGCTCACCCCGCAGGCGCCGTTCCTTCTGCTTCAGGGCCTTGTAGCGCTCCGCGCCCTTCGCCTGCCGGCCCAGGTGCTGGAGCTGCCGCTCGAGCTCCTCTCGCAGGTCGTTCAGACGGGCCAGGTTTTCCTGGGTCTGGTGGATGCGCACCTCGGTCTCGCGGCGCCGCTCCTTGTAGCGCGAGATCCCCGCCGCCTCTTCGATGAACAGGCGCAGTTCCTCGGGCCGGGCCTCGATCACCCGCGACACGGTGCCCTGCTCGATGATGGCGTAGCTGCGGGGGCCGAGCCCGGTACCGAGGAACAGGTCCGTCACGTCGCGCCGCCGGCAGCGGGTACCGTTCAGGAAGTACTGCGACTCGCCGTCCCGGCCGACCTGGCGGCGCACGGAGATCTCGGCGTACTCCGCCCAGGCCCCCCCGAGCGCCCCGTCCCCGTTGTCGAACACCAGCTCG
Source organism: uncultured Ectothiorhodospiraceae bacterium (assembly GCA_937867305.1). Taxonomy (GTDB): domain Bacteria; phylum Pseudomonadota; class Gammaproteobacteria; order JAABTG01; family JAABTG01; genus JAGNLM01. The sequence continues at coordinate 29,612 of CALMKJ010000136.1, read as the reverse complement.
ACCGAAGCCTGGCCGACGGGCTTGCGGGCCGAGGAACCGTTGAAGATCACGTCGGCCATGGACTCGCCGCGCAGGTAGCGGGCCGAGCTCTCGCCGAGAACCCAGCGCACGGCGTCGATGACGTTCGACTTGCCGCACCCGTTCGGCCCGACGACCGAGACGATCGGGCCGGGGAGCAGGAGGACGGTCGGGTCGACGAACGACTTGAACCCGGAGAGCTTGACCTTGCTGAGCCGCATGGCCCGGTAAGGTTACCGGATGGCCCCCGCCGACAGAAGGCGGCTCGAGCCTTGCCCACCCGCCGAGCCCTGGGCTATGGTGCCGCGCATGCCAAGCTCCCCGACCCTCGTGCTGGAAACCTTCGAGAACCCCGAGCCTGCACGCGACTACACGATCCGCGTGCGGATCCCGGAGTTCACCTGCCTCTGCCCGAAGACCGGCCAACCGGATTTCGCCACCCTGCACCTGGAATACGTCCCCGACCGCGCCTGCATCGAGCTGAAATCGCTCAAGCTCTACGTCTGGTCCTACCGGGACGTGGGCGCGTTCCACGAGGCGGTGACCAACCGCATCCTGGGCGACCTGGTGCGGGCCTGCGCCCCCCGGTTCCTGCGCCTGACCGCCGAGTTCAACGTCCGGGGCGGGATCTACACGACGGTCGTCGCCGAGCACCGGGCCGAAGGGTGGGTGCCGGCGCAGCCCGTCGCCCTGCCCTGAGCCTAGCCCCCGTGACCCGGCCCGCCGTCCCCCTTCAACCCAGATCCGAGCCGCGATGAGTGAGACCCGCCCGCACGGCTCGAACAGCCCCCTCACGGGCGCGGGATACCTGCTGCGGGGCTTCGGGCTCCTGGTGCGCCCGGGCGTGCGCCGCTACGTGGCGGCGCCGCTCCTCGTCAACGTCCTGGTCTTCGGGGCGCTCCTCTACCTCCTCTGGGCTCAGCTCGGCCCCATCAGGACCTACGTCGAGGGGTGGCTTCCGGACTGGCTGGATTTCCTGGCCTGGGCTCTCCTGCCCGTGCTGGTCCTGCTTTCGCTGCTGGTGCTGTTCTTCGGCTTCTCGACCGTGGGCAATCTCATCGCCGCCCCCTTCAACAGCCTGCTCTCGGAGGCGGTGGAGCGCCGGCTCGACGCGCGCCCCGGGGTGCCCGGGGCGGGCGCCCTCTCCCTGCTGGGGGAGGCGGCCCGGGACGTGCGGTCCGAGGTGCGCAAGGCCGCCTATTTCCTGACCCGCGCGCTCCCGCTGCTCCTCCTCTTTCTCGTGCCGGGCGTGAACCTCGCGGCGCCCCTCCTCTGGCTCGCCTTCAGCGCGTGGATGCTTGCCATCGAATACGCCGACTACCCGATGGCGAACCGCGGCCTGCGGTTCGCGGCGCAGCGCCAGCTGCTGGCGCGCCGGCGGTTCCTGGTGCTCGGATTCGGCGCTGCCACGAGTCTCGCCCTGCTGGTCCCGGGCCTCAATCTGGCCGTCATCCCTGCCGCGGTCGCCGGCGCGACCGCCCTCTGGGTCGAGCAGCTCGCCCCCCTCGCCGAGCCGGGAGAGACCCCCAACCCTTAGCGGCCCTCGCCCGGACCGCTCGCCGGGGACCCGCCTGCCGGGCGGGGATGGGCAGGAGGCCCGCCGGCGCGCTAAACGTGCCCCGGGGACGGTCGCTATAAGGGCGGACCCGTTCCCCCCGGAGCTCGAGCATGCCTGAGCGTACCCCCAGGGCGAAGGACGCGCCCTCCCCCCAACGGCGCGACGAGCCCTACATGGACGAGCGCCAGACGGAGCACTTCCGCCAGCTCCTGCTGGCCTGGAAGCACCAGTTGCGCGGCGAGGTCGAGCGCACCGTCCAGCACCTGCAGGACGAGGGGATAGCCTTCGCGGACCCCAACGACCGCGCGAGCCAGGAGGAGGAATTCGCCCTCGAGCTGCGCGCGCGCGACCGCGAGCGCAAGCTCGTCCACAAGATTGACGTGGCGCTCGGCCAGCTGGACGAGGGAACCTACGGCTATTGCGAGGCCTGCGGCGAGCCGATCGGGGCGCGCCGGCTCGAGGCCCGCCCCACCGCTACCCTCTGCATCGACTGCAAGGAGATCGAGGAGAGCCGCGACCGCCAGCGGGCCTAGGCGGCGCGCGGGCTCGAGGCCGCCAGCGCCGCGCGGCGCTCGTAGGCCTCGCGGGCGATCCTCACGTCCTCCAGGAACAGCGGCAGCTCCGAAAGGAGCAGCGCCTGCGGCCCGTCGACCAGTGCGGCCGCCGGCTTCGGATGGAAATCCACCAGGATCATGTTCGCCCCGGCGATCACTGCCTGGGCGGTGACGTGGAAGACGTCCAGCACCCCGTCCGGGGCGCGGTCACGACTGCCCACCGAGTGCGAGGGGTCGGCGCACACCGGCATCCGGGTGAGCCGCTTCACCACGGGGACGTGGGCAAAATCGACGAGGTTGCGGTGCGGGTCCCCCAGGTTCGTCTTCATCCCCCGCAGTCCGAAGACGACCCTCCGGTTACCTTCACTCGCCAGATACTCGGCGGCGTTCAGCGACTCCTCCAGGGTGATGCCGAAGCCCCGCTTCAGGAGCACGGGGAATTCCTGCTGGCGCCCCACCGACTTGAGAAGCTCGAAATTCTGGGCGTTGCGCGTCCCGATCTGCAGCATCACGCCCGTCGGGTGGCCGGTCTCCTCGAGGGCGTGACGGATCTCCTCCACCTGAGACTCGTGGGTGATCTCCATCGCGACCACGCGGATGCCGTACTTGCCGGCGAGTTCGAAGACGTAGGGCAGGCACGCCTTGCCGTGGCCCTGGAACGAATAGGGGTTCGTGCGCGGCTTGTAGGCCCCCATGCGCGTGCACGAAAGCCCCTGGTCGGCAACCGCCCGCATCATCAGCTCCACGTGCTCCGGCGTGTCCACGGCGCAGAGCCCGGCGAAGACGTGCAGGTTGTCCTGCCCGAAGCGCACCCCGTTGTATTCGAAGAAGGTGGGGCGGGTATCCCCCTGGTGCCGGCCCAGGATCCGGTATTCCCGGGACACCCGCACGACCCGCTCCACCCCCGGCAGGACCCGGATGTCCTCGGCCTGCAGGGCGGCAGTGTTGCCGATCAGGTAGACCTCGGTGACGGTCTGCTGCGCCCCCACCACCTGGTGCACCCGGAACTGGATGCCCGGCAGGCGCTCGAGGTAGCCGGTCAGGTGCAGGAACGGCTCGCTTTCGGTGGTGACGTCGGGGTGGAGGATGAGGATCATCTCTGCTCGACCGGTTGGCTCGCGGTGGACCCATTATCCGTCGCTGGCGGCGAAAAAGGGCGCCGCCGCGGCAATGGCGTCGCCCTGGACATAGTCGACCCCGATCTCGCGCAGGCGGGCGAGCAGCGCCTCGTGCTCCACGTGCTCGGCGATAGTCTGCAGTCCCATGACGTGCCCGATCTTGTGGATGGCCTCGACCATCGCCGCGTCGACCGGGTCGTCGAGCAGGCCGCGCACGAAACCGCCCGCAATCTTCACGTAGTCGACCGGCAGGTTCTTCAGATACCCGAACGAGGAGAGTCCGCTGCCGAAGTCGTCCAGGGCGAAGCGGCAGCCGATCCCCTTCAGCTCGCGGATGAAATGGGCCGCCTTGCTCAGGTTCACGATCGCCGACGTCTCGGTGATCTCGAAGCAGATCGTCCTCGGGGAGATCCCGCTCGCCTCGATGGCGCGGCGCAGGAAACGCAGGAAACCTTCGTCGTTGACGGACCCCCCGGAGAGATTGATGCTGCAGCCGGTGCCCGGGAATTCCCGCTGCCAGCGCCCGCAGCTCGCGGCCACCCGCTCCACGACCCAGCGGTCGATCGCGGGCATCACCCCGTAGCGCTCCGCGGCCGGGATGAACGCATCCGGCAACACCAGCTCGCCCCGGTCGTCCTCGAGGCGCAGAAGAACCTCCCGGTCGAGGGTGCGCCCGTCGCGGGTGGAGACGATGGGTTGCGCGTAGAGGCGGAAGCGGTCCTCGCGCAGCGCCCCCTTCACCCGCGACACCCAGCCCATCTCCCCGCGGCGGCGGGTCACCTCGGCGTCGTCGGTGCGGTAGATGTGGACCCGGTTGCGCCCCAGGTCTTTCGCCGTGTAACAGGCGACGTCCGCCGCACTGAGCAGCCCCGCCACGTCCCCACTGGAGAGGTCGATGGGCACCAGCCCGATGCTCACGCCCACCTCGAAGGTGGTGCCGAGCCAGGCGAAGCGGAAGCGCCGCACCCGCTCGAGCAGGTTGGCGGCCGCCTTCTCGGCGCTCTCCAGACTGCAATTCTCCAGCAACAGGCCGAACTCGTCCCCACCGAGACGGGCCAGGGTGTCGCTCTCGCGGATGCAGCAGCGCAGTTGCACCACCAGCTGCTTGAGCAGCTCGTCGCCCGCGCGATGCCCACAGGTGTCGTTGACGACCTTGAACTGGTCCAGGTCGAGATAGCACAGTGCGTGGCGGCGCCCCAGGTCGCGTGCGTCGCGCAGGGCCGCCTCCAGGCGCCGCTCGAACTCGCTGCGGTTGATGAGGCCGGTGAGCGCGTCGTGGCTGGCCTGATGGCGCAGGAGGGCCTCGGCCTGGTGGCGCTCGTGGCGCACGGCGGCTTCGCGCAGTTCACGGTCCACCGCCGGGATGAGCCGTGCCAGGTTGTCCTTGAGCACGTAGTCATGGGCGCCCGACTTCATCGCCTCCACCGCGATGTCCTCTCCGATGCTGCCGGAGACGATGATGAAGGGGATGTCGCGCCCGCTCTCCTTGAGCACCGCAAGCGCGGCGGTGGAGCTGAACTGGGGCATGCTGTGGTCGGCGATGACCATGTCCCACGTCTCGGTGGCGAGCGCCCGGCGCATCGCGTCCTCGGTGAAGACCTGCCGGTACCGCGGGGCGTAGCCCCCGCGGGTGAGCGCCCGCACCACCAGCAGCACATCGTCGGTCGAGTCCTCGACGACCAGGACCTGCAGGGGCCTGCCGGATCCGCTGGGCCCCTTCAGCGCCAACGCCCGCTCGCTCATGGCTGCGCCTCTCGGGGCGGCTCACCGTCCGCCCGCACGAGCGTGAAGAAGAAGGTCGCGCCCTCTCCGGGCGAGGCCTCGGCCCAGATGCGGCCGCCGTGGCGGTGGACGGCGCGCTGGACGATCGCGAGCCCGATGCCGGTACCGGGGAATTCCTCCGCGGAGTGCAGGCGCTGGAACGGGGCGAACAGCCTGTGGGCGTAGCCCATGTCGAACCCCGCCCCGTTGTCGCGGATGAGGTACGCCCCGTCGGCACGGCGGGAGAACTCCACCCTCGGCTCGGCGCGCCGCGCCGTGAACTTCCAGGCGTTGCCCAGCAGGTTCGTCAGCGCCAGGCGCACCAACCGCGGGTCCGCGCGGCTGACCAGGCCCGGCTGCACGCGCAGGTCCACCTGCGTCCCCCCGCCGCTCCGCCCGAGCTCCGCTCCGATCTCGCGCGCCATCGCGCTCAGGTCCACGGGCTCCAGCCGCATCTCCTGGCGGGTCATGCGGGAGAGCGCGAGCAGGTCGTCGATGAGCACTCCCATGCGCCGCGTGGCCGCGCGCACCCGTTCCAGATAGCCCCGGGCCGCGTCGTCGAGGCGCTCGCCGGAGTCCTCCAGCACCGCGAGCGAGAACCCGTCGATCGCGCGCAGCGGCGCCCGCAGATCGTGGGACACGGAGTAATTGAAGGACTCGAGGTCCTCGTAGGCCAGCTGGAGCTGGGCGGTGCGCATCCGCACCCGCTCCTCGAGCTCGGCATTCAGCCGACGGATGGACTCCTGAGCCCAGTGCCGCTCGGTGACGTCGCGGTCGATCCCGCGATACCCCACGAGCTCGCCGTCGCTGTCGAAGAACGGCACACCGCTCGTCTCCAGCACCACGACCCTCCCGTCCCGGCGCACGTTGACGTTGGGCACCGCCACGACCGACTTGCGCTCGGAGGCGAGCCTGCCGAAGAGGACGCGGACCCGGCGCGCCTCCCGGACCGGCATCCGCTCGAAGGGGGTGTGCCCGAGCAGCTCCGCCGGACGATAGCCGAGCAGGCGCTCGCACTGGGGGCTGCAGTATGTGTACCGACCCCGCCGGTCGACCTCCCAGACCCAGTCCTGGGTGCTCTCGACGAGCTGGCGGAAGCGCTCCTCGCTGCGCCGCACCGCGTCCTCCGCCTGCCGGCGCCCGGACACGTCGCGGAACATGACGACCATCTCGCCCGGGGCGGTGCGAAAGGCGTGGAGCTCGAAGTAACCCTGGGTTCGCCCGTCACGGTAGGCCAGCTCCTCGGCCTGCCAGGGCTCGCCGACCTCGCACACCCGGCGCAGCTGGTCCGGCACACCGGTCCCCGCGAGCCCCGGGAAGGCCTCCTCGAGGGCGCGCCCCACGCGCTCCCGGTGGTCCAGCCCAAGGGCCGCGTCGGCTGCGGGGTTCGCCCCTTCGAGGACCAGGCGGCCCTCGCCGTCGAGACGGTAGATGTGCACGCCCATCGGCGTGGCCTCGACCACCTGCCGGTAGCGGGACTCGAATTCGCGCAGCGCGGCGGGGATCATGGCGGGCACGTCCTGGGCCGGGGTGCCCCCACGTTATCGGCACCCGCGCCGCTCAGGTGAAGAGGACATCCGGTCGATACAGGGCCACCCGGGAAGGCATCGCGGCCGACGAGGCACGAGAGGGAGTCACCCGTGCCCTCGAGAGCCCCAACCCAGCGGCGAAAGACGAGGACAGGGTCCATGAGCTCCGCACAAGGTTCGACGCGCCGGAACACCCGGTGCCCGGGCGGCATGCCCGCGGGCCCCACCTCAGCCCCGCTGCGGCCTGCGGCCCCGCACATCCTTTCCGAGATTTTTAGCACAAGGCGGCGCAGCCCGATATCCCGGTCCCTGCTGTCGCTCACCTGGGCCCTCCTGATGGCCGCAGCGGCCGCACCGGCGGTGGAATCCGTGCAGGTCCTGGGGCTCTTCAAGGACCGGGCGGTGGTGCTCCTGGGGGACCGCCAGCGGGTGCTGCGTCCGGGCGAGACGAGCCCCGAGGGCGTCAAGCTCGTCAGCGCCAACGCCCGGGAGGCCGTCCTCGAGGTCGACGGTCACCGGGCGACGTACCGCCTCGGCAGCCGCATCAGCACCCGGTTCGCGGGCGCCGACGAGCGTGAGACGAGCGTCCGCATCTGGCCGGGGGAGGACGGGACCTACACCGTGGCCGGCAGCATCGACGGATTCCCGGTCACTCTCCTGATCGACACCGGGGCGAGCAAGGTCGCGATGAACGGCGTCCAGGCCAAACGCCTGGGCATCGACTACCAGAAGGTCGGGAAGCCTTCCTTCGCCGCCACGGCCTCGGGCGTGGTGAAGACCTACGAGATCGTGCTCAAGCGGGTCCGAATCGGCGAGATCGAGCTTCAGGACGTGGAGGCGGGGGTCATCGACGGCCCCCACCCCCGGGAAGTGCTGCTCGGGATGTCCTTCCTGGAGCGGCTGGAGATGGGCCGCAGCGGCAAGGCCCTGGAGCTCAGGAAGCGGCCCTGACCGGATCGGCACCCGGACCCTGGAACGCTGCGAGCTCCCGCTCGGGTCTGGCCCGGGCCCAGCGCAGGGCGCCCACGACCACCCAGACGTACAGCAGGTCCGCCGCCAGGCTGTTCGCGAAGAACGGCAGGGCAGCCACGTAGCACACCGCCAACCCCTCCAGGGTGGGCGGATAGAGGCCGTCGAGGGCCCACACCGAAAGATTGGTCACCAGGAAGAACAGGGTGGAGCCTGCCAGCGACGCCGCGCTCACCGGGACCAGGCCCCGGCGCCCGCCGAGGCGGGTGCCCACCCAGACCACCGCGCCCATCGCCCCGTAGACCGCGGGGACGTGCGCGTGCAGGCCGAGCACCAGGTCGCCCAGGAACATCGCGCCCAGGGGCAAGGCATAAGCGAGGCCCCGCCCGCCGAGCAGCGCACCCGAGAGCAGCGCCATGGCGCCCAGCGGGACGAAGTTCGGGGGGTGGGGCACCAGGCGGGTCAGCGCCGCCACAGCCACCAGCGCCAGCACCTGCGTCAGCACACGCCTCATCTCCGACCTCCCAACGCTCACTCAATCCTCCTCGCCCCGGGGCTGCCAGAGGACCTCGCCGCTGCCCGCGTTCCGGGTCAACACCCGGGCGAGCACGAACAGGAGGTCCGAAAGCCGGTTCAGGTACTGCCGGGTGTACGGGTTCACGAACTCCGTGCGCCCCAGGGTCACCAGGCGACGCTCCGCACGCCGGCAGACGGCGCGCGCCACGTGGCACGTGGCGGCCTCGGGGCTCCCGCCCGGCAGGACGAACTCGCGCAGCGTGGGCAGGTCGGCGTTGAGGGCGTCCAGCGCCACCTCGAGCCTCCGTACCTGCGCCGCGCCCATCACCTGCCGGCCGGGCACCGCGAGCTCCCCGCCCACGTCGAACAGGTCGTGCTGAATCGCCAGCAGGGGCTCCCGGACCGCCACCGGCACGGGATGCGCCAGCACGGCGCCGATGTGGCTGTTGAGCTCGTCCACCTCGCCCATCACCTCGACCCGCAAGGCGTCCTTGGCGACCCGGCTTCCGTCACCGAGCCCGGTGGTACCGTCGTCGCCGGTGCGCGTGTAGATGCGGGTGAGACGCTGGCCCATGGGCCCGAGGTTACACCCTGGCCCGCGGGCATGCCTAGGCAAGCCTCCGGCGTCCCGGGCACTCACGACCCGCTGGTCGTGTCAGCGCCGCCCATCGTGTAGCCGATGGAGAAGAACAGGCTGCGGCCCGACTCGGGATAGCCTGCGACGGTCTCGTAGTCGTGGTCGAGGACGTTCCCGGCGCGCGCCTCGAGGGTCCAGCCCCCACCGATGCGGTAGCGGCCCCGCAGGTCGAGCACGCCGAAGCCGCCCAGACGCTCCCGGTTCGCCGGGTCGTCGTACCGTGCCCCCTCCACCACCCAGGTCAGGCCCGCTCGCGCGCGACCCCAGGGGCGGTCCAGCTCGAAGACCGCCGCCTCTCGCGGGCGGCGCGGGAGGTGGTTCCCGGTGGCCCGGTCCCGCGGGTCGAGCCAGGTGAGCGCAACCCGGGGCTCCCAGGTCCCGAGGCTGCCCGAGAGCTCCAGCTCGAGCCCGTCGATCTCCGCCCGGTCCACGTTCTGGCCGACGTAGTCCGGCGCCGGGAACGCGACCAGGTTGTGGATCCGGGTACGGAAGACCGAGACCCGCGGGATCCACGCCCCCTCGCGGCCGGCGACGCTCAACTCCACGCTGTGCGATCGCTCCGGGCGCAGGTCGGGATTGCCGAAACCGGGATAGTAGAGCTCGTTGAACGTGGGGGCGCGAAATGCCGTACCCCAGGACGCGACGACCTCCCAGCCGGGCACGAACTCGTACCCCCACGCGAGGTTACCCGTCTTCGCCGTGCCGAACTGGCTGTTGTCGTCGACACGTCCCCCGAGCACGGCCCGGTGTGCCCCGGCCCGGGCCTGCAGCTCGACGAACACCCCATTGACCGTGCGCGATCGCCGGTCGTAGTCGATCGAGCTGTCGACGCGCTGCTCCAGGCGGTCGGCGCCGATGGTCAGGAGCCCCGGGCCTACCGGGACATCGTTCTGCCAGGAGAAGGTCCGCGACTCGGTGTCGAACCGGGACGGCGGGACCGCGCCACCGTCCCGGTGCTCACGCCGGCGGTCCAGGCTTCGCCCCACTGCGAGCGAGGATTGCCAGCCCTCGAGCGGCCGCAGGTCCAGCCTGGCGCCGAGGGCCTCTTGCGTGAAATCGGTCTCGTTGGTGTCGAAGGGGAAGCCGTCGTACTCGGTGGTGCCCTCGGCGTGGAGCACCTGGAGCGAGGCCGCCGCCGCGGGCCCGAAACGGTGGGCGACCCGCCCCGACACGGCGTGGTTCCGGTATCCGTCCCGGTCCGGCTCGTCGAGCAGGGTCCCGAAGACGAGGGCAGGCCGGCGGGCGTTGGCCCCTGTGGTTTCGAAGCCGCTGGCGTGGACCGTCACCTCGGACCCTCCGTCACTCGCCGAGAGTCCGGCCTGCCCCAGGAGGGTCCCGCGGTTGCCCGCGCCCGCCCGCGCCGAGAGGACCGTGCCCTCCTCCTCCGCCCGCCGGGTGAAGACCTGGACGACGCCCCCGACCGCATCCGGTCCGTAGAGACTCGAGCGGGGCCCCCTCACGATCTCGACCCGGTCGAGCTCGGCAACGGGCAGGAACTCCCAGGCGAAACCACCGCCGGTGGCCGACCCCGCGCGCACCCCGTCGACCAGAACCAGAACGTCCTTGGCGCTGGTTCCCCTGAGGTACAGCGAGGCCTGCTTGCCGGCGCCGCCGGCACTGGCCACCGCGAGGACGGCCCACGTCAAGAACTTGCGGACATTCGCTGACGACCCCACGAGACCCTCCGCGCCGTCGCCCACCGCGACATACGACTGGACCACGCCAGGCCGGTCTCCGGGCTCGTGAGCGGCTCTCGCCGGCGGACCGCCTTCCCACGCCTGCGCGCAGTGGCGTCCGGATCCGCCTCGACTCACTTACCGTTGCGGGGGCAGCACCGGCCTTGCGCCGCTCGATGGGCGGGCACGCACCGGTTTCCCGTTTCACCCGGCGGACCTGGACGGCCGTCGGGCACCTGGCAGGCGCCACGCTAGCCCGGTGCCCGCGAGGCTGTCAACGCAAGAGGCCCGGGGGCGTGGGGTCCCCCATGACCCTTCTTTGGGGGTGCCCGCCACCTCGGCTACCATAGGGTCCTCAGCACCGAGCCCTCTGGAGGACACGCTCTTGCCGCGCGAGAAGTCCGGCGACCCCGAAGCCACCCCCGCCAGCGAGGCCCCGGCACCCGCCGCGCGGCGTACCCGCGACTACAGTCAGCGGCCGCAGAAGCCCATCAAGCTCAAGCCGGCGATCTCCCGTGAGCCCCCGAGCCCCGTGACCCGCCTCGGCCCCCCACGGGAACAGCTGGGAGCCAAGATACCTGGGCCACCGGCACCGCCCGCTGCGGCCGCCGGCGCAGACCCCACGCCCCGTGCGGCCGCCGGGACAGGTCCCACGCCGCTTGCCCCCGCCAGCCCGGCTCCGACGCCCGCGCCGGTCACCACGGAGGCACGTGGCACCGCCCCCGAGGGAACGGTCAGCTACGACGAGGTCATCGTCTACACGCTGCGGGAGATGAACCAGCGGATTGCCCAACTCGAGCGCCGGGGTCTCGCCGCCCGCTGGGGTGCGCTGCGCGCATGGTTCCGGGGCCTGCTCGAGCTCCGTTGGTGACCAGCGGGACCGAGTGACACGCCGCCGAGGGACTGGACCGCTGGCGTTCCTGGCTCGATACTTGAGGCGCGTCATGAGAGTGCGCGCATAACCCTCTATACTTTCGAAGTCTGGCCGATGTAGATCGCCAGACACCGGGTGCAACCGAGGGAGACCAACGTGCGAAAGGTGGCAACCATTCTGAGCATGCTCCTTGTCGCCAGCACGCCGGCTCTGGCCGCGCCGGCGACCGGCAACGCCTCCTCTTCGAACAAGGCGACGGCCGTGCGCCCGGCGAGCAGCCGCACCGCCACCCCGGCCCGGACCGTCGGCACCGCACCGGCCAAGGGCACAGCGGCCCGGGCGACTGGCGCCAGGGGGACGTCCGCCAGGGCCACCACTGCCAAGGCCTCGTCCACAAAGGCAACAGCCACCCGCAGGACACCCGGGAAGACCCCCACCGCCGTCTCCCGCACCGGTCCCCGCGCTGCCTCGGGCTCCCGGTCGGCGCCAGCGCGCGTGGCGGTGAAGAAGTCGCGCCAGGGCGCCCCGGCGCTCGCACGGGCCTCCTTCCCCCGCGGCAGGGCCGCCCTCTGCGTGACACACCGGCCAACGCCCGTCCCCGCGATCTCCGCGGTGGCCGAGTCGAGTCCCGACCACCTGCACCTGGCCTCCGGCTCGGCGCTCATCGTCGATCAGCGGCAGAACGCCGTGCTCTACGAGAAGAACAGCGAGACGCGCCTGCCCATCGCCTCCATCACCAAGCTGATGACCGCGATGGTGGTGCTCGATGCCCGTCTGCCGCTGGAAGAGACCCTCGAGGTGACCGACGAGGACGTGGACTGGCTGAAGGGGTCGCGCTCGCGGCTCCCCCTGGGCACCCAACTGACCCGCCACGAACTGCTCTACCTGGCCCTCGTCTCGTCGGACAACCGGGCCGCTTCGGCCCTCGGACGCACCTACCCCGGAGGCAAGCCCGAGTTCGTCGCCGCCATGAACCGCAAGGCGAGGGCACTCGGTATGGTGGACAGCCGCTTCGCGGACCCGACGGGCCTGAACCCGGCGAACACGTCCACGGCCCAGGACCTCGTACGGATGGTGAAGGCCGCCTACGCGTATCCCACCATTCGTCAGGTGACCACCACCCCCCAGTACACCCTGGCGCTCCCCGAGGACTCCGGAAGCCTGGAGTTCCGCAACACGAACCGTCTGGTGAGGGCGGAAGACTGGGACATCGGCCTGAGCAAGACCGGCTACATCAACGAGGCAGGACGTTGCCTCGTGATGCAGGCGGACATCGCGCAGCGGCCCCTGCTGATCGTGCTGTTGAACGGAGACGGCCGATACACGCCCTTCGCGGACGTGGTACGGCTGAGGGACTGGCTGCAGCGCCGGCAGCACATCTCCTCGCTCCCGAGCGCCCCCACGACCCGCTCCCTCGGCTGAGGAGCCCGGTCACTCCCGCACCCTGCGCGACGAATCGGCCTGCGCGACGACCCGCCTCCTGAGGGTCCGGGTCAGAGTCCGGGGTTGTCCGCGCAGGGCCCCGAGACGCAGGCCGCCGCCAGGCCCCCCGCGCCACCGCCCACCGTGCGCAGTCGGGGCGAGGACCGGACCAGATCCACCATGTCCGCGAGGATGTGCGCAGTCTCGATGAGCCAGACGTCCTCTTCGGGGCTCTTCGCAGCCGAGGCGTCCGTCTCCTCCTCTTCTCCTTCCTTGCGGGGAGCCAGGCCGCGGGCCAGGCGGAACTGGCTTTCCCGCTCGTAGCGCGCCCGCCGCTCCGCCTCGCGCTCGGCGCGGCGGCGATTCTCCGCCAGTGAGGTCGTGGAACGGTTGGACACGGCCAGTTGCGCCGCACCCTCTTCGAGCAGCCAGCGGAAACCCGGGTCGACCCCCACCCGCAACTGATGGCGGGCGCGCAGGGTCGGCAAGAGGGACAGCAGATCACCGCCGACCCGGTAGCGGGCCGCCTCCACCTTCGCCCAGGGGATGGCGTTGTCGAACGAGCGCTCTCCGTCCGTCGACGGGTCGGATGCGGTCGGGAGCGTCAGGTCGGGCACCACGCCACGGTGCTGAGTGCTGCTGCCGTTGATCCGGAAGAACTGCGCCACCGTAGCCTTGAGCTGGCCCAGGTCGCCGGCCGCCCCGCGGGCGAGCCGGGAGAGGTCGATCAGGCTCTGGACGGTGCCTTTGCCGAACGTCGGTTCCCCCACGACGAGGGCGCGACCGTAGTCCTGCAGGGCTGCCGCGACGATCTCCGAGGCCGAGGCGCTCTCCCGGTCGACCAGCACCATCAGCGGTCCCGCGTAGGCAACGGTGTCATCCCCGTCTTCCAGGACCTGGACCTTGCCGGTCGCGTCACGGATCTGCACCACCGGGCCCGTGGGAATGAACAGCCCGCTCAACTCCACCGCCTCGCTCAGGGCGCCCCCTCCATCCCCCCGCAGGTCGAGCACGACACCGTCCACCCCCTCCCTTTCCAACTCCGCGAGGAGCCGCGCGACGTCCCGGGCGGTGCTCCGGTAGTCGGTCTCTCCCCGGGCCCGCGCGGCGGCGTCCAGATAGAAGGTCGGGATGTTGACCACCCCGATGCGCCGAGGCGCCCCGTCCAGGCCAAAGACCTCGATGACGGAGCGTTTGGCCGCCTGCTCCTCCAGGCGCACCCGGTCGCGGGTGAACGTCACGATCTTGCGGGGCCCGCCATCCGGGGCACCCTTTGGCAGCACCTCGAGCCGCACCGTCGACCCCTTCGGCCCGCGGATCAGCTCGACCACGTCGTCGAGGCGCCAACCGACGACGTCCACCAGCAGGCCGTCCGGGCCCTGCCCCACCGCCGTGACGCGGTCCTGGGCCTGCAATTGCCCGCTCAGGCTGGCCGGACCGCCGGGGATGACCCGCTGGACGACCGTGTATTCATCCTCGCCCTGCAGCGCCGCCCCGATCCCCTCCAGGGACAGGCTCAACTGGATCTGGAAATTCTCCGAGTTGCGCGGAGAGAGATACGCGGTGTGTGGCTCGATGCTGCCCGCGTAGGCATTCATGAAGATCTGAAACACGTCCTCCGCGTTGAACTGCTCCGCCCTGCGCGCAAGGGCCTCGTAACGGCGCCTGAGCGTGCGCTCGGCCTCCTTCTGGGTCCGTCCCGCCAGCATGAGATTGAGCACGTCGTTCTTCACCCGCTGACGCCAGACCTCGTCGAGCTCCTTGCGGTCGCGCGGCCACGGGGCATTCTTGCGGTCGATCCGGAAATCCTCGTCCCGGGTGAAATCGAAGGGCCCGTCGAGCAACGCAAGCGCTTGACGCGCCCGCTCGCCGAGCCGCGCCCGATAGACCGCGAAGATCTGGTACGCGGCATCCAGGCGGGCCTGGCGCAACGCGTCGTCCAGCTTGTCCCGGTACCGGGACATGCGGGCCACGTCCTCCGCCAGGAAGTAGCTGCGATTCGGGTCCAGGTTCTCCAGATACCTCTCGAACACGCGACTCGAGAACGCGTCGTCGAGGCTCACGTTCAGATAATGCTGCTTGTCGATGATGCGGGTGATGAGACTGGTGGCCTTCACCTGGCTCGCCGTCGGGGCGAGTGCGGCGGGCCCCGCTTGCGCTTGCGAGAGCGGCGCGACGGCCCCTGCCGGCGACAGGGCAAGCGCGACGAGCGCAAGGGCACCGGTCAGCAGGTACCGTCGCCGGGTGGGACCTGACCCTCCCGGAGTCACTGTTTGAAGACTCTGCATGCCTGCATCGGACTGCACGGACCGCTCCCGGCGGGGTGCCTACCGGGCTCCCCTGCCCTCCTCATGCGACAGTCGGCCGCGTCAGGAGTTTCCTTATGTTGGATCATAGGCGAGGTTGGGGGCGAGCCAGCGCTCCACTGCAGACACCGTCATGCCCTTGCGGCGAGCGTAGTCCTCGACCTGGTCGCGCTCGACTCGACCCACGGCGAAGTAGCGGGCCTGGGGGTGGGAGAAATAGAACCCGCTCACCGAGGCCGCGGGCATCATCGCCTTCGTCTCCGTCAGCCGGATCCCCGTGACCGCCTCCACGTCGAGGAGCTCCCACAGGAGGTCCTTCTCGGTGTGGTCCGGGCACGCCGGATAGCCCGGCGCGGGCCGGATGCCCTGGTACTCCTCGCGGACCAGGGCATCGCTGTCCAGGCGCTCGGCGGGCGCGTACCCCCAGAGCTCCCGGCGGACCCGCTCGTGCAGGCGCTCGGCGAAGGCCTCCGCCAGACGGTCGGCGAGCGCCTTCAACAGGATGGCCCGGTAGTCGTCGTGCGCCGCCTCGAGCTCCGCGAGCTTGCCCTCGATGCCGTGCCCCGCCGTCACCGCGAAGGCCCCGATCCAGTCCGCGAGCCCCGTCTCCTTCGGTGCGACGAAGTCGGCCAGACACTGGTTGGGCTTGCCGTCGGGACGGACGGTCTGCTGACGCAGGTGGTGCAGGGTGAGGAGCACGCCCGCACGGCTCTCGTCCCTGTAGACCTCGACATCATCGCCGACGGCGTTGGCCGGGAAGAACCCCACCACGGCGCGTGCCTCGATCCAGCCCTCGGCGACGATCCGCTCCAGCATCTCCCGGGCATCGGCGTAGAGGGTACGCGCCTCCCCACCCACCACGGGGTCCTCGAGGATCGCCGGGAAGCTCCCGAGCAGCTCCCAGGCCTTGAAGAACGGCGTCCAGTCGATGTAGGGCACCAGCTCGGCGAGCGGGTAGCGCACGAAGGCCCGCACCCCCGGCTCGCGGGGCGCGGGCGGCACGTAGCCCGCCCACTCGATGCGCGTCCGGTTGGCCCGGGCGGCCCCGATCGGCAGTCCGCTGGCCTGCTGCCTGCGCGCGGCGTGCTGGTCGCGCTTGGCCGCGTAGTCGGACTTCACCCGGTCCACGTAGGCGCCCCGCTGCTCCGGGCTCAACAGGCTCTGGGCGACACCGACCGCCCGGGAGGCGTCCTTCACGTAGACCACGGGACCGGCGTACTGGGGGTCGATCTTCACGGCGGTGTGCATCGCCGAGGTCGTCGCCCCGCCGATCAGGAGCGGTACCGTGAAGCCCTGGCGCTGCATCTCGCGCGCCACGTGGACCATCTCGTCCAGCGAGGGGGTGATGAGGCCCGACAGGCCGATGAGGTCAGCCCCACGCGTGCGGGCGGCGTCGAGAATGACCTGCGCCGGCACCATCACGCCGAGGTCGATCACCTCGAAGTTGTTGCACTGCAGGACGACGCCCACGATGTTCTTGCCGATGTCGTGGACGTCCCCCTTGACCGTCGCCATCAGGATCCGGCCGGCGGCGCGGGCCCCCTGGGATTGCTCTGCCTCGATGAAGGGCACCAGATGGGCCACCGCCTTCTTCATCACCCGGGCGCTCTTCACCACCTGGGGCAGGAACATCTTCCCCGCGCCGAACAGGTCGCCCACCGTGCTCATGCCGCTCATGAGCGGCCCCTCGATGACGGCCAGCGGGCTCGGCAGGCTCTGGCGCGCCTCCTCGGCGTCCTCGACCACCCACTGGTCGATGCCCTGCACGAGGGCGTGCTCGATGCGCTTCTCCACGGGCCAGACCCGCCAGCCGAGGTCGACCTCCCGGGTGGCGCCCCCGCCCTCTCCCCGGTACCGCCCGGCCACCTCGAGCAGGCGCTCCGTGGCGTCGACGCGCCGGTTCAGCACCACGTCCTCCACACGCTCGCGCAGCTCCTCCGGGAGCTCCGCGTACACCGCCAGCTGGCCGGCGTTGACGATCCCCATGTCCATGCCGGCCTGGACGGCGTGGTAGAGGAACACCGCGTGGATGGCCTCGCGCACCGCGTCGTTGCCCCGGAAGGCGAAGGAGACGTTCGAGACGCCCCCGGAGACCAGGGCGTGGGGCAGGGTCGCCTTGATCCGGCGCGTCGCCTCGATGAAGGCGACCCCGTAGCCGTTGTGCTCCTCGATCCCCGTGGCGACCGCGAAGATGTTCGGGTCGAAGACGATGTCTTCGGGCGGGAAGCCCACCTGCTCCGTGAGGATGCGGTAGGCCCGGGTGCAGATGGCGACCTTGCGCTCCAGGGTGTCGGCCTGGCCCGCCTCGTCAAAGGCCATGACCACCACCGCCGCACCATACCGGCGGGCGAGACGCGCCTGCCGCACGAAGGGCTCCTCGCCCTCCTTCAGGCTGATGGAGTTGACGATCCCCTTGCCCTGGAGACACTTCAGCCCTGCCTCCAGCACCGACCAGCGGGAGGAGTCGATCATCACCGGGACGCGGGCAATCGCCGGCTCGGACGCGATCTGGTGGAGAAACCGGACCATCGCCTCGCGGCCGTCCAGCATCCCCTCGTCCATGTTCACGTCGATGACCTGGGCGCCGTTCTCCACCTGCTGGCGCGCCACGTCCACCGCCCCCTCGAAGTCCCCGGCGAGCACCAGGCGCTTGAAGGCCGCCGAGCCGGTCACGTTGGTGCGCTCGCCGACGTTGACGAAGAGCGACTCCGGACCGACGTTGAGCGCCTCGAGGCCCGCAAGCCGGCACCGCTTCGGCACCTGCGGCATCGGGCGCGGCGGATAGGGCGCCACGGCCCGGGCGATCGCGGCGATGTGCTCGGGCGTGGTTCCGCAGCAGCCGCCGACCACGTTCAGGAACCCTTCCCGGGCCCAGTCCCCGATCTCACGCGCCATCCCCTCCGGGGTGTCGTCGTATTCGCCGAAGGCGTTCGGCAGACCCGCGTTCGGGTGCGCGGAGACACGCATGTCGGCAACCCGGGAGAGCTCCTCCACGTGAGCCCGGAGCTCGCGCGCCCCGAGGGCGCAGTTCAGCCCGATGGTGAAGGGCCGCGTGTGCGCGAGGGAGTTCCAGAACGCCTCGACCGTCTGCCCCGAGAGGGTGCGGCCGCTCGCGTCGGTGATCGTGCCGGAGATCATGAGCGGCACGTCGAGCCCGCGCTCCTCCAGGAC
This sequence comes from uncultured Ectothiorhodospiraceae bacterium, assembly GCA_937867305.1. Lineage (GTDB taxonomy): Bacteria > Pseudomonadota > Gammaproteobacteria > JAABTG01 > JAABTG01 > JAGNLM01. The sequence continues at coordinate 11,503 of CALMKJ010000136.1, read as the reverse complement.
CTCGGCCACCGCGAACGCCGCGGCCTTCGCGTTGAGCGTGTCGAAGACCGTCTCGATGAGCAGCAGGTCCGCCCCCCCGTCGAGGAGACCACGCACGGACTCGCGATAGGCTGCGGCCAGGTCGTCGAAGGTGACGTTGCGGAACCCGGGGTTGTTGACGTCCGGCGAGATGGACGCGGTGCGGTTGGTGGGGCCGAGCACTCCCGCCACGAAGTGAGGCTTCCGGGGGTCCCGGGCGGTCGCCGCATCGGCGGCCTCGCGGGCCAGGCGGGCACCGGCGGCGTTCAGCTCGTAGACGACCGACTCCAGGCCGTAGTCCGCCTGCGAGATGGACGTTGCGTTGAAGGTGTTGGTCTCGAGGATGTCCGCCCCGGCATCCAGGTAGGCCGAGTGGATCTCCCGAATCACCTCGGGCCGGGTCAGGCAGAGCAGGTCGTTGTTGCCCTTCAGGTCCGTGGGATGGTCGGCGAAGCGTGAGCCCCGGAAGTCCGCCTCGCTGAGCCGGTAGCGCTGGATCATGGTGCCCATCGCACCGTCCAGCAGAAGGATCCGGCGTTGGGCGATCGCCTCGATGCGTTGGCGGAGATCAGCCATGAATCAGAACGCCCGGCGTGGCTGCGCCAGCCGGCCTGCCCGCTGCCTGTCGACCATGGAATTTGCCCGCGAAAACAGGCCGGCAGGAACGCCCGCCCCTGGGAGCGCATTGTAGCGAAGGGGCCCGGCCACCGAAACGGAGAAATCCCGCCCGGGTCCTTGTCGCCGTGAGGTCCTGCAAGTATTCTGAATGGTGCGGCGTCGTCCGCGGCGTCGTTTCGACCCCTGGCGGACAGACCTTCCATGGCGGGCACCCCCACGGCAAACCCCACCCCCTGCGCCGAATGTCCCATCCGGCGGCTGGCGCTCTTCGAGCCCCTTTCCACCGGCCTGCTCGAGTTGATGCAGAAGCACCGCCTCGAGCAGCGCGACGTCCCGGCCGGCTCCCTGATCTACCCTCAGGACGCCCGACTGGACGAGAGCTTCACCGTCTTCCAGGGCTGGGTGATGCTGCACCGCACCCTGAGCGACGGGCGCCGTCAGGTGCTCCGCTTCGCCCTTCCGGGGGACTTCATCGGCTTTCAGCCCGACCCCGAGAGTCCGGTCCTGCACTCGGCCCAGGCCCTGACGGCCGTGCGGGTCTGCGTGTTCCGACAGGACTCGCTCATGGAGATGTTCCGTGAGCACCCGATGCTGGCCATCCAGATGGCGTGGATCGCCTCGCGGGACGAGGCGCTCGCCCACGACCACATGACGAGCCTCGGCAGGCGCCCCGCAAAGGAGCGCATCGCCCAGCTCTTCCTGGAGATCCAGCACCGGCTGGCCGCCCGGGGACCGGTGGACGAGCGCGCGGGGATCCCCGTGCCGCTGAAGCAGGAGCACATCGCCGACGCCCTCGGCCTGACCACCATCCACGTCAACCGGACGTTGCGGACATTGCGCGAGGCCGGCATGGCCGTTCTCCGGGGCGGGCTGCTCCGGATCCAGAACCGCGCGGCCCTGGTGGAGATGACGGGCTTTCGCCCGGACTCGTTCAGCCGCCGCCCCATCCTGTGACCAGACGCCACACCGGAAGCCCCCGCTGACCGAGACTGCCGATGGGCAACGCCTGGGATTGGGTCGCTGACAACGGCGTGTTGCTGGGGGCGCTCGGTGCGCTCTCCGTCCTCTCCTTCGTCGCCACTCTGATCCTCCTGCCCGTGCTGGTGGTCCGGATCCCGCCCGAGTACTTCCGTCATCGGCACCGGGTGCGCGACTACGCGCACGACCGCCACCCGGTCGCACACCACACGCTCGTCGTGCTGAAGAACATGCTCGGGGTCGCCCTGGTCCTCGCCGGGATCAGCATGCTCCTGCTCCCCGGGCAGGGGCTCCTGACCCTGCTGATCGGCCTGATGCTCACCGACTTCCCGGGAAAGTACGGTCTGGAGAAGCGGCTCGTGCGCCAGCCCGGGGTCCTGAAGGCCGTCAACTGGCTGCGCGCCAGGTCCGGCCACCCTCCCGTCCTCGCCCCTCTCGACGGCACCTGAGCCAGGGCCCGGGCTGCGGGGGTGCCCATGGGCGGCCCCTTGCCGACCCACCCCTTGACCGGCGTCAACGAGGAATCACCGGAGGGGATTGCACCCGTATAGTGTGTACAGTTGGCCCCTCGTCGGGGCCAGCCGTCAGGCATGCATCCATCCGGCTTTCCGGCGAACCCCTGCCCACTCGAGGAGGACCCCATGAAGCGCTCCGTGCTCGTCCCGTTGGCCGCCAGTCTGCTCGCCATCTCCGCAGCCTCGTCCGGCTACGAGTGGCAGGCCCTCCCGGACAAGGCCGTCGCGCCGGCCGACAACCCCCCGACGGCAAAGAAGATCGAGCTCGGCAAGCAACTCTTCTTCGACCCCCGCTTCTCCTCGACGGGGACCGTATCCTGCAACTCCTGCCACAACCTGATGACGGGCGGTGACGACAGCCGGTCGACTTCCATGGGGGTGCACGGCCTCGCCGGACCGCGCAACGCCCCCACGGTCTGGAACTCCGCCTTCCACTCGGTGCAGTTCTGGGACGGGCGCGCAGCCACCCTCGAGGAGCAGGCCAAGGGTCCGGTGGTCGCCGGCGTCGAGATGGGGATGAACTCTCTCGAGGACGCCCTCGCCCGGGTCCGGCAGATCCCGGGCTACGTGGAACAGTTCAAGGCCGTCTTCGGGGGCGACGACCCGGTGAACGCCGAGAACGCGGCGAAGGCAGTGGGCGCCTACGAGCGCACGCTCATCACCCCGGGCAGCCCCTATGACCGCTACGTGAAGGGCAACGCCTCGGCCCTGACCCCGCAGCAGGTGCGGGGGATGAAGACCTTCGACGAGCTCGGCTGCACCGCCTGCCACCGCGGCCCCGCCTTCAACGGCCCCGAGATGCCCGGCGGCAAGGGGTTCTTCATCTCCTTCCCCTTCCACACCTCGGAATACGTGAAGACCTACAACCTGCGGGACGACGAAGGCCGTTTCCTCGTCACCCAGAACGAGGCGGACCGCCACAAATTCCGCGTGCCCACGCTGCGCAACATCGCCCTCACCGCGCCCTATTTCCACAACGGGAAGGTGAAGACGTTGGAGGAGGCGGTGCGCGTCATGGCCCCCTCGCAGCTCAACAAGAACCTGCTGGACGAGCAGGCGCGGGACGTGGCCGCGTTCCTGGACGCACTGACCGGCCCCTTCCCGGAGCAGACCATGCCCCGCCTGCCCGCGACCATCGGGTACACGATCCTCGACTGAGGCTCCTGCCGGCGGGAGAGGGGCTCGCCCCTTTCCCGCCCTTCCCCGCAATCACCCGCTTCCTGCCGCGCGCGGGGCCTCCCCCGCGCCAGGCGGCGTATCCCGAGGACCCGGAGAGGACCTTGCGCACATCGGCGCTCCGGCGGCTCGCTCGAGCGGCCACAGCGGTCACCCTCGCGGTGCTGGGCGTGAGCTTTGCCCTGGTGCTCGCCCTGCGCTGGCTCGACCCGCCGGTCTCCGCCTTCATGCTCCCCGACCTCTTCTCCGGGAAGGGCGGCGCCCCGGTCGCGCACCGCTGGGTCCCGCTCGAGCGCATGCCGGAGCACCTGCTCCTCGCCGTCATCGCCGCGGAGGACCAGCGCTTCCCGCACCACTACGGCTTCGACCTGCGGGAGATCCGGGACGCAATCGAGGAACGGGCCGCTGGGCAACGGGTGCGGGGGGCCAGCACCATCTCCCAGCAGGTCGCCAGGAATCTCTTCCTCTGGCGCGACCGCAGCTGGGTGCGCAAGGGCCTGGAGGCCTGGCTCACCGCGCTGATCGAGCTCACCTGGCCGAAGCGCCGGATCCTGGAGATGTACCTGAACTTCGCCCAGTTCGGGCCCCGCACCTACGGCGCCGCGGCGGCGGCCGAGCGCTCCTTCCGCAAGGCGGTCCGCGACCTGACCCCGCAGGAGAGTGCCCGGCTGGCAGCGGTATTGCCGAACCCGGAGGCGTTGAGCGCGGCCGCGCCCTCGCCCCGGGTCCGCTCCCGGGCCGACTGGATCGAGCGCCAGATGGGACAGCTCGGGGCTTTCTACCTCGACGCAATCCTCTGAGGACCGAGCGCGGACTGCGACCTCACCGTCGGCGGCCTGTGCGTGACCCCGCGAGGCCAGCGGGGCTATCCTTGGTGAGGTTCCGTTCAGGTCGGGAGGGGAGATCCGTGAAGGCCGACGAGCTGCTGGTGCATTGCTACGCCGAGCGCAAGGACGGCCAATGGCAGGCGTTCTGCCTCGACTTCGATCTGGCGGCCCAGGCCGAGACCTTCGGGGAGGTGCGCGCAAAGCTTGACGCTATGCTCGACGACTATGTGGCGGAGGCCACGGTGGGCGAGGACCGCGCCTTCGGGGAACAACTCCTGACCCGTCGGGCGCCCTGGTGGATGTGGGTTCGCTATTATCTCTGCCAGTGGGGCTGCCGTGGCGCTCGCCACCGCGCGTTTCGGGAGCCGCTGCCCGTCGTGCTCGCCCCTCACCTGCGCCGGGCATGAGTGGGCGCTATCCGCCGCTCACCTGCGCCGACGTGAAGCGGATCCTGACGCAGCTCGGCTTCGCGCCGCGGCCGCGGGGATCGGGCTCTCACGAGCAGTGGGTCAAGGATGACGAGGGCCAGCGTTGGAAGGTCACTGTCGATTGTCCCAAGGCGCCGTTCAGGCATGACCTGACCGCATCGATGGCCCGGCAGGCCGGCGTCAGCCGCCGGGCCTTCTATGCGGCGCTGGACCGGAAGGCTTAGAACGCCCTCCCCGCCCCTCCGCCGCTCGCAACGCCCCGCAGGCGAGGACCTGGGGCGGGGACAGCCCCCCGGCGTGCGCGGGCTTGTGACGGGACCCGCCAGAGTACTCCTGATAAGTCCTTCAAAAACCGAGTTTTGAAAGGCGCTCTGGCGGAGAGGGTGGGATTCGAACCCACGGACCCCTGCAAGGGGGTCACTCGATTTCGAGTCGAGCCCGTTCGGCCACTCCGGCACCTCTCCAGAACGTGTAAGGATACGGTGTCCCCGGGGCGGACGCCAAGACTCATGCCTGCACCGGGCCGTCCTTGCACCGGGCCGCAGCGCGGCCTCGCCCCAACGGGCTCCCGCCGGGTCGTACCCAAGCACCCCGGTGGGGCAGCCGCGCGTCGCCCCCCTACCCCCGGACGAGCACCCGGGTACCCGGGGATGCGACCTCGAAGACCTCCAGGAGGTCGCGGTTGCGCATGCGCACGCAGCCCCGCGAGCCGGGCACCCCCATGGGGACGCCGTCCGGCGTGCCGTGGATGTAGATGAAGCGCCGGAAGCTGTCCACGTCCCCCAGCCGGTTGCGCCCGGGCTCCAGGCCGCTCAGCCAGAGGATCCGGGTGAGGATCCAGTCCCGCCCCGGGAACTCCCGGGCGAGGGCCTCGGAGTAGACCTCGCCGGTCGGCCGCCGGCGCACGAAGACGGTGTTCAGGGGCGCGCCCGCGCCGATCCGCGCCCGCACCTGGTGCCAGCCGCGCGGGGTGCAACCGCTGCCCATGATTTCTCCCGGGCCGTTGCGGGCGGTGGAAACGGGGTACTCGGCGAGCAGCGCACCGTCGCGCCAGTGGCGCAGGCGCTGGTCCTGGATCGACACCTCGAGCACGTTCCCGGGAAGGTCCATCGACGAAGCCACCACCGGCCGGAGCGCGGCCTTCGAAGCCCCATCGTACCCGGCGCCGGGCCCGCCCCGGAAGCCGGTAACCGGGCGGAGGTCCCTTCGGTTGCCGAAATCGGGCGAGCGCACGCAACCAACTGGGCAAAAGGCGATCTCAGCGCCGGCTCTGCTACACTCCGTGACGGCTTCCACGAACCCCCCGCGCGGGCGATGCCGGTTTCGGAGATGGGCGTCGAAGACTCCTTCTCGTTGCCTTCCCCCTCACGCGCCGAGCCGCGCCTCGCGCACGGCCACGGCAGGGCCCTGGCGACCCTGACCCCAAGGCGCGCCCCCGCCTGGCCCGCGCGGTCCCGGGCGCTCCCGCTCCCCAGCGTGGACGAGCTGCCCCTGCAGGGCGAGGTGCTCGCCCGTCCCCGGGCCCTCGAGGGGGGAGTGGATGACTACCTGGCGCTGGGAGGGCTTCTGCCCCGGAGCCTCCTGCCCCGGTCGCTCTTCGTCGACCTGTTTGCCTGAGCCCGCCGGCGCCTGCCGGCTTCCCCGCGAAGGCAGCGCCGGTCGAAGGCGGCACCCCTCGAAGGCAGCGCCGGTCGAGGGCGCCGTCAGTTCTCGACGCCCGTCAGGAACGGCAGCATCAGCCACGCGATCGTGAGCGCCGCCAGGTGGTCCCCGAACCCCGGCACGCCCAACTGGTCGGCGAACGCGACGAACCCGCCTTGCGCGGCCACGACGCACGCCAGTGCGAGCAGGAGGAACCGGACCATGGGCGTCTCGAGTGTGTCGGATGAGTGACCCTCTCCGGCAATGCAGGCTTCGTGCCGGCCCTGGCTCCCTCCACCGGTTTCCCGGGCCCGGGGCGATCCTGGCCGCCCGCCGCCGCCACGGGCTGCCGCCTGCGGGCCCTGCCCCGCCCTCGTGGGGGCTCAAGCGTCAACGCACGTTGACGCTGAAGGTAACGGAGTTGCCATCACCATGCCCGACCACCTCCCCGCGCCCGCCGACCTGCACCAGCGCCTCGCCGTCCTGCGCGCACGCCTCGAGCACGTCGGCCGCGGCTGGGCGGAGGGCCGCTACGAGGACCTGATCGGCGTCCTGGTGGAGCTCCTCCCACCCGCCCTCGACACCGAGCGGGCCACGGTGTTCGTCGCCGAGCCGGGGGAAACACCCATCTGGGCCAAGATCGGCACCGGGATCCGGGAGCGCCAGATCGAGGCCCCGCGGGCCGAGAGCGTCGTCGGGCGGACCGTCACCTCCGGACGACCCGTCGTGGAGAACCGGCCGAGCCTCTCGAGCGGCTTCCACCGCGAGACGGATTCCCGCACCGGTTTCGAGACCCGCAACCTCGCCTGCGTCCCGATCCCGAGCCCCTCCGGGCAAGGGGTCATCGGCGCGGTCGAGGTGCTGAACCGCCGGACGGGCGGCTTCGGGGAGGCCGACGTGGCCCTCCTGGAGAGGGTCGCGCGGCAGCTCGGAGCGGCGGTGGAGAGCGTGCTCGTGAACCGGGAGATCCGCGCCGTCGGCGCGGGGCTCGACCAGGAGGTCCAGCGCCTGCGCAGCACCTACCTCGGCGACGTGCCCCTGGTGGCGGAGAGCCCCGCGATGCGCTCGGTGATCCAGATGGTGCGCGCGCTGGCCACGACCCCCGTGAACGTCCTCGTCCAGGGCGAGAACGGCACCGGCAAGGAGGTGGTCGCCCGGCTCCTGCACGACCTGAGCGAGCGGCGCGAACGGCCCTTCGTCGCCGTCAACTGCGCCTCGATCCCGGAAACGCTGATGGAGAGCGAATTCTTCGGCTTCGACCGGGGCGCCTTCACCGGTGCGGTGGCAAGCCGCGGGGGGCGATTCGAGGAGGCCGCGGGCGGCACCCTGTTCCTGGACGAGATCGCCGACCTGCCGCTCTCCATCCAGCCCAAGTTCCTGCGCGCGATCCAGGAGGGCGAAGGGACGCGCCTCGGCAGCGGACAGGTCCGCCGCTACGACTTCCGGGTCGTCAGCGCGAGCAACCGCGACCTGCGGGCCGCGGTCGCCCGGGGGTCGTTCCGCGAGGACCTGTACTACCGGCTCTTCGCGGTCGAGGTCCGGGTGCCGCCCCTGCGCGAGCGGCCCGAGGACGTGGCGGAGCTGACCCGGGCCTTCCTGGTGGACACCGCCCGACGCTTCGGACGCCCCGAGCCCACCGTCACCCCCGAGGTACTCTCCCTGTTCGAGGCCTACCCCTGGCCCGGGAACGTCCGCCAGCTCAAGCGCGAGGTGGAGCGGCTCGTGGCGCTGACCCCGGCAGGGGAGCCTCTCGGGCTGGAGCGCTGCTCGGAGGAGCTGCGCCACTGGCCGGGAACGCCCGCCGTGGCCGAGGGAGACGGCCTGAACCTGCCCCGGCAGGTCGAGGCCCTGGAATCCGAGCTCATCCGGCGCGCACTCGCCGCGAGCGGCGGCCAGCGCACCCGGGCCGCGGCACTGCTGGGCATCACGCGACAGGGGCTGCACAAGAAACTGCGAAGGAGACAGGCATGACCCGAAACATCCTGCTGACGGGAGGCGCCGGCTACATCGGCAGCCACGTGACGCGCCAGCTCGCCGAGCTCGGCCACCGGGTGGTGGTGCTCGACAACCTCTCGAAGGGCTTTCCGGAGGCGGTGCTCGGCGCGGAGCTCGTCGTCGGCGACACCGGGGACCGGGCCCTCGTCAGCCGTCTGCTGCGCGAGCACGCCGTCGACTCCGTCCTGCACTTCGCGGCCCACACCATCGTCCCCGAGTCCGTGGAGAAGCCGCTCAAGTACTACGGCAACAACACCTGCAACACCCGCAGCCTGCTGGAATGCTGCGCCGAGGCGGGCGTCCGGAATTTCATCTTCTCCTCGACCGCCGCCGTCTACGGGATCCCGGAGCGCATGCCAGCCACCGAGGACTCACCCACGGCCCCGATCAACCCCTACGGCATGTCGAAGCTGATGAGCGAGCAGATGCTGCGGGACCTGTCCCTCGCGACCCCCCTGCGGCACGTCATCCTGCGCTACTTCAACGTCGCCGGCAGCGACCCCGGCGGGCGGATCGGCCAGTCGACCCCGGAGGCGACGCTGCTCGTGAAGGTCGCCTGCGAGCACGCGGTCGGCAAGCGCCCCTCGGTCTCCATCTTCGGCACCGACTACCCCACCCCGGACGGCACGGGCGTGCGCGACTACATCCATGTCGAGGACCTGGCCTCGGCACACGTGAAGGCGCTCGATTACCTCGCCGCCGGCGGCGGGTCGGTCACCCTCAACTGCGGGTACGGCCACGGTTACAGCGTGCGCGAGGTGCTCGACACGGTCGCGCGCGTGCACGGCGCCCCCCTCCGGGTCATCGAGCAGCCCCGGCGCGCGGGCGACCCGCCGAGCCTCGTCGCCGGGGCCTCCCGCGTGCGCGAGGTCCTCGGCTGGACCCCCCGCTACGACGACCTGGAGGTCATCGTGCGCACCTCGCTCCAGTGGGAGCGCGCGCCGAGGTACGGGGCGACGCTTCCACCGCGTTAGCGGCGCCCGGCACTTCGACGACGGTGTCGGAATGTCTGACACCATCGGGCAGGCCGGCCGACCTGGATCTCCTAACCCTCTGATCGGAAAAACTTCTCGAACCAAGGCGCGGTTCTTGCTGCCCGTCCCGTTTGCGGTCATCAATGGTGCCGTTGGTTTTCGTGTACACCGAGGGGACGCGGAGGGGTGGGTATGCACTTCGGACCGTCGCTGAAAAGCATCCTGGTCGGCCTGGCCGTCGTGGCAACCGTCCGGGATGTGGGTGCACTCACGCTCACGCTCGACTATCGGTACGACACCTCCGGTTTTTTCAGCGCCACCAGTGCCGATGGGCAGGCCCGGCGGGCAGTCCTCGAGGGCTCGGCCTCCGTGTTGGAGGGCTTGTTTTCCGACACCCTCTCCGCGATCACGCCCGCGGGAGACAACCAGTTCTATGCCCGAGTGGAGAGCCCGGGCACCGGGTCTCAGGTGGAGCTCCCGAACCTCGTCGTGCCCGTCGATCAGGTTCTTGTCTTCGTGGGGGCGCGCAACCTCGAGAGCGGAGTGCTCGCGGTCACGTCGGTCGGCGGCTACTCGGCGGCGGGATCCCCGGAGTTCCTGGCGACGGCAGCCGCCCGTGGCCAGACCGGAGCCCTGCTGGGGCAGGCGACCGACTTCGGTCCGTGGGGCGGCAGCATCGCCTTTGCCTCCGGGACGGGCGTCAATTGGTACGTCGACGCCGACCCGTCCAGCACGGAGGGTTTCTCCGGCTACGACCTGTTCTCGGTGGCACTGCACGAAATGACCCATCTGCTGGGATTCGGGACCGCCGACTCCTGGGACGACCGGGTCCAGGGTACGACCTTCATGGGTCCAGCCACCGTCTCACTGTGGGGCGGCGGGGCCGGTCTGGACCCGGACCTCGCCCATTGGAAGGAAGGGACGACCAGCACCGCACCGGGCACGTCCGACCTGCAAGAGGCTGCGATGGACCCGACCCTGGCGGCAGGCGTCCGCAAGGTTCTGACGAGGCTCGACGTGGCGGCCCTCTCGGACGTCGGCTGGACACCCATTCCGCAGGCGGTGCCGCTGCCGGCGTCGGCCCCGCTTCTCCTCGCTGCCCTGGCCGGCCTGGTGCCGCTCTTGCGCCGCGCGCGCAATTCCTGATCCGCGCGGCCCTGGCCGGGGAGCCCGCCCCTGCCGGCCAGGGCACGCTGTCGGACTGCTTTACACCCCTTTTCGGGAAAACAGTGAGGCAGGTCTCAGCTTCCTCCGCCAGTCCGTCGGCCAGGCTGACTGGAACCCTCGCCCCACCCCGAAGGCCGAGCCCATCAGAGGGCTATCTCATTGATGATCAAAGAGTCCTTCTGCACGGCACAATCATTGCTTCCAGATAGGCAAAGGGAAATCCCCTGACTAGCGGAAGACAGATCCCATGAAGAAGACCCGACTCTGGACTTACGCCTTGGTCTCCGGTGCCGTGCTCGGCGTGACCGAGGCCTCCGCCTACACCATCGATGGCAGCCTGACGGACTGGGGAATCACGGGCTCGGAATGGTCGCCCGCAAGTCTCACTGCCAAGAAAAGTGTCGTCGAAGACCAGAAGGACAGTTACCTCGCACCCGGCTACGGGGGCCAGGCCTACGACGCGGAAGCCATGTACGTGGACTGGGACAGTTCCCACCTCTACATCGCCATCGTCACCGGACTCAAGCCGGACGACCCTACGCACGGACCGGGCGACATCGCGATCGGCTTCTCGAAGGACGGTGGCGGGAGAGCGGTATACGAGTACGCGGTCAAGACCAAGGATGGGTTCGGGACGTTCAACGGAGACACGACGCCCCTGGACAACTCAGCCTACGTCACGAATACGAGCCGCGCCGACACGGCAGAGAAAGGCGAGGTGTACCAGGTCACACTCTGGGGCAATACCATCTTCAACCCCAACTGGAACGGCACCTGGAAGGGCAAGCTGGACGACGGCCTCAACGACGCGGTTTCCGACCCCACGTCGATGATCACCGGAAACCTGCGGGGCTCCGCGAGCGTCGCGTACTCGGCGTCCACACCCACGGCGCTCGGGACGCTCGGGGGGAGCCATTACGTCATCGAGGCAGCGGTCCCGGTATCCCTGTTCGGGTCGGACTGGACGGGATTGCAGGCCAACGATGACTGGTATCTGCATTGGACCCAGAACTGCGGCAACGACGCCATCGACCTGACCGTGTCTTACAGCCCGCCCCAGCGCGTCCCCGAGCCCGCCACCCTGGCGCTGCTCGGACTCGGCCTCGCGGGCATCGGTTACGCGCGGCGCGCGAAGGGCCGCGGGTAAGCGGGTAAGCGGGTAAGCG
>CALMKJ010000135.1 GCA_937867305.1 uncultured Ectothiorhodospiraceae bacterium | reverse complement strand
ATCGAGCCGGAAGGCATCCGCGCGGGGTTCCCCACATGAGGCTCACCACCAAAGGGCGCTACGCCGTCACTGCCATGCTGGACCTGGCGTTCCACCGGGACGAGGGCCCGGTGACCCTGGCCGACATCTCCCGCCGCCAGGCGATCTCGCTCTCCTACCTGGAGCAGCTCTTCTCGCGGCTGCGACGCAAGGGCCTGGTGGAGAGCACCCGGGGCCCCGGTGGCGGATACCGGTTGGGGCGCCCGGCCCAGGACATCGCCGTGGCCGAGGTCATCGAGGCGGTGGACGAGTCGGTGGACGCCACGCGCTGCGGCGGGCGCGGCAACTGTCAGGCCGACCAGCGCTGTCTCACCCACGAGCTCTGGTGCGAGCTGAGCGAGCACATCCACCGCTTCCTGAACGGGGTGAGTCTCGCCACCCTGGTGGCCCGGGACGGGGTGAAGGAGGTCGCGCGGCGCCAGGACCGGGGTGCGGTCGTCACCTGCGGGCCCCACGAGATGAGCAGCAGCCGGACCGCGGTCACCTTCGACATGCCGTCCTGATCTCGTTGCAGTCCCCGCCGTTCCCCGCCAAACTTACTGGCTCGATCGGGTGACTGGCGAGGCACGGGCGATGGATCCGTCGACCGTCTACGACACGCTGCGGGGGTCCTCCCTGGCGGCCCAGCTGGACGACGAGCAGTGCCGGACCCTGGCCGGGATCGGCGAGGCCCGCCGGCTGGCCGCGGACGAGGTCCTGATTGCGGAAGGCCACACCGACCGCGCCTTCCACCTCGTCACCGAAGGCATGATTGCGGTGACGCGGGACTGCGGGTGCGGCGAGTGGACCACGCTCGCGCTCCTGCGCCCGGGCGACCTGGCGGGCGAGATGGGCTTCGTCACGGGCCGCCCCCACAGCGCGACCCTGCGGGCGGTGGGTGAGGCAGGGGTCATCAGCTTCGACCGGGACCGGGTCGAGGCCCTGCTGCAGGACCAGCCCTGGATCGTGTACCGGCTGATGCAGGCCATCGTCCAGGCGGTGCACCAGATCCTGCGCCGGATGAACGCCCAGTACGTCGAGATGGCGAATTACATCACCAAGCAGCACGGGCGGTACTGAGGCCGCCCGGGCGGAGCCGCGACCGCCCGCCCCGCGGGCGGGCCACGCTGAAGGGCCGGGCCGCGCGGGGCCCCGCCCCTGTCCTCCTTCAAGGAAACGAGACCTATGGCGATTGAGCGCACGCTGTCCATCGTGAAGCCCGATGCGGTCGCGAAGAACGTGATCGGCGAGATCTATTCCCGCTTCGAGAAGGCGGGCCTCAGGGTCGTCGCGGCGCGGATGCTGCACCTCACCCGGGAGCAGGCCGAAGGCTTCTACGCCGTCCACCGGGAGCGGCCCTTCTACGCGGACCTGGTTGCCTTCATGACCTCCGGCCCGGTGATGGTCCAGGTGCTCGAGGGCGAAAACGCCATCGCCCGCAACCGCGAGGTGATGGGCGCCACCAACCCCGCCAAGGCCGCGCCCGGGACGATCCGGGCCGACTACGCGACCAGCGTGGAGGAGAACGCGGTGCACGGGTCGGACGCGCCGGAGACCGCCGCCACCGAGATCGCGTATTTCTTCCGGCCGGAAGAGATCTGCAAACGGACCCGCTGAGGCCGTGCCCGAGCCCCGCGTGAACCTGTTCGGCCTGAGCCCCGCGGCGCTGCGGGAGTTCTTCGCCGGGCTCGGCGAACAACCCTTCCGCGCGACCCAGGTCCTGAAGTGGGTCTACCACCGGGGCGTGCTCGATTTCGAGGCGATGACCGACCTGAGCCGGGCGTTGCGCGCCCGGCTCCAGGAGACGGCCCGGGTGGAGCCGCCGCCGGTGGCGGGCCGCCAGCAGTCCGTGGACGGGACCTGGAAGTGGCTGATGGGCCTCGACGACGGCAACTGCGTCGAGACCGTCTACATCCCCGACGAGGAGCGCGGGACCCTCTGCATCTCCTCCCAGGTGGGGTGCGCCCTCGGCTGCAGCTTCTGCTCCACCGGCTACCGGGGCTTCAACCGCGACCTCACCACCGCCGAGATCGTCGGCCAGGTCTGGCAGGCCCGGCGCGAGCTGGCGGCGGGGGGCGCCGGGCGCCCGCTCACCAACGTCGTCCTGATGGGGATGGGCGAGCCACTGCTCAACCTCGACCAGGTCCTGCCCGCCCTCCAGCTCCTGCTCGACGACCTCGCCTTCGGCCTCGGCCGCCGGCGGGTGACCCTCAGCACGGCCGGGGTGGTGCCCGCGCTCGAGCGCCTGCGGGTCGAGTGCCCGGTCAGCCTGGCGGTGTCGCTGCACGCCCCGAACGACCCCCTGCGCGACCAGCTGGTCCCCATCAACCGCAAGTACCCCATCCGCGAGCTCCTCGAGGCCTGCTGGCGCTACGTCGCGGAGGCCCCGAAGTCGGTGGTGACCTTCGAATACGTCATGCTGGCGGGGGTGAACGACTCGCTCGAGCACGCCCGGCAACTCGCCGCGCTGCTGCGCGACCGGCCCGCCAAGGTCAACCTGATCCCTTTCAACCCGTTCCCGGAGTCGGGCTACGCCCGCTCCGCGGTCGCCGTGGTCGACCGCTTCCGGGAGGTCCTGCTCGAGGCGGGGCTGATGACCATCACCCGCAGGACCCGCGGCGAGGACATCGACGCCGCCTGCGGGCAGCTGGTGGGCCGGGTGCTGGCGCGTCCGCGCCGGGCCCGGCTATCCTGCCCGTATCCGGTCTACGCGGAGGGTGGCGGGCAATGACCAGAGGGATCCTTCTCGCGCTCGCCGCCGCGGCGGCCCTGGCGGGCTGCGCCGGCGGCCAGACCCTGGACCCGGAGACGCGGGCCGCGCGCCTCGCCCAGATCAACCTGCAGCTCGGCATCGGCTATCTGCAGGAGGGCAAGACCGACATCGCCCTCGACAAGCTGCGCCGGGCCGTCAAGGCCGACCCCGACTCGCCCGACGCCCACCTGGCCGTTGCCGTGCTCTACGACCGCCTCGGGGAGAACGAGGCGGCCGAGTCGCACTTCCGGGACGCCCTGCGGCTCGCGCCCGAAAACGCCTCCATCGCGACCAACTTCGGCAACTTCCTCTGCCGGCTCGACCGGGTGCCCGAGGCCGAGGAGCAGTTCCGGCACGCTGCGGAGAACCGCGGCTACGAGACACCGGAGATCGCCTACACCAACGCCGGGCTCTGCATGAGCCGGCACGGGGCGCCGGCCCGGGCGGAGGAGTACCTGCGCCAGGCCCTGACGGCGAGGCCTTCGTTCCCACCCGCCCTGCTCGCCCTGGCGGAGCTCAGCCTCGCTCAGGGGCGGGCCGACGCCGCGCGCGGCCTCCTCAATCGCTACCACGACGCCACCGAACCGGGCGCCCAGAGCCTCGCCCTCGCGGTCCGCATCGAGCGCGCGCTCGGCGACACCCGGGCCGCGGCAAACTACGCAGGGCTCCTGAGGTCCCGTTTCCCCGACTCTGCCGAGGCCCGTGAGGTCTCCCTGGGACGCACCAAGTGACAGTCCATCCCTTCGACATCCCCGGCGCGGTCGAGGACGGCTCCGAGAGTCCGGGGCGCCGTCTGCGCGAGGCGCGCACGGCAGCGAGGCTCAGCCAGGACGACGTGGCGGTGCGCCTGCGACTGGACCGCCGCGTCGTGGACGCCCTCGAGCGCGACGACCACCGCTCCCTCCCGGAGCCGACCTTCGTGCGAGGCTACCTGCGGAGCTACGCGCGGCTGCTCGGCCTGCCCGCCGGCCCCATCGTCGAGGCCTACGACCGCGAGGGACACACCCCGCCGGGGCTGGTGGCCGACCTGTCCCGGCGCCAGGAGGTCCGCAGCTCGGACCCGCCCGTGCGGCTCATGACCTACGTCGTCGTGGCCGCACTGGTCACGCTCGGTGTGCTGTGGTGGCGCTACGAGCGCACCCCGGAGCCGGTGCCGCTCGACCAGGCCGGCACCACCCCACCCACCGCCCTGGCCGCCCCTGCGGTGACCGGGCCTGCGGCCGCGCCCCCGTCCGCACCCGCGGCGAGCCCGGCCGTGACAGGGACTCCGCCCCCGCCCGCGGCAGCGGTCCCTGCGGTCGCGGCGGGCACGGCTCCCACC
>CALMKJ010000134.1 GCA_937867305.1 uncultured Ectothiorhodospiraceae bacterium | reverse complement strand
TCGCGGCGATCTTGCCGCCCACGTGGCCCGACTTGCCCATGCCGAGGACGACGATGCGGCCGCGGCAGGCCAGCAGGTATTCGCAGGCCCGGGCGAAGTCCCCGCCGACGCGGGGCACGAGGTCGCGGATGGCCGCCGCCTCCGTCTCCAGGACGGCAACGCCGAGACGGATCAGGGCTTCCGGGTCGGGGGCGGTGGGGGACATGGCGCGTGCGTTCGGCAGCCGTCTCGCGGGGGCGGCGGACATTCTAGCCCGGAATCTGACGGCGACGGGGCGCCCCGCTATACTGCCGGCCGCCCGTGAGACAAGCCCCGTGAACACCCCCACCGACGCCCGTCTCGACCTCGCCCGCCGCTGGCTCTCCGAGGAGCTGAGGTTCGGGGATTTCACCCTCGCCCCCGCCTCGAGCGACGCCAGCTTCCGGCGCTACTTCCGCATCACGCGGGACGCAGAGTCGCTCATCCTGATGGACGCCCCGCCCGAGCGCGAGGACTCGCGCCCCTTCGTCGAGCTCGCCGCCCGCTTGGCCGCGGCCGGCGTCACCGTCCCCCGGGTGCTGGCCACGGACCTCGCGCGGGGCCTGCTGCTGCTGACCGACCTGGGCAGCACCCACTACCTCGCCGCGCTCGCCGGGGGGGCCTCGGCGGAGAGGCTCTACGGGGATGCCCTGGACACCCTGCTGCGCATGCAGACCGCGGTCCCGACCCGGGGTCTGCCCGCCTACGACGAACGCCTGCTGCGCCTCGAGCTCGGCATCTTCCGCGAGTGGTATCTCGGCCGGCACCTGGGCGTCACCCTGACGCCGGACCAGGAGAGGGGCCTCGCCGCCGCGGAGGACGTGCTGGTGGCCGGGGCGCTCGAGCAGCCGCGCACCTTCGTGCACCGGGACTATCACTCCCGGAACCTGATGCTTCTCGCGGAGGGCAACCCGGGCGTCCTGGACTTCCAGGGGGCCCTGGTGGGGCCGGTGACCTACGACCTGGTGAGCCTGTTGCGGGACTGCTACGTCGCCTGGCCGGCGGAATTCGTACGGGAGACCGCGCTCGGCTACGGGCGCCGTCTCGAGGCCGCCGGCGCCATCCCCCGGACCGACCCCGAGGTGTTCCTGCGCTGGCTCGACCTCGCCGGGGCCCAGCGCCACCTGAAGGCGGCCGGGATCTTCGCTCGCCTGCACCACCGGGACGGCAAGCCCCACTACCTCCCCGACATCCCGCGCACCCTCGGGTACGTGCGGGAGGTGGCGGGAAGGCAGGGGGAGCTGGGGGGGCTGCTGGGCGTGCTGGACCAGGTGGGGGCATGAAGCTTCGTGTTAACCACGGAGACGCAGAGACACAGAGATTGATCGATAAAATATCCTCTGCGCCTCTGTGCCTTTGCGGTTCATCGGACTTCTCTTCGTGAGGGCCATGATCCTCGCCGCCGGGCGCGGGGAGCGCATGCGGCCGCTCACCGACACGGTGCCCAAACCGCTGATCCCTGTGGCGGGAAAGCCACTCGTTGTGCACCACCTGGAGCACCTCGCCGCCGCCGGCTTCCGGGAGATCGTGGTCAACCACGCGCACCTGGGGGCCGAGATCGAAAAGGCCCTGGGGGACGGGTCCCGCTGGGGGCTGCGGATCCGCTATTCGCCCGAGGCGCCCACCGCCCTCGGGACCGGCGGAGGCATCCACCGGGCGCTGCCCCTGCTCGGCCCCGGCCCCTTCCTGGTGGTGAACGGCGACGTCTGGACGGACCTCCCCTTCGCGGACCTGGCCCATGCGCCGGCCGCCCTCGCCCACCTGGTGCTCGTGCCGAACCCGCCCCACAACCCGAAGGGTGACTTTCCCCTGGACGGGGACCGCGTGGGCGACGGCCCCGGGGAGCGGCTCACCTTCAGCGGCATCGGCGTCTACCAGCCCGCCCTCTTCGCGGGCCAGACCCCCGGCGCCTTCGCGCTCGGCCCGCTGCTGCGGGCGGCGGCCGCGCGGGGCCAGGTCAGCGGGGAGCTCTACGAAGGCGCCTGGTTCGATGTGGGCACCCCGGACCGGCTGGCCGAGGCGGAGGCGTATCTCCAGGGCCGGTGACAGCTGGAGCCTCTTGACGGCTGAGGCCGCCCAGTCCCCCAACCTAACGCGTGCCTCCCACCATGCGCACGAAGTCCATCGGCCGAACGATGGGGATTCCCTCGTACGCTTTGAGACGTAGCAGGTCGCGGTCGCCGCTTACGATAACGTCGGCGCGTCCCGACACTGCACACGCGATGATGTGGTTGTCGTCAGGGTCGTCAGGAAGGACGTCGGGAATGGTCGTGGGCCGCACAATGACGGCTCTCCGTACGAGCGTCCGCAACGTCCGCTGGAGCTCGGCTTCGTCCCACCCGAACTTGCCCCGGAGCTTCTCAGCCAACTCAGAAAGAATTGCAGGCGAAAGGATGAGCCGCACCTGGCCACCGAGCAGCACCCAGATGCGGGAAAGCGCACCGTTTGGGAAGTGAAGCGACGAGATGAGAACGTTGGTGTCGAGGACGACGCGCAGGCTACCGGGGCGATCTTTTCCCATAGAGCATGTTCTCGAGTTCCTTCTCCGAGTTGATGCCAAGGGCCTTCGCCCGTTGCGCGCCATAGATCTGTGAGCGTTCCATCTCGGCGCTGTATTCCTTCGCGTTCAGGGGGCCGCGGCGCTCCGCTTCCTGGGCCTCCAGGATCAGACGTTCTACCCACGCATCTGGCGCCTGCGTTCGATTCACAAGCGGCGCACGGTAGGTCTGGTACAGGCGAAACATCCGGCGAAAGAGCTCGCTCTTCGTGCTTCCCTCCTCCTCGGCAACCCGTTCAAACTCATCCGCCATGCGCGGCGGGACAGTAAAGCCCAGGTTCCGGCTGGTGCGTGCCATAGCAACCCTTCAAGCAAGTTGAACTCTACTGAATAAAGTTTAGCATGCACGCGCGTCACGGAGGCCATACCGGTCGGGACCGGCACGCGGGCCAGCGTCCTCGCGGCACTCTCCTCAATGCTGAGCGAGTAGCCCGCGCCGGACGTCGTCCCAGTCGAGGGCCCAGCACGTGATGTCGAGACGAAAAGCTGCGGCAAGCCCCGGCGCGTTCAACGCCCTGGGGTGAAAGGGAAAGGTGGCCGGCGGGTCACCCGTTCCGTAGCCAACCCGCCGACCGAAGTGCCGGCCGTCCCTGGCCGGTGCCCGCTGCCCCACGCGGAGGCAAGCGGGTCTTCAGCGGGCGGCGGCCCGTGCCGGGGCGGGCATGGGCGCGGCCGGGGCGCCGACCGGAGCGGTGGCCGCCGCATTGGCGGGGGCCGGGGCCGCGGCAGACGCCGCGCCGACGGTCAGCCGGTCACGGTTGCGCTCCACGGTACGCTCTCCGATCCCCTTGACCGCGGCCAGCCCTTCCACCGACTGGAAGGGGCCGTTCGCCTTGCGGTAGTCCACGATGGCCTGGGCCTTGGCGACGCCGATGCCGTCGATGACCTTCGCCAGCGTCTCGGCGTCCGCGTTGTTGATGTCCACGGTCTGCCCCGCCTGCAGGGCAAACGGCGCCGCGAGAGCCACGGCGAGGGCGATGCTGCGCATCCGTTGCATGTGAGTTTCCTCCTTCCCTGGTTTCGAGCCGGCTCTGCCCCGGAGCCCCTTCGGGCCTCCGGAGTCAGCGAGGGAACGCTACCACGCCCCTTCGCCCGCCGGCCGCTTCAGATTTTCGATCCGCGCGCGGGAGTTTCTTGACAGTTCCCGGGTCCGGCGAGTCGTCGAGCGCACAAAAAAGACGGGGCCCGAAGGCCCCGTCCGAGTCACGTCACGCCTGGGAAGCGATTAGAACTTGTGGATCACGCCCAGGGAGTAGCCGTTGACGTTGTGGCCGTCGGCCTTGTAGGCGCTGTTCAGGCCCTGGCCGCCCCACAGACCGTAGTCACCGTTACGCTCGTTGTTGATGCCGGCGTACATCGCGTACAGCGTCGTCCGCTTGCTCAGGTTGTAGTCGTACCCGACGCCGTACATGTATGCACCGGTGTCCTTGTTGTCGTCGATGTCGTCCGCCATGCCCCAGAAGCCACCGATGGCGCTGTTGCCGAAGGCATACTTCGCAGTCACGTAGTACGCATCACGGTCAACGCTCTTGTTGCCCTTGCCCGCATCGGCATCGATATTCTCGTAGATGCCGCCCAGGGTGAAGCCGGCAAAGGTGTAGCCCAGACCAAACTTCATGGAGGTCAGGTTCGGCTCGTCATACGTGCCGGCAGGCAGGAGCCCAGGCGCCAGAGCCACGGCAATCCGGTTGCCCTCACCGTACTCGTAGGCAGCGCTGGCGAAGAAGCCAGCGTTGTCGTACATGACCATCGCGCTGACGGCCTGGTCACGCTCGTCGCCATCAATGGCGCCCGCCGCCCCAGCGGCAGCCTGGTCTGTATAGTAGTGGCTGACATAGGCGATGGCGCCGCTGAAGCCGGAGAAGTTCGGGCTCACGTACGCAATCGTCTGCGGGGCGCGCTCGTCAGAGGTCACGATTCCGTTGAACGAGCCAATCACGATGTTGTAGTCGCCGATGCGGTCACCGAACGGATCCAGCTTGCCGGTGGCCAGCTTGTACGGGGTGTCGTGCCGACCGGCGAGAACGGTACCGAAACCACCCGAGAGCCCGACGAACGTGTTGCGCCAGTCGACGCCGTTCTCGTTGCCGTTGACCTCGGCCTCGACCTGCCACACACCCTTCAGACCGCCACCCAGATCCTCGGCGCCCTTGAAACCGATGCGGCTGTTGCGGGACACACCCGTCGCGTCCTCGGTCACCTTCTTGCCGCTAACGCCGGAGGTGTAGCCGTCAACCCAGTCATAGCTGTAATGGGCCTGGCCGTACACCGTCACGTCGGCCATGACCGCAACCGGCGCCGCGAGGGCCGCTGCAACTGCGATGGTGAGAAGCTTCTTCTGCATGTGAACTCTCCCGATGTCGTGTTGAAACAGTGAACCTCTAGTCGACCAATCCCCCGATTGTCTGGCCGGAGGCACAAGCCCTCTGTGCGAGTAGCTGTGGGCAGTCTGGCACACCCGAGAAAGAAATGCAACACCCCGTGTGCAAGAACAACATCGACATCCAGATTGTTGCAGATTCACAACGTTCAGGCAAGACCCGGGGGCAACGCCTCCAGCGCCGGGGCGGGGATGAGCTGCCCGTCCAGCCCCGCCTCCCGGGCCGAGCGCCCGAAGGCGACCGCCATCAGGCTCGTCGCGCAGACGACCGGCATCGCGGGCCGCGTGCCCCCGCTCCGGGCGAGGCGCTGCTGGTAGACCTCGAGGTGGAGCTGGCAGAGGGGGCAGGGGGTGACGACGAGGTCCACCTCGTGGTCGCGGGCCGCCTCGAGGATCCCCCGGAGGAGCCCTTCGCTGCGGGCGGGCTCGGAGAGGGCGAGCGCCCCGCCGCAGCACTGCACCTTCTTCTCGTACGAGGGGACGGGCTCGCCCCCCAGGGCCTCCACCAGCCGGTCCAGATGCGTGGGGTTCTCGGTGGAATCACCGGCGACGCCCACCGGCCGGCTGCTCTGGCAGCCCACGTAGCCCGCCACCTTGAGCCCCTGGAGCGGCCGGCGCACGTGCCGGCCGATCTCCTCGTAGCCCACGTCCTCCACCAGGACGTCCACCAGGCGCCGGACCCTCTGCTCGGCCCGGACCCGCAACCCCCCGGCGGCTAACGCCTCCTGCGTGTCGCGCATCAGGTCCTCGTCCTGGCGCAGGCGCTCGCTCGCCTCCCGGGTCGCGAGCCAGCAGCCCGGGCAGGCGGTGACCAGATCCTGGCCCGGGTGGGCCTGCTCGGAGAGGGCCAGGTTGCGCGCCGAGAGCGCGATGCGCGGCAGCTCGCCGCCGCCCACGTGGCCGAGGGAGGCCCCGCAGCAGTTCCAGTCGGGAATGGTCTGGAGCTCGATGTCGAGCTCCCCGCACACCGTCTCCACGGAGGTGAGGTAGTGCGAGGCGGAGGCCCCGGGGCGGGAGGAGCAGCCGGGTAAGAAGGAGTACTGGCGCTTCGCCATGCCTGTCGCCTCCTCAGTCCTCGAGCGCCGCGGCCTTCGCGAGCTCGATGGCGCGGGCCTTCTCGAGGATCGCGCGCAACTCCGCGGGGTCCTTCACGCCGTCACCGGCGACGGCCGCGAGCCGGCTCATGCGCCCCGCCTTCAGGAGGCCGAGACCCGCGTCCCTCGACCGCAGCGTCCGCCGCACACCCTCGGCGAGGCCGTTTGCGAAGAGGAGCGAGAGGGCGAGCCTCGGCTCGTTGACGCGCCCGGTCCGGACCACGTTCTCCCAGAAGCGCTCGGCGAGCCGGCGGGTCGGCGGGTCCGCGGGAGCGAGCCCGCGGCGCACCGCGTAGTGGGCGAGGCCGTGCATCACGTGGGCGACCGGCACCCCGCGGGGACAGCGCACGACACAGGCGTGGCAGGAGGTGCACATCCACACCGAGGGGGAGCCCAGGACCTCGTCGCGCCGGTTGGCGCGGATCAACTGGAAGATCCTGTGGGGCGGGTGCTCCCAGTCGGGGCCGAGCGGGCAGGAGCCCGAGCACACCCCGCACTGCGTGCACATCGTCACCCACTCGCCTTCCTCGACGCGGGCCTCGACCTCCGCGAGGAAGTCGCCCGAATAGTCCTCCCCCCGGTCCTCGACCGCCTCGATCATGACCTTCCCCGCCTCACCCATGGCGCCCCGTCCTCAGAACTTGAAGGGCGACAGCCCGACCCGCGTGACCGTGGCCGCCATCTCGTCGATGAGGCGGGCCGCCTGCCCGGCGTCCGTGCCCGAAACCTCGGCGATGACGACCCGCTCCCGTTCCAACCCGAGGCGGTCCAGCGTCTCGTTCACGGCACCCATGCGCTGCGCGGCGAGCTCCGGGCCCCGGCCGAAGGGACACTGGGGGTCCGAGCCCGAGGGACAGCCCATCAGCACGACGCCGTCGTAGCCGGCCTCGAGCGCGCCGCTCACCCACGCGGGGTCAACGGCGCCGAGGCAGCGCACCGGCACCACCCGCGCGAAGGCGCTCTGCTCGATGCGGCCCGCGGCCGCGAGGTCGAGCGCCGGAAGGGCGCCGTTCTCGCAGGCGAGCGCCAGGATGCGCGGCTTGCCCTCGGGCTCCCCGGGCATCGCGACGCTCCGGATCGCGCCTCCCACGCTCTCGACCGAGCAGTCCGCGAAGGAGATGACGCGCTCGGGGCAGGCCCCGAGGCAGATCCCGCAGCGCCGGCAGCGGCCCTCGTGGATGACGGGGTAGCCCTGGGCGTCCTCGTCGATGGCGCCGAACGGGCACTCCTGGGCGCAGCGCCCGCAGCGGGTGCAGCCCTCCAGGCGCACGACGGGGAAGGACGGGTCGCCCGCGCGCGGCGGCCCGGAACGCCCCTGCGCCGCGTTCTCCACCGCCTGGATGGCCTTCAGGGCGGCACCTGCCCCGTCCTCCGCGGCCTCGCTCGAGTCCATGGGCCGGCGCACCGCACCCGCGGCGTAGATGCCGGTGCGGCGGGTCTCGCAGGGGAAGAAGGGGAAGGGCGAGTCGGGGAAGCCGCCGGGCTGGTGGGGCAGTTCGGGACCCTGGAGGTAATCGAGATTCAGGACCGGTGAGTCCGCACCGGAGACCGGGACCATGCCGGTCGCCAGCACCACCAGGTCCGCCTCGACCGAGACGTCCTCGTTCAGGACCTGGTCGTGGAAGCTCACGAGCGCGCCCAGCGGGCGGGGCACGACCCCGTCGACCCGGGCGCGGACGAAGGTGACCCCCTTCTCCTGGCCGCTCCGGTAGAAGTCCTCTCCGCCGACACCGGGGGTGCGCAGGTCGTCGTGGAGCACCAGGGTCTCGACGCCGGGGTCCCGGTCCTTGAAGTACATCGCCTGCTTGATGCTGGTGACGCAGCAGTGCCCGGAGCAGTAGGGCAGACGGCCCTCCTTCCCGCTCCTCTGGCCCGCGCACTGCACGAAGATCACGCGCCGCACCTCGGCGTCGTCCGAGGGGCGCCGGATGGGAGCGCCACCGGCCTTCTTCGCGAGCGTCTCCAGCTGGAGCTGGGTCACCACGTCCGGGCTCTCACCGTAGCCGAGCTCGGGCAGCCGGCGGGCGTCGTAGGGCCGGAATCCGCTCGCGAGCACGATGGCCCCGACCTGCGTGGTGACGCGCCCGCCGGTCCCCTCGGCAACCACCACGGTGAATCGCCCGGGGGCGCCGGAGACCCGCGCCACGCTGGCGGCGCGGTGGACTCGGACGCCCGGGTGCGTGGAGACGGCGTCCGCCAGGGCGTCGACCCCGGTGTCGACCGGGTGGCGGAACGGGGAGCGGGCCGGGGCCCGCTTCCAGAGCCCGGCGAGCGCGCCGCCGAGCTCGGGACCCTGCTCCACCAGGGTCACGGGGTAGCCCGCCCTCGCGGCCTCGAGGGCGGCGGTCATGCCGGCCACGCCCCCGCCGACCACCAGGATCCGGCGGCTCAGGCCCTCCTCGCGGCGGGGCACGGGCGGGGCGACGGCCCGTGCCGCGGCACAGCCCATGCGGACGGAGTCCTCGGCCATCTCCTGGGTGCTCTCGCGCGCCTCCTCCGTGTCCGGGCGCACCCAGACGACGCCCTCGCGCAGGCTCACGCGGGTGAGGGCGACGCCCTCGAAGGCGAAGGCCTCGGTCTTGGCCCGACGCGAGCAGGCGGCGATGACCACCCGGCTCACGCCCTCGGCGTCGAGGTCCTCCCGGATCATGGCCACGCCGTCGGCCGAGCAGAGGACGTCGTGCTCCCGGCAGACCGTCGCCCGGCCTTCGCGCACGGCGATGTCCGCGAGCCGCGCCGTCGCCAGGCGCTCCCCGATCCCGCAACCCCGGCAGACATAGGCCGCGAGCTTCCGCCCGGCCACGGCTCAGCCCTCCGCCCCGCCCACGCGGCGGACCACCTGGAGGGCCCGGAGCGCGGCGGCCGTCGCGTGCTGTATGGAACGGCCCACGTCGAGGGGCTCCGCGGCGCACCCGGCCGCGAAGATGGCGCCGTTCGCGGGGTCGGGCGCGACGAAGCCCCCGGCGTGGGTCACGAGGCGCGAGGGCAGGGCGTCCTCCGGCACGCCCGGCTCCATGCCGACGGCCAGCACCACCAGGTCGTGCGCGTGGGCGTAGCGCTGACCGCCGTCGGTCGCCACACCGTGGAGCACGGGGCTGGCGCTGGCGACGTCCCGGGTCATCTGGGCCACCTTCGAGCGGACGAACTTCACCCGCGGGTCCGAGCGCACCTTCCGATAGAAGTCCTCGAGGAAGTCCGTGACGCGAATGTCCACGTAGTAGAGGGTCACGTCCGCCTCATCGCCCAGGCGCCCGGTGACGCAGGCCGCCTGTTTGAGGGCGGCGGCGCAGCACACGCGGGAGCAGTGGCGCAGGTGGTTCTTGTCGCACGACCCCGCGCAGAGCACGAAGGCGACGCGGTGCGCCTCGCGCCCGTCCGAGGGGCGCAGCAAACGGCCGCCGGTGGGCCCCAGGGGGTCGGCCAGGCGCTCGAACTCGAGGCTCGAGACGACGTCGGGAACCCGGCCGTAGCCGTAGGGCTCGATCTTCGCCGCGTCGTAGGGCCTCCAGCCGGTGGCCCAGATCACCGCCCCGGCCTTCACCCGGGCCTCCCGCTCCCCCATCTCCAGGTCGACGGCGCCCACCTTGCAGGCGGCCTTCGCCCGTTCGGCGTCGGGGGTGCCGAGGATGCGCGGGTCGAGGACGTAGCGTTGGGGGTAGGCCATGGGGAAAGGCAGATAGGCGCCCCTGCGCGTGCCGAGGCCGCAGTCGTGCTCGTCGGGGAACTCGGCCTCCACCGCCCGGGCGCAGTCCCCGCAGGCGGTGCAGCGCTCGTTGACGTAGCGAGGCCGCAGACGCACGGTCGCCGTGTAGTCACCGGGCTGGCCGTCGATGCGCACCACCTCCGCCAGCGTGAGCACGCGCAGGCGGCGGCTCGCCCCCAGGCGCCGCAGGTCGATCTCCAGGCCGCAGGCCGGGGGGCCGAGCGTGGGGTAGTGGCGGGAGAGCTGGCTCACCCGCCCACCGAGCGAGGCGTCCTTCTCCAGCAGCAGCACGTCCGCGCCGGCCTCCGCCGCCTCCAGCGCCGCCGTCGTGCCGCTGATGCCGCCGCCCACGACCAGGATGGTCCGGGTGGTAGCGACCACGTCGCTCATCGACCCTCCTCGGCCCCGGGCACCGGCCCGCGAGGCCGGGCGCGGTCAGGCCCAGCGCCTGCCCCGCCGACCCCGGGAACGGCCTCCCGGACTCCCCCGGACGATACCGTGCGCGCCGTGGAGTTGCCACCCGCGGCACGCGACGGTGGACGGCAGGCGGAAGCTGCCGTACAACGTCGGGCGAAACTGCCGGCGCCCGATCCGGTAGTCTTGGCATCCGACTCCCCTCGAGGCGGCTCGAGCGCCGGGAGGGGCCACGGGCAACGGGACGGGGACCATGGACCATCATTCCCTGCTGCAGAGCCTTCTGGGGGCCGTCGGCGACTTCTTCGCCTTCCGCACCTTCATCGCCCCCGGGGTCATCTACATCACCTACTACGTGGGCGCGGTCTCCGTGCCGGTGCTCGCCTGGCTGGTCGCGCGCCAGTCCAGGACCCGGTTGCTGGAGGAGCTGCGGACCCGGGCACCGGACACCTGGAGCGAGACGAGCGGGCTCGGGTGGAAGGGCTGGGCGCGCGTCGCCGGCGCCGCGCTCGCGACCTTCGTGATCCTCGAGATCAGCTGGCGGATGCTGTTCGAGTTCCTGCTCGCCTACTTCCAGATCCGCGAGGCCCTCGTCAGCGGGGCGGGCTGAGCAGGGGCCGCATCGCGGCCAGCAGGTTCGCAAACAGCCGGGGATTGAGCGCCTCCTCGCGCGCCAGGAGCTCCTTGGCGTGCTCGCGCTCGCTCGGGGCACGGAAACAGGCCGGGCAGCTGTCCGGCACCACGGGGAGCCCGGCGGCCTCCGCGAACGCGCGGAGCTGGCGCTCCCGGACGTAGACCAGGGGGCGGATGAGCCGCAGGTCCC
>CALMKJ010000133.1 GCA_937867305.1 uncultured Ectothiorhodospiraceae bacterium | reverse complement strand
ACCAGCGCGGCGGTGCGGCGGGTGCGGCGGATGATCGAGCAGGTGGCGGACACCGACGCGACCGTCCTGATCCTGGGCGAGTCCGGTACCGGCAAGGAGGTGGTGGCGCGCAACATCCACTACCAGTCCTCGCGCCGTTACAAGCCCTTCGTGCCCCTGAACTGCGGGGCGATCCCCTCCGAGCTCCTGGAGAGTGAGCTCTTCGGGCACGAGAAGGGTGCGTTCACCGGGGCCATCAGCGCGCGCCGGGGGCGGTTCGAAATGGCCGAGGCCGGAACCCTGTTCCTCGACGAGATCGGCGACATGCCCCTCGCGATGCAGGTCAAGCTCCTGCGGGTGTTGCAGGAGCGCGTGTTCGAGCGGGTGGGGAGCAACAAGAGCATCACCGCCAACGTCCGCATCGTGGCCGCGACCCACGCCAACCTGGAGGAGGCGATCGGCGCGGGGCGCTTCCGCGAGGACCTGTTCTACCGCCTGAACGTCTTCCCGATCGAGATGCCGCCCCTGCGCGAGCGCGGGGAGGACCTGCCGCTCCTCATCAACGACCTGGTCTCGCGTCTCGAGCACGAGAAGCGCGGCTCGATCCGGCTCACGCCCCAGGTGGTCCGCACCCTGACCGCCTACCCCTGGCCCGGCAACGTGCGGGAGCTCGCGAACCTGGTGGAGCGTCTCGTGATCCTGTACCCGAACGGTGTCGTCGACGTGCAGGACCTGCCCGAGAAATACCGGAAGGACGACTCGCTGCAGGACCTCCCGAGGGACGCGGACCTCGAGGTCTTCGCCCC
This sequence comes from uncultured Ectothiorhodospiraceae bacterium, assembly GCA_937867305.1. Classification (GTDB taxonomy): domain Bacteria; phylum Pseudomonadota; class Gammaproteobacteria; order JAABTG01; family JAABTG01; genus JAGNLM01. The sequence continues at coordinate 33,517 of CALMKJ010000133.1, read as the reverse complement.
GGTCGCGTCGAGCCAGCGCCTGCCGCGCGAGGGACTGGACCTGAAGGACTATCTGAACCAGCTGGAGTACGTCCTCATCCGGCAGGCCCTGGACGAGGCCGACGGGGTGGTGGCCCAGGCGGCGAAGCGCCTCAAGATGGGCCGCACGACCCTGGTGGAGAAGATGCGCAAGTACGACATCCACCGACCGGAGGGCGCGACGGAGTTCTGACGCCGCCGGTGCGCCACGGCGAGCGGTCATTCGTAAGGGTCTGATCTCACTGGGTATCGCTACTCGGCACAGCCCTTGCTTCTTCGAGGCGAGCCGGGCGCGCCGTGGGGCCGCCGGCGAGACCTGGGAGAGGCCCGATGCCCGCCGCGACCGCTGCAGTCCAGAATCGTTCCCCGACCCAGGGCCCCCGCGCGGGGCGTAACCCGGCGCCGTTGGCGCACGCCACCGCCCTCGCGGCGAGACCCGGGGCCGGCCGGGCACACCAGACCCTCGAAACCCTGCCGGCCGGCGTGGTCGTGCTGAACGCGCAGGGCCTGGTCGAGCTTTGCAACCCCGCGGCCCGCGCCCTGATGGGGGAGGACGCCCGGGGCCAGCGCTGGCGGGAGGTCGCGGCGCGGGTCTTCCGGCCGCGCCCCGACGACGGGCCCGACCTCTCGCTCGTGAGCGGCCGGCGGGTGCACATCGACACCTCGTCGCTGCGGGACCCGCCGGGGCAGCTCCTCCTGATCCAGGACGTGACCGAGGTCCGCGCCCTGCAAACGCGCATCGCGCAACTGGAGCGGCTCTCGGCGCTCGGCGAGATGGCGGCCGCGCTGGCCCATCAGGTGCGCACGCCGCTCGCCTCGGCCCTGCTCTACGCGGGGGCCCTCGCCCGGCCCGGTGTGGATGCGGGGCGCTACTCCGGCAAGTTGACGGACGTCCTGCGCCAGCTCGAGGGGCTGGTGCGGGACATGTTGCTGTTCGCGCGCCAGGGCCGCTTCGAGATGGAGGGTCTCTCGGTCGGGGAGTTGGTGGAGCAGGTGCGCCAGCCGCTCGGGCCCCGCATGGAGGCCCGCGGGGTGCGCCTGGATTGCCGGGTCCAGTCGTCCGACACCCGGCTGCGGGGCAGCCGACAGGCCCTCGCCGGGGCCATCGGAAACCTCATCGACAACGCCTGCGAGGTGGGTGCCCGCAACGTCCTCTTCGCGGTGTCGTCCCCGGGGCCCGGGCTCCTCACCGTCGACGTCGTCGACGACGGTCCCGGTGTTCCGGTGGAGCTTCGGGAAAGCCTCTTCCGGCCCTTCTTCACCACGCGCCCGGGCGGGAGTGGTCTCGGGCTCGCCGTGGCGCGCGCGGTGGCCGAGGCTCACGGCGGGCGGGTCGCGCTGATCGACAGCCCCGCGCCCGGGGCCCATTTCCGGATCGAATTGCCCCTCTGGGCGCAGCCCGACCCGGCCCCCGGGGATGCCGCGAGGGGAGCCAGGCCGTGACCCGGGACGTGTGGGAAGCGCTGGTGGTCGAGGACGACGCGCCCCTGCGCGAGGCGCTCGTGGACACCCTCGCGCTTGCCGGCTACCGCGTGCAGGCGGCGGCCGACGGGGAGGAGGCCCTGCGGCTCCTCGAGCGTGCGTCCGCGGGACTCGTGGTGAGCGACGTGCAGATGCGCCCCATGGACGGGCTCACGCTCCTGCGGCGCCTGCGCGCCTCGCACCCCGAGCTGCCGGTCCTGCTGATGACGGCCTACGGCACGGTTCAGCAGGCCGTGGAGGCGATGCGCGAGGGTGCCGTCGACTATCTCGTGAAGCCCTTCGAGGCCGAGGTCCTCATCGCCAAGGTGGCCCAGTACCTGAGGGCGGTCGCCGGGGCGGACGCCGAGGTCGTCGCCGAGGACCCTGCGAGCCGCGCCCTGCTCGCGCTGGCGGCGCGGGTCGCGGAGAGCGACGCGACGGTGTTTCTCAGCGGGGAGAGCGGGACCGGCAAGGAGGTGCTGGCGCGCTTCATTCACCGCCAGTCGCGCCGGGCCTCCGGTCCCTTCGTCGCCATCAACTGCGCCGCGATACCGGACAACATGCTCGAGGCGGTGCTCTTCGGCTACGAGAAGGGCGCCTTCACGGGGGCCTACCGTTCCTCGCCCGGGAAGTTCGAGCAGGCCCAGGGCGGGACGCTGCTCCTCGACGAGGTCTCCGAGATGAGCCTGCCGCTGCAGGCCAAACTCTTGCGTGTCCTGCAGGAACGCGAGGTCGAAAGGCTCGGCGGCCAGGCTACGGTGGCGCTCGACGTCCGGGTCCTCGCGACCTCCAACCGGGAGCTCCGGGCCGAGGTGGCGGCGGGTCGTTTCCGTGAGGACCTCTATTACCGGCTGAACGTGTTTCCGCTGCGCCTGCCCGCCCTGCGTGAGCGTCCGGGGGACGTCGTGCCGCTGGCCGAGCACCTGCTCGCGCGGATGTCGGCGGCGGCCGGGCAGGTGGCGCCGGTGCTCGACGCCACGGCCCGGGAGCGCCTGCTGGCGCACCGCTGGCCGGGGAACGTGCGCGAGCTCGGCAACCTGCTGCAGCGGGCGCTCATCCTGTCCCAGGGCGGGCGCATCAGCGCGGCGGACTTGGCCTTCGAGAGCGCTCCACGGCCCGAGGTCCGCCCCCCCGCGGCGGCCGAGCCCGAAGAGGAGGCGCCGGCCGTGGGGCTTGGCGACGCCCTCCGGCGCCAGGAGCGTGAGCGGATCCTGACCGCGCTCGCCGAGGAGCGGGGCAACCGGGCGCTCGCCGCGGCCCGGCTCGGCATCAGCCCCCGTACGCTGCGCCACAAGCTCCAGCGCATGCGCGAAGCGGGCGTTTCCTGAGGAGGATGGCGATGAGAGTCTCCGGCGGACCGGATCTACAGGCGCTGCTTTCGCAGATGCGGGCGCTCGCGAGCGAGGCGCGCTCCGTGCAGGGCGCGGACTGGGGCCGCCCGGCGCAGGGCGCCGATTTCGGCCGGGTGCTGAGCGAGTCGCTGGCGGCGGTGAACGGGATTCAGCAGCGCGCCGAGGGGCTCGCGGAGTCCTTCGAGCTCGGCGACCCGAAGGTGAGCCTGGCCGAGGTCGCGGTGGCCCGGGAAAAGGCCGGGCTGGCGTTCCAGGCGACCCTGCAGGTCCGCAACAAGCTGCTCGCGGCCTACCAGGACATCATGAACATGCCCATCTAGCGGCAGCGTCAAAGGGCAGGGGGCTGAGCGGACATGGCGGTGACGGCAGACGGGGGACAGCAACTCCTGGCGCGGCGATCGGGGCCCATGGCGGCCCTGCAGGCGCTGAGCGAGATGCCGGTCCTGAAGCAGGCGGGGGTCATGGCGGGTCTGGCCCTCAGCGTCGCGCTCGGGATCTGGGTGGTGCAGTGGTCGCGTTCGCCCGGATACACCCAGCTCTTCCGGAACCTCGCCCCCAAGGAGGCGACGGAGGTGGTGGCAGGCCTCGAGCGGGCCCGGATCCCCCATCGGCTCGACGCCCAGAGTGGGGCGGTCCTCGTGCCGGGGGCGGACGTCCACCGGGCGCGCATGGCGCTCGCCGGTGAGGGTCTGCCCCACAGCGCGGAGGTCGGCTTCGAGCTGCTGCAGCGCGAGCCGGAGATGGGCACCAGCCAGTTCATGGAGCAGGCCCGTTACCAGCGGGCGCTCGAGGTCGAACTCGCCCGCTCGGTCGCGACCATCCAGGGAGTCGAGAAGGCGCGGGTGCACCTGGCCCTGCCCAAGGCCTCGGCCTTCGTGCGCGAGCGCAAGCGCGTCAGCGCCTCGGTGCTCGTGCACCTGTACGCGGGTCGCAGCCTGGAGCAGCCCCAGGTGGCGGCCATCGCGAACCTGGTGGCCGCCAGTGTCCCGGGAATGGAAGTCGGGGACGTCCGGGTCGTGGACCAGAAGGGGCGCCTGCTGACGGCCTCCGACGCCTCCCGGGAGGCGCTGCACTCGCAGCAGGAGTTCGACTTCAGCCGCCGTCTGGAGAGCTACTACATCAAGCGGATCGAGGACATCCTCTCGCCCATCCTGGGCCCGGACGGGGTGCGGGCCCAGGTGGTCGCGGAAGTCGACTTCACGCGCACCGAGCAGACCCGGGAGAGCTTCAGCCCCGAGTTGACCGCCCTGCGCAGCGAGCAGGTCGCCGAGGAGGCGCGCGCGGGGGCGACGGGGCTTGCCTCCGGTGTGCCGGGTGCGCTGAGCAATACCCCGCCTGGGGCGGGGGCGGCCCCGGAGCAGGCGGTTGCCGCGGGGCGCACGCCGGGACCGGGCGAGGCGCGGGCGTCGGGTCCCGGGGCCGCCGGGGCGGCCGGCGCGCCGGCCGGGAGCGGAGCCCAGGGCAACGTCCTGAGCCGCCGGTACACGCGCAATTTCGAGGTCGACCGCACCGTCAGCCACACGACCCTGCCGACCACGACCCTGAAGCGTCTGTCGGTCGCGGTGGTCCTGGACGACCTGCGCAGCGTCGGAGAGGACGGGGAAACGGTGCGCCGCTCCCTGAAGCCCGACGAACTGGAGCGGTTCTCGGGCCTCGTGCGCGAGGCCATCGGCTTCAGCGCGGCGCGGGGCGACAGCGTCAACGTCGTGAACGTGCCCTTCACGACCGGCGCAGGGGGCGAGGCGTTCGAGGAGCCCGCCGTGTGGCAGCAGTCCTGGGTCTGGGACGTCGGCAAGCAACTCCTCGCCGCCGGGATCGTGCTCCTGCTGGTGCTCGGGGTGCTGCGCCCCGCCATGCGCCGGTTGGCGAGCCAGGCCCCGCTGCTCGCCGCACCGCCCGGTCTGGCGGGACCGCGGGGGCAGGCCGAGCGTGTGTCCGGCGGCGGACTCGCCGAGGACCGGCTGAGCCTGTCGGAGGCGCAGTCCGGGGTGTCGCGGCCCGGCGGGGGCGTCGCCCGCGACCATCAGTTGCAGCAGGTGGATAGCCTGCGCTCCCTCGTGAGCCAGGACCCCAAGCGGGTGGCCCAGGTCGTGCGGAACTGGATCGGCGAGAATGAGTGACGCGGGCGAAGGTGTGTTGAAGGGCGTGGAGCGGGCGGCCGTCCTGCTCCTGATGCTCGGCGAGGAGGGTGCAGCCTCCGTGCTGCAGCACATGGGTCCCCGCGAGGTGCAGAAGCTCGGCGCCTCCATGTCCTCGATCCGCAACGTCTCCCAGGACCAGGTCAACGGGGTGGTCGACCGCTTCCTCGACGCGGTGGGCAAGCACACCGCGCTCGGCATCGACGCCGAGAGTTACATGCGCACGGCCCTGGTGAAGGCCCTCGGCGAGGACAAGGCGAGGGGCTTGATGGACCGGATCGTTCTCGGCGACGCCACCCAGGGCCTCGAGACCCTGAAGTGGATGGACCCGCGCTCGATTGCCGACATGATCCGAAACGAGCATCCCCAGATCGTGGCCATCGTGCTCGCCTACCTCGAGAGCGACCACGCGGCCGAGGTGCTCGCGCACCTCCCCGAGCGCATGCGCTCGGACCTCCTGTTGCGCGTCGCGACGCTGGACACCGTCCAGCCCGCCGCCCTGCAAGAGCTCAATCTCGTGCTGGAAAAGCAGTTCTCCGGCAGCGCCACCGTGAAGGCCTCCGCCGTTGGAGGTGTGCGCACGGCCGCCAACATCCTGAACTTCATGGACAACAGCTCGGAGACCGAGGTCCTGGACCGGATGCGCGACGCCGATGGCACGCTCGCGCAGCAGATCCAGGACCTGATGTTCGTGTTCGAGGACCTGATGGACATCGACGACCAGAGCATCCAGGCGCTGCTGCGGGAGATCTCCTCGGAGACCCTGCTGCTCGCCCTGAAGGGCGCCGACGAGGAGGTCAAGGAAAAGTTCTTCAGGAACATGTCCAAGCGCGCCTCCGAGATGCTGCGCGACGACCTGGACGCCAAGGGCCCCGTGCGGGTGAGCGAGGTCGAGGTGGCCCAGCGGGAGATCCTGAGCGTCGCCCGGCGCATGGCCGACGAGGGGCAGATCGCTCTCGGAAAGGGCGGTGAGGAGATGGTCTGATGGCCGCCCCGCGCAAGCTCATCACGGCGGCGGAGCTGCGCCGGTTCGACCAGTGGGAGCTCCCCGTGATCGGCATCGAGGAGCGTCGGAAGGGGCAGGGCGAGGACGAGCTCGCGCGACCGCTGACCGCGGCCCAGCTCGAGGCCCTGCACGCCGAGGCCTACCGGGAGGGCTTCGAGCAGGGGCGGCACGCCGGTGAGGAGGCGGGCTACCGGGAGGGACGGGAGGCGGGGGAAGCGGAGGCGGCGGCGCGTCTGGTGCGCATCCAGTCGATCCTGGACCTGCTGGCGCGCCCGCTCGAGGCCCTCGACCGGGAGGTGGAGGACTCGCTGGTCGCGCTCGCCACGAGCGTCGCGCGCCACGTGCTCCGCCGGGAACTGCGCACCGACCCCGGGCAGGTCATCGCGGTGGTCCGGGAGGCGGTCTCCGTCCTGCCCGTGGCGGCCCGCAGCGTCCGGGTGCACCTGAACCCGGCCGACGCGGCGCTGCTGCGCGAGCGGATGCGGGTGGGGGAAGGCGAGGAGAGCCGCTGGCAGATCGTGGAGGACCCCATGCTCACGCGGGGTGGTTGCCGGGTCTCCACCGACGTTTCGCTCGTGGACGCCAGCGTGGAGCAGCGTCTCGCCGCCGTGGTGGCCCGGGTGCTCGGGGAAGAGCGCGAGGGCGAGCGTGTCCCCTGACCTCGACCGTCGAAGGCTGTGGGCCTCGCGCCTCGCGTCCTGCCGGCAGCGGGCGGAGACTCCGCCCCCGCTCGTGGTCCAGGGGATGCTCACGCGGATGGTGGGTTTGACCCTGGAGGCCGTGGGGTGTCAGGCGGCGATCGGTGATCGCTGCCGGGTCGCCGGCCCCGGGGGCACCGTCGTGGAATCCGAGGTGGTGGGGTTCGGGGCGGACCGGCTCTACCTGATGCCCATCGGCGACATCCGCGGGCTCGCCCCGAACGCCCGCGTCACGCCGGTCGGGCGGGGGGGCGACGTGGGGCTCAGCGACGCGGTGCTCGGTCGCGTGCTCTCGGGCACCGGCGTGCCCCTGGACGGCAAGGGACCGATCGCCGTGGCGCAACGGGTCCCGCTCGCGGGCCGCGGCATCAACCCCCTGACCCGGCACCGCATCGACCAGCCCCTCGACGTGGGGGTACGGGCCATCAACTCCCTGCTCACGGTGGGTCGCGGGCAGCGCATGGGGTTGTTCGCGGGCAGCGGCGTCGGCAAGAGCCGTCTGCTCGGGATGATGACGCGGTTCACGGAGGCCGACGTGGTCGTGGTCGGTCTCATCGGCGAGCGGGGACGCGAGGTCAAGGAGTTCATCGAGGGCATCCTTGGCGAGGAGGGGATGGCTCGCGCGGTCGTCGTGGCCTCCCCGGCCGACGACCCCCCACTCATGCGCCTGCACGGCGCCGCGCTGGCCACCGCGGTCGCCGAGTACTTCCGCGACCAGGGCAGACACGTCCTGCTCCTGATGGACTCGCTCACCCGCTACGCCCAGGCCCTGCGCGAGATCGGCCTCGCCATCGGCGAGCCGCCCGCGACCCGGGGCTATCCGCCCTCGGTCTTCACCCGCCTGCCGCAACTGGTGGAGCGGGCGGGCAACGGGGAGACGGGCGGCGGCTCGGTCACGGCGTTCTACACGGTGCTGACCGAGGCGGACGAGCAGCACGACCCCATCGCCGACTCGGCGCGCGCCATCCTCGACGGACACATCGTCCTCTCGCGCACGCTCGCCGAGGCGGGCCACTACCCTGCCATCGACCTGGAGCGGTCCATCAGCCGGGCGATGGCGGACATCTGCGACCCGCGCCATCTGCAGGACGCGCGGCGCTTCCGGCAGGTGTACTCGGTGTACCGCCGGCACGAGGACCTGATCAGCGTGGGTGCGTACGCGGCGGGCAGCGACCCGCAGGTGGATCACGCGATCCAGATGTACCCGCGCCTGATGGGCTTCCTGCGCCAGGACATCGGGGAACGGGACGCGATCGCCGACAGCCTGCAGGGCCTGCGGGCGACGGTGAAGTCCGGCGAGGCCGCAGGCGCCCCGGAACGCGCGGCGGCGGGCGTGGCGCCCCGGCCGGCACCCCCGGCCCGGCGCGGGTGATTGACGCGTGAACCGCTCGACCCGGCTGGAGCCCTTCGCCCGCCTCGCGGACCAGCGGCAGCAGGGCGCGGCCCGCTCGCTGCAGGCGAGCCGGGACGAGCTCGCGCACTACGAGGCGCGTCTGGGCGAGCTCAAGGCGTATCGGTCCGAGTATGCAGAACGTCTTAACCAGCTAGGAAAAACAGGAAGTTCAGCGACTCACATAAAGCGATTTCTCGACTTCATCGGTCAGGTGGACGAGGGCGTGCGCCAGCTGGAGTCGCTGATCGCCCTGACCCGGGGGCGCTTCGATCAGCACCGTGAGGAATGGCTGGCCGCGCGCTCCCGGTTCCGTGTGCTCGACGAGGTGCTCACCAGGGCGCGCAGGGAGGAAGACCGCAACCGCCTGAGGAGCGAGCAGCGCGAGAGCGACGATCGCACTTCACAGGCCCCCCGGGCCCGCTGACCCCCCTATCGTCCCGACCTGGCCCGAGGGTTGCTTCACGCACCCCGGACCACCTGGAGCCAGACCGATGCAGGCCATTGCCGCGAACCTGACCGCTCCGATTCCCGCCTTCGAGGGCGTCCGGACGGATCCCCCTCCCGCCGCCCCCGGGCTGGTGGAGGAGGCCGCGCCTGCTGCGGAGAACGCCGCGGGTCTGCCGTTCTCCTCCGTCTTCGCGGAGGTGCTCGCGCCACCCCCGACCGGCGGTCCGCCCGCCCCGATTCCAGGCGCGAGGCCTCTTGCCGAGGAAGCCGCGGGTGACCTGCAGGACGGCAACGGCTTGCCGGTTGTGGCAACGCCCTTGCTGGTCCCGGCAGTCCCGTTGCCCCCGGTGCTGCCCGATTCGGGAGTCTCCGCGGAGGCGGCTGAGCCCGGCGTGGGCGCGGAGGCCTGGAGCGAAGAGCCCGGGCCCGCTGGGCAGGCCGGGCCGGCCCCGACGGGCTTGCCCCTCGTGGCCTTCCCTCCCACGGCAGCCGTGGGGCCGGAACCGGAGGGGGCGGTGCCCGCCGCCCCGGCCTCCGCCGCCCCGGAGCCCGTGCCCGTGGTGCCCCGGAAGCACCCCGTGCACGCGACTTCGCGCGGCCCGGCGTTCCCCGCTCCGCAGCAGGGGGCGGTGGAAAACGGGGCTGCGGGGGGCACCGTGCAGGACGCCCCGTCCCTGGCCCCTGCCGCCGGGCCGGAACCCGTGGAGCTTGCCGAATCCGGCGCAGCCGACGGGGATCCCGACCCCGGGAGCCTGGCCCTCCTGTCCACTTCCCGTCAGCGCCACGCCGCCGCCCTCCAGGGGCTGTCCCCCGGAGGGACCGGCGCCTCCGGGCTCGCCCCCCGGGTGGGAAGTGCCGAGTGGGCTCCGGCACTCTCCGACCGCGTGGCCTGGATGGTGGAGGGCGAGGTGAAGCAGGCCGACCTGCAGCTCAATCCGCCCGAGCTCGGACCGCTGGAGGTCCGGATCTCGATGGTCGACGACGAGGCCCGCATCACCTTCACCGCCTCGCATCCCCAGGTCCGCGAGGCCCTGGAGATGGCGCTGCCGAAGTTGCGGGACATGCTGGGCAGCAGCGGTGTGCAGTTGCTGCAGGTGGACGTCTCCGGGCACGGCGCCGGGCACCGGCCGCCGCCCGAGGCAGGGCCCGGGGCGGCCGCGGCGCAGGCATCGACCTCGCGGGGGGGGGCACGCGAGGCCCTGGCGGCCCTCGGGACTGGGAGCCCGCACCGACAGCGGGGCCTGGTGGACGCCTACGCGTGACCTCGGTCGGCTGCGCCGTCTCCCTCCGGCGCACCCGGTAGCGAATTTCCATCGTGCCCCAGGCGCGTGCAGCGCCCGGAACGCGTCAAGAATCCGCGATCATCTCGAGGGCATTTTTGTAACCCATTGACTTAGCGATCTATCTTTGGGTGGCATGCCGTTTGCTGGTCCGCCAGCGACCCTCGGCGCGGAGAACCCGGCATGGCGGACAAGGAGATCCAACTCGCAGCCCCGGCGGCACCGGCAGGCGGACGGCGCAAGGTCGTCCTGCTCGGCGCTGGCGCGCTCCTGCTCGTTCTCGGCATTGGCGCTGCGGTGCTCCACTTCACCGGGCTGCTGCCCGGCCCGTGGCAGGGCGGCGCGGCGTCTTCCCAGGCGGCCAAGCCGGTCCGGCGCGAGGCGGTGTACGTCCCGCTGGAGCCGCCCTTCACCGTCAATCTGCAGGGACACGGCCCCACCCGCTACTTCCAGACCAGCGTGGAGGTGCTGACGCGCGACCCGGCGGTCGAGGCGGCCCTGAAGCGCCACCTGCCGATCATCCGCAACGACCTGGTCATGCTCTTCAGCAGCAAGGACGCCAAAGACCTGGCGTCGATGGAGGGCAAGGAAAGGCTGCGCGCCGAGGCCCTCGCTGCGGTGAAGAAGGTGCTCGAGAGCGAGACCGGAACGGCCGAAGTCGAGCAGGTCTTCTTCACCAGCTTCGTGATGCAGTAGCCCATGCCCGCCACCGACATCCTGTCCCAGGACGAGATCGACGCGCTGCTGCACGGCGTCGACCAGGGCGAGGTCGAGACCGAGGCCCCCGGCGTTCCCGCCGAGGCGGCGGTGCGGCCTTACGATTTCACCAGCCAGGACCGCATCGTCCGGGGCCGGCTCCCGACCCTGGAGATGATCAACGAGCGCTTCGGGCGCCTGTTCCGGATCAGTCTGTTCAACCTTTTGCGCCGTCTGCCGGAGGTCACGGTGGGCACGGTGCAGATGATGAAGTTCAGCGAGTACGTGCACTCCCTTTTCGTGCCGGCGAACATGAACCTGGTGAAGGTCCGGCCGCTGCGCGGGACCTCGCTGTTCGTGCTGGACCCGAAGCTCGTGTACATCCTGGTGGAGAACTTCTTCGGCGGGAGCGGGCGCTTCCAGTCGAAGATCGAGGGGCGGGAATTCACCGCTACCGAGATGCGGGTCGTCCAGCTGGTCCTCGAGAGGATGTTCCACGACCTTCGCGAGGCCTGGACGCCGGTGCTCGACATCAGCCTCGAGTACGTCGGGTCCGAGGTCAATCCGCACTTCGCGAACATCGTCAGTCCGAGCGAAGTGGTCGTCACCACGGTCCTGCACGTGGAACTGGACGGCGGCGGTGGGGATCTGCACCTCACGCTGCCGTACTCCATGGTGGAACCGATCCGCGACCTCCTCGACGCCGGGGTGCAGAGCGACCGTTCCGAGCGCGACGAGCGCTGGACCCGGACCCTGCGCGAGGAACTGGAATCGGCCAACGTGGAGGTCGGAGTGACGTTGACCGAGGCGAGTCTCACGCTGCGCGAACTCCTCGAGATGCAGCCGGGTGACGTCATCCCGGTGGAGATCCCGCCGCGGCTGGTGGCGCGGGTCGGCGACGTGCCCGTGTTCTGGGCGAAATTCGGTACCTCGCGCGGGAAGCTGGCGCTCAAGGTCGAGCAGCCCGCGCGGCATGCCCGACAGGCAACGAGTGACTTGGACAGGGTGGCCATCGATGAGTGAACAGACGAAATCCCGGGAAGAGCTCATGGCCGCGGAGTGGGACGAGTCCATCGGGCGACAGGCGGACGCCGCAGCGGGTCCCTCGCCGAAATCGCGCGCGGCCCGGGAGGCGGGCGTCGCGCGCGCCCCGCTGGAGGACCTGCGCGCGGAACCGGGGGTGCCCCCCCGGGAGGTGAGCCTCGACGCGATCCTCGACATCCCCGTCAGCCTCTCGATGGAGATCGGAAGGACCAAGATCAACATCCGTCACCTGCTGCAGCTCAACCAGGGATCTGTCGTCGAGCTGGACCGGCTGGCGGGCGAGCCCCTGGACGTCCTCGTCAACGGCACGCTCATCGCCCACGGGGAGGTGGTGGTGGTGAACGAGAAGTTCGGCATCCGTCTGACGGACGTCGTGAGCGCGCACGAGCGCGTGCAGAAGCTGCGCTGACGCTCCGGGGAAGCGACGTGCGGACATCCATCACCGTGTTGGGGCTCGGCCTGCCGGGGCGCGCAGCCTGGGCGGCCTCTGCGCCCTCCGCCGCCCCCCCACCGGCCCTGGACACGGGCCACGTGCTGTCCGTGCTCCTCGGCCTGCTCGCCGTGCTGGCGATCATCGCCGTCCTCGCCTGGGCCCTGCGGCACCTCTTCCGCGTGGGTGTGGGAGCCGAGGGGCTCGTGCGGGTCCTCGGCTCGACCTCGCTCGGCGCACGGGAGAGGGTGGTGCTGCTCCAGGTGGGCGGCGAACAGGTTTTGGTCGGCGTCGCGCCCGGGCGCGTGCAGACCCTGCACGTCCTCGACGAACCGGTGACGCTGCCTGCGCCGGGCGAGGCGCCGGGCTTCCAGGCGCAGCTGGCCCGGTTCCTCGGGCGCCCGCCGGTGGGGGAGCGCAGTGAATAGGAGCCCCTCGGTCCTGGCGCCGGTCCTGCTGGGTCTCCTTGTCCTCGGAGCGCTGCCGATGGCCGCGGCGGCGGCGGAGCCCGCCATCCCGGCGCTCGCCGTGACGACCTCGGGCGACGGTCAGCAGACCTGGTCGCTCAGTCTGCAGCTCCTGCTCCTCATGACGGTCCTGAGCGTGCTGCCCGCGGCGCTCATCATGATGACGTCGTTCACCCGCATCGTGGTGGTGCTGGCGATCCTGCGCCAGGCCCTGGGCACGACGACCACGCCGTCGAACCAGATCCTTCTCGGTCTCGCCCTGTTCCTCACGCTCTTCGTCATGACGCCGGTCATCGACCGGGTGCGGGACGAGGCCCTGAGCCCGTACCTGGAGAACAAGGTCGGCTTCACCGAGGCGCTGCAGCGGGCCGAGTCGCCGGTGCGCCGCTTCATGCTGAGCCAGACGCGCGAGACCGACCTCGCCCTGTTCGCCGAGCTGGCCGGGGCCGAGGCCATCGAGTCCGCGGAACAGGTCCCGTTCCGGGTCCTGATGCCAGCCTTCGTGACGAGCGAGCTGAAGACCGCCTTCCAGATCGGGTTCCTGATGTTCCTGCCGTTCCTGGTGATCGACCTGGTGGTGGCCAGCGTGCTCATGTCGATGGGCATGATGATGCTCTCGCCGCTGGTGATCTCCTTCCCCTTCAAGCTCCTGCTGTTCGTGCTGGTGGACGGCTGGGCGCTGGTCGTGGGAACGCTGGCCTCGAGCTTCTACGGACCCTGAAGGGGAGTCTGCGAGCGTGACGAGGGAGGCTGTCCATGGGCGCTGACGCCGTTCTCACCATGGGTCGCGGGGCCCTGGAGCTGGTCATCCTCCTGGTGCTGGTGCTCCTGGTGCCGTCGCTCGTCGTGGGTGTCCTGGTGAGCCTGTTCCAGGCGGCCACCCAGATCAACGAAATGACATTAAGTTTCATTCCAAAGCTATTGATTACCGTGTTGGTCATGGTGCTTGCCGGTCCCTGGATGATCACCCTGGTGACCGACTACACCCGCCGCGTGATGGAGGCCATTCCCTCCCTCATCGGGTAGGGAGCGGCGCGGCCAGCCCACTCCCCGAGGCCCATGACCTTACCCGCCGACACCGTCTCGCTGCTCCTGGCGACCTGGCTCTGGCCGTTCCTGCGGGTGGCGGCACTGCTGACGTCGGCCCCGCTTCTCGGCGCGACCTACGTGAACCGGCGTGTGCGCCTCGCGCTCGCCTTCGCGCTGGCCCTGGTCCTCACCCCTCTGGTGGAGGCCCCGGCCGTCTCCCCGTTCTCGCTGGCGGGGCTGCTCCTCGGCGTGGAGCAGGTGGTCGTGGGACTCCTGATGGGGTTCGCCGCCCACCTCATGCTGCTGGTGTTCGACCTCGCGGGGCAGCTCGTCAGCCAGACGATGGGCCTCGGCTTCGCCGCCATGGTGGACCCCGCGAGCGGCGCGCAGGTGCCGGCGGTGAGCCAGCTCTATCTCATCCTGACCTCTCTCGTGTTCGTGACGCTCGACGGGCATCTGCTGCTGGTCCAGGTGCTCGCCCGCAGTTTCGAGGTGCTCCCCCTCGGGGCGAGCGTCGACCCGGGCGCGTTCCGGGAACTGGCGATGCGGGCCGGTTGGGTGCTCGGAGCCGGGGCGCTCATCGCGCTGCCGTCGGTGACGGCGATGCTCCTGGTGAACCTCGCCTTCGGCATCATGACCCGGACGGCCCCCCAGCTGAACCTGTTCGCAGTCGGCTTTCCCATCACCCTGATCATGGGCTTCGTGGTCATCCTGTTGTCGCTGCCGGGGGTCCTGTCCCAGGTGGAGGCCACCACGACGGAGGTCCTGTCGTGGGCCCTCGAGCTGGTGGGCGGGGGAGGCTAGGTGGCCGAGCACGAGGACGGCCAGGAACGCACCGAACAGCCTACCGAACGAAGGCTGCAACGGGCACGCGAGCAGGGGCAGGTCGCCCGCTCCCGTGAGCTCGCGAACCTGGGCCTGCTGCTCACCGCCGCCGCCGGCCTGATGGTGCTCGGTCCGGCGACCCTCTCGGGACTGGTGGAGATCGTGCGTCGGGGGCTCACGCCCACCCGGGAGGCGCTGGCCGGGGGAGGCAGCGACCTGCTCTCGACCCTGGCCGCCACTGCCGCCGACGCCCTGTTCCTGCTCCTGCCCCTGCTCGCCGCGCTGCTCGTGGTGGCCGTGCTGGCGCCCCTCGCCCTCGGAGGGTGGACGTTCTCGACCGAGGCCCTCGCCCTGAAGCCCGAGCGGCTGAACCCGGCGAAGGGGCTTGCGCGGGTGTTCAGCCTGAACGGCCTCGCGGAGCTCGCCAAGGCCCTCGCCAAGTTCACCGTCCTCGCCCTCACCGCCGGGCTGCTGCTCTGGCGGGACATGGGCTCCATCCTCTCGCTGGGCGGGCAAGGGCTGGCGCCGGCGCTGAGCGGTGCGGCGTCGCTGCTGCTGAATTCCTTCCTCGTCCTGTGCGGTGCCCTCGTGTCCATCGCTGCGCTCGACGTTCCCTACCAGTACTGGCGCCACCACCAGCAGTTGCGCATGAACCGCCAGGACCTGCGGGAGGAGTTGAAGGAAACCGAGGGCAGGCCCGAGGTCAAGTCGCGGCAGAGGGCGCTTCAGCGCGAGGTGGCGCGGCGCCGGATGATGCAGGAAGTGCCGCGGGCGGACGTCGTGGTGACGAACCCCACGCACTTCGCCGTCGCGTTGCGCTATCGCCCGGAGACCATGGCTGCGCCCCGCGTGGTCGCCAAGGGTGCGGACCTGGTCGCGCAGCGCATCCGCGGGCTCGCCGCCGAGCACGGTGTACCCCTGCTCAGCGCGCCTCCGCTGGCACGCGCCCTCTACCACGGCACGCGACTCGGCCAGGAGATCCCCGCGGGTCTCTACCAGGCCGTCGCCCAGGTGCTTGCCTACGTATACGCCCTGCGCCGGCAGCGGCGGGAGGGAGGGGCCGCCCCGGTCCCCCCGACTGATCTGCCGGTGCCCGACGAGCACGCCGTGCGCGGCGAGGAGACGAGCGAATGAACGGGACGCTTGTGCTGGGTAGCCTGCGGGAGGCCTCCCGCAACGGGCTCGGGGCCGCGGTCCTGATGCTCCTCATGCTGGCGATGGTGGTGGTCCCGCTGCCGCCGCTGCTGCTGGACGTCCTGTTCACCTTCAACATCGCGCTCGGCCTGGTGGTGTTGCTCGGTACGGTGTACGTGCGCAGCCCCCTCGAGCTCGCGGCGTTCCCGACCGTGCTGTTGCTGGCGACCCTGCTGCGGCTCTCCCTGAACATCGCCTCGACGCGCGTGGTCTTGCTGAACGGACACCAGGGCCCCGCGGCGGCGGGGCACGTGATCGAGTCCTTCGGAAACTTCGTGATCGGCGGGGACTACGCGGTCGGCCTCGTCGTCTTCGTCATCCTGATCATCATCAACTTCGTCGTCGTCACGAAAGGCGCCTCGCGTATTTCCGAGGTGAGCGCACGTTTCACCCTGGACGCGATGCCCGGCAAGCAGATGGCGATCGACGCCGACCTGAACGCCGGCCTCATCACCCAGGACGAGGCACGGCAGCGCCGGGCGGAGGTCTCTCAGGAGGCGGACTTCTACGGAGCGATGGACGGCGCCGGGAAGTTCGTGCGCGGGGACGCGGTGGCGGGCATCCTGGTGCTGCTGATCAACCTCATCGGCGGGATCGCCGTCGGCACGCTGCAGCACGGCATGGCCTTCACGGAGGCCGGCAGGGTGTATTCGCTGCTCACCATCGGTGACGGTCTGGTCGCGCAGCTCCCTGCGCTGGTGCTGTCGACCGCGGCCGCCATCATGGTGACGCGGGTCTCCTCCAACCAGGACATGGGGCAGCAGATCGTCGCGCAGCTCTTCGACCGCCCGAAGAGCCTCGCGGTGACCGCGGGCGTGGTGGGAGCCATGGGGCTCGTGCCCGGCATGCCGAACCTGGCGTTTCTCTCCCTCGCCGCGGTTGCGGGGGGCTCTGCGTGGCTGCTGCAGCGCCGGCGGCGGGAGGCGCGGGAGAAGAGCGCTTCGCTCGCGGCGGTGCCCGAGCCCGCGCCGGCCGAGCTCGGCTGGGAGGACGTGACCCCGGTCGACCCGGTCGGGCTCGAGATCGGCTACCGCCTGATCCCGCTCGTGGACAAGGCCCAGGGCGGCCAGCTCATGGGCCGGATCAAGGGCGTGCGCAAGAAACTCTCCCAGGAGCTCGGCTTCCTGGTCCCCTCGGTGCACATCCGCGACAACCTGGACCTGGCGCCGGCCGCCTACCGGGTCACGCTGCACGGGGTGGTGGTGGGCCGGGCAGAGGTGTTCCCGGACCGTGACCTCGCCATCAACCCGGGGCAGGTGTTCGGTCGGCTCGAGGGGACGGTCGGACGCGACCCGGTATTCGGGCTCGAGGCAGTCTGGATCACGCCGGATCAGCGCGACCAGGCGCAGACCTTCGGCTACACCGTGGTGGATTCGGCGACGGTCATCGCCACCCATCTGAACCAGGTCCTGCAGGACCACGCGAGCGAGCTGCTCGGTTACGACGAGGTCCAGCAACTCCTCAACCGCCTGGCCAAGACGGCGCCGAAGCTGGTGGAGGACCTCGTCCCCAAGCAGCTGCCCCTGGGGACCGTCGTGCGGGTGCTGCAGAGCCTGCTGGCGGAGCAGGTGCCGCTGCGCGACCTGCGCACGATTGCCGAAACGCTGGCGGCCCAGGCGTCGAGGAGTCAAGAACCTGCCGTTCTAACCGCCGCGGTGCGCGAGGCCCTGGCCTCGATGATTATCCAGAATATCAATGGGTTGGAAAAAGACCTGCAGGTCATCACGCTCTCTCCAAAGTTGGAACAGTTGTTGCTTCAGTCTGCGCAGGCCGGGAACGAGGGGGGATTGGGTCTGGAGCCGGGTCTCGCGGAATCCCTGCAGCGAGGGATCCGCCAGTCCGCGCAGCGCCAGGAGGCGGTGAACCGCCCTGCGGTGCTGCTGGTGTCCCAGGCCCTGCGCAGCCTCCTCTCGCGATTCGCCCGGCAAGTGACCCCGACGCTACGGGTGCTGGCCTGGAACGAGGTGCCGGACGACAAGGAGGTCCGCATCGTGGCGACGGTGGGCGGGGCAGATTGAGGCGCGGCGGATCGGCAGTACGGATCTTCCGCGAAAGACCGAGAGGTACCTGCAGTGAAGATCAAGCGCTACGTCGCGACCGACATGCGCCAGGCGCTGCGGACCGTCCGCGACGCGCAGGGACCGGACGCGGTGATCCTCTCCTCCCGCAAGGTCGACGGCGGGGTCGAGGTGGTGGCCGCCATCGATTATGACGAGGCCGAGGCGCGGGCCGGTGTCGAGCTCTCGCCCGTTCCCCCGGTCCGTCCCCGTCCCGGGGTGGCGGAGGGCCGGGCGCCCGGCGCCAGGACGGGGCACGCGTCGCCGGACGCGGACGCGGGCGCGGGCGCGGTCGGGGGGGAGCCTCTCGTGAGTGCCTTGCGCGAGGAGGTGCGCTCGATCCGCGGCCTTCTCGAGCGGCAGCTCTCCGGGCTCGCGTGGGGCGAGTTGGGACGCCGCCAGCCCCAGAGGGCCGCCCTGATCCGGCGCCTGGCCGAGCTCGAGATCCACCCGCGGCTGGTGCGGGAGCTGGTGGCCCAGGTCCCGGCCACGACCGACGTGGAGACCGCCTGGCGCCAGGCCATGGGCCTGCTCGCGCACTGGCTGCCGGTCGGCGACGGGGACCTGCTGGACAACGGCGGGGTCGTGGCGCTCCTCGGGTCGACCGGGGTGGGCAAGACCACCACCGTGGCCAAGATCGCCGCGCGCTTTGCGATGCGCCACGGGGCCGAGCAGGTGGCTCTGTTGACGACGGACAGTTTGCGCGTCGGCGCGGTCGAGCAGCTGCGCACCTACGCCCGACTGATGGGCATGCCGGTGCGGGTCGTGGGCGCGAAGGAGGAGTTGCGCTCCGCGATCGAGGACCTCGCGGGCCGACGACTGGTGCTCATCGACACCGCCGGAATGAGCCAGCGTGACATCCGTCTCTCGGAGCAGCTCGCGCTGCTGCAGGGCGGTTCTCCCATGGTGCGCGCCTATCTCGTCCTGTCGGCCACGGCCCAGCGCTCGGCCCTGGAGGAAGTGGTCACGGCGTTCCGGGGCGCGCCCCTCGAGGGCTGCATCGTCACCAAGCTGGACGAGGCGACCGGCCTGGGCGGCGTTCTGTCGGTCGTGGTGGAGCAGCAATTGCGGGTGGCGTACGTGAGTGACGGGCAGCGGGTGCCGGAGGACCTGCGCCCGGCGCGAGCCCACCACCTCCTGACAAGAGCGGTGAGCGCAGTCCAGCGCCAGGGACAGACCTGCGACGATGAATCCCTTGAACTCACTTTCGGTGCGCTCGGTGCAGCCGGCCAACTCTAGAGTCCTCGCCAGCCAGGCGAGCGGTCTGCGGCGCATGCGCCAGATGCGGCCCGTCCAGGTCATCGCCGTCACCAGCGGTAAGGGCGGGGTCGGCAAGACCAACGTTTCGGTGAATCTCGCCATCGCCCTGGCCCAGGCCGGCAAGTCGGTGATGTTGATGGACGCCGACCTGGGGCTCGCCAACATCGATGTCCTGCTCGGTCTGCCGACGGGCCCGAATCTGGCACACGTGATCGACGGACGCTGCTCGCTCGAGGAGGCGATCGTCACCGGGCCCTCGGACATCAAGATCGTGCCAGCGGCCTCGGGGCTCCAGCGCATGGCGAGTCTGACCCCGCAGCAGCACGCAGGGCTCATTCACGCCTTCGGGCAACTGTCCCTCGACCTCGACGTGATGGTGGTGGACACCGCCGCGGGCGTGTCCGACAGCGTCGTGCTCTTCGCCCTCGCGGCCCAGGAGATCGTGGTCGTGGTCTGCGACGAGCCGACCTCCATCACCGACGCGTACGCCCTCATCAAGCTGCTGCATCGGGACTACGGACAGCAGCGGTTCCACATCCTGTCGAACATGACGCGCAGCGAGCGCGAGGGGGAGGCGATGTTCCGGAAGCTGGCCAGGGTTTGCGATCGCTTCCTGGACGTCTCCCTGGACCTGATGGGGGTGGTCCCCTACGACGAGCACGTGCGCAAGGCGGTGCAGCGGCAGTCGGCGGTGCTCGAGGCGTACCCGACGAGCAGCGCCGCGCTCGCGTTCAAGAAACTGGCGACTCATACCGATAAATGGCCCGTGCCGGACCGCGCACGCGGACACCTGGAGTTCTTCGTAGAGCGGCTCATCCAGGCCGGGCAGAGGGGAGCGGAGGCATACCCATGAACGGGCTGGCGATGTACGTCGAGACGCAGGTCGGGACCCAGGACGAGGTCGTGATGCGATACGCGCCCCTGGTGAAGCGCATCGCGTACCACCTGATGACGCGCCTGCCCCCGAGCGTGCAGGCCGACGACCTGATTCAGGCGGGGATGATCGGGTTGATCGAGGCGTCCCGGAACTACGACGCCAGTCAGGGGGCGAGCTTCGAGACCTACGCGGGCATCCGCATCCGCGGCGCGATGCTCGACGAGATCCGCAAGAGCGACTGGACCCCGCGCTCCCTGCACCGCAAGGTGCGCCAGGTGACGGAGGCGATCCGGACCATCGAGAGCTCGGCGGGGCGCGACGCGCGCGACGTCGAGGTGGCCGAGCGCCTGGGGATTTCCCTCGATGACTATCACCAGATCCTCCAGGACGCTTCGGGTCACAAGGTGTTCAGCCTGGAGGACCTCCCCATCGGGGAGGACTCCGTGTCGGAGGGGCTCTCCGGCCCGATCAAGGGCCCGCTCGAATCGGTCGAGATGGACAAGTTCCGCGAGGCCCTGGCGGACGCGGTGGGCACGCTTCCCGAGCGCGAGCGGCTGGTGATGTCGCTCTACTACGACGAGGAACTGAACCTGCGCGAGATCGGCGCGGTTCTCGGAGTGAGCGAGTCGCGGGTTTGCCAGATTCACGGACAGGCCATGATGCGGCTGAAGTCGCGGATGGCCGATTGGCGCAACGACTGATCTGCCCGCCAGGGCGCCGGGAGGCCGCGGTGTACACGGACATGCGCATCCTGGTGGTGGAGGTGGACGTCTGCCTCTGGAATGGGGCCTGAGGTCGGCTCGATGCGGCTGACCTCGCGACACCCGCGGGCCCGCTGAGCGATGGACGTCCTCAGCGTCGCCGGTCTCCTCATCGGACTGGGTGCCATCCTCGGCGGCAACGTGCTCGAGGGCGGGCACCTGGGCTCGCTGCTCAACGGGCCGGCGCTCATCATCGTGGTCGGCGGCTCGCTCGGGGCCACCCTGCTGCAGTCGTCGGTGCCGGCGTTCCTGCGGGCGTTGAAGATCGTGGGCTGGGTCGCCAGGCCGCCGGCCCATGACCTCACGGCGACCATCCAGAAGGTCGTCAGCTGGAGCCAGGTGGCCCGCCGCGAGGGCCTGCTCGGGCTCGAGGGTCTGACCGAGACCGAGCCCGACATGTTCGCCCGCAAGGGGCTGCAGCTCCTGGTCGATGGCAACGAGCCCGAGACCATCCGCAACACGCTGGAGGTGGAACTCAGCGCCCGGGAGCAGCGGGACATGGCCTCCGCGAAGGTCTTCGAGGCGATGGGGGGGTACTCTCCGACCATCGGCATCATCGGTGCCGTGCTCGGGCTGATCCACGTGATGGGGAACCTGGCGGACCCGAGCAAGCTGGGGCCCGGTATCGCCACCGCGTTCGTGGCCACCGTCTACGGCGTGGGTCTCGCGAACCTGGTCTTGCTACCGATCGGCAACAAGCTGAAGGGCGTCATCCACGCCCAGACCCAGTACCGCGAGATGCTCTTGCAGGGGATCCTGGGGATCGCCGAGGGTGAGAACCCGATGAACATCGAGCTCCGGCTGCGCGGGTACCTCGAGTAGTGGCCCCCCGCCGCCGGCACGAAGAGCACGAAAACCACGAGCGTTGGCTCGTCTCCTACGCGGACTTCCTGACGCTGCTGTTCGCGTTTTTCGTCGTCATGTACGCCGTGTCCTCCGTGAACGAGGGCAAGTATCGTGTCCTCTCCGACGCGATGGTCTCGGCCTTTCGCAGCTCGACCCGCAGCCTCGAGCCGATCCAGGTGGGCCAGCTGGTGCGCGCACCACCGGTCCGTCAGCAGCTTCCGGTGACCACCCCACGGCCGATCCCGATTCCCGTCCAGTTGGTGGAGGAGTTGGACGGGGAAAAGAGTGGCCGCGGGACGGAAGACGAGCCGGGTGGGGCCGGGCCCGAGGCGAACGTGGGCCCGGGGGGCCAGGAGTCCGGCGCACCGGCCGCACACCGGGAGAGCGTGGCACGCCAGATCGAGCTGGCGCTCGAGGGCTTGCTGGCCCGGGGGCTGGTGGACGTGCGCACCACGGAATTCGGTGTCGAAGTCGAGATCAAGACGAGCCTGCTCTTCCCGAGCGGGAGCGCGCGGCTGGTGGACGGCGCCTTGCCCGTGCTGCGCGACCTCTCGGCCATCCTGAAGACCTTTCCCAACGCCGTGCAGGTCGAGGGCTTCACCGACAACGTCCCGATCAACACCGAGGTCTTTCCCTCCAACTGGGAATTGTCCGCGGGGCGTGCGGCGAGCGTGGTGCACGTCTTCACGCGCAACGGTGTGAGGCCCGAGCGCCTGGTGGCCATCGGCTACGGTGAGCATCGGCCGGTCGCCGAGAACGCCACTCCCGAGGGGCGGAGCCGGAACCGCAGGGTGGTGGTCGTGATCGCGGCATCCCCGCGGGCACGGGGGCGCGCGGAGGACGCGGGGGCGGCCACGCTCGGGCTGACGCCGGGCACGCCGCTGCCACAATCGCCGGTGCCACAATCGCCGGTGCCTTCGCCGGTGGGGCCCATCGCGCCACTGCGGCCGGCCGTGCCCTGACTCGCGGCCCCCCGACGCCGGCTGCGGGGCTTGTGGCACGACTCGTGCAAAACCCCCCGGCGGAGGGGTGAGAGCGCCGGATCCTTGACGGCAGCGGGTTGCCGCAGACGGTGGGTCCGGCGAGAGCCCTGGGGAGGCGAGCACGCTCGAGGCGAACAGCGATGGATATGACGTGGCCCTTTCTCGCGAGTCTGTCGTTCCTGTTCACGGGTGCAGCCGGGGCGGTGGTCTACGTCCGCAGACTGCGCGCGGAGTTGGAGCGTCAGGAGGGTCTCGTGCGAGGCCTGGAGCGGGATATGCAGGCGGTCTGTGTCGGGGCCCGGGGCATGGGCGAGGCGGTGGTGCTCCTCGAGGACCGGCTGCGCCGCCTGACCGAGCGCCAGGACGAGCTCGCCCTGCGTGAGCCGGACCAGGGTGTTTACCACCAGGCGATACGGCTGGCGAGCCGTGGGGCCAGCGTCGAGGAGTTGGTGACGACCTGCGGGCTGCCGAGAGGCGAGGCCGAGCTGGTCCAGATCCTCCATCGCAGCGCCCGGGCCCGCCCGCCCGAGACCCCGCGCTCGGCCGCGACCGGTACCGGCTGACCCACAGTCCACCCCGCGGCCCCACCGAGCCCCTGGTAGAATCCGGGGGCAATGAGTGCTCGACGAAAGCGAACGAAGAAGTCTCCCCGCCGGGGCGGACGCGTTGCGGCGGGTCTGCTGGTCTTCGGCCTGGTCCTCCTGGTGGCCCTGCTGGGCTACGGGGTCTGGCTCGACCGGGTGATCCGGACCCAGTTCGAGGGCAAGCGCTGGGCGTTGCCAGCGCGGATCTATGCGCGGCCTCTCGAGCTCTACCCCGATTTGCGGCTCTCCCCCGCGGAGCTGGTGCAGGAGCTCGAGCGCCTCGGCTACCAGAAGACCGCGCGGCTCGAGCGCCCCGGGAGCTTCAACCGTAAGGACTCCGCCACGGTGGAGGTCTACGTCCGGGGGTTCCGCTTCTGGGACGGCTCGGAGCCCACGCGCAAGGTCCGCCTCGCGTTTTCCGGTGATCGGCTCCAGCGGGTGAGCGCAGAGGGTGGGGGGGAGGCCCCCCTGTTGCGCCTCGAGCCGCTGGAGATCGGCAGGATCTACCCCACCCATCACGAGGACCGTGTCCTCGTGCGGCTCTCCGAGGTGCCTCCCGCGCTCGTCCAGGGTCTCCTGGCGGTCGAAGACCGGGGGTTCTACGAGCACTGGGGGCTCGACCCGCGGGGTATCGGCCGGGCACTGTGGGCGAACCTCAGGGCCCGCGGCGTCGTGCAGGGTGGCAGTACGCTCACCCAGCAGCTCGTGAAGAACTACTTCCTGACGCGCGAGCGCACCCTCGTGCGCAAGGTCAACGAAGCCCTGATGGCGCTCCTGCTGGAGCGCCGGTACAGCAAGGACGAGATCCTCGAGGCCTACCTGAACGAGGTGTACCTGGGGCAGCAGGGTCCCCGGGCCGTGCATGGATTCGGGCTTGCGTCCGAATTCTACTTTGGGCGTCCCCTGCGGGAACTGCGCCTGCAGGAGATCGCGGTCCTCGTGGGGCTGGCGCGGGGACCGAACCAGTACAACCCGCGGCGCTCGGCCGCGCGGGCCCTGGAGCGGCGTAATCTGGTCATCGATCAGATGCTGGCCCAGGGGTACGTGGGCGAACAGGAGGCGCGGGCTGCGCGCGCCGCGCCCCTCGGAGTGCGTCCCGACGCGGGCTTCGCGAATTCTCCGTTTCCGGGGTTCATGGACCTGGTGCGCCGGCAGCTCGTGCGGGATTACCGCGAGGAGGACCTGCGCAGCGAAGGGCTGCAGATATTCACCACCCTCGCGCCGCCCGCCCAGGCTCAGGCCGAACGGGTCCTCGCCCGGCGCCTGGCCGCCATCGAGAGCGCCCGGCGGGTCCCCCAGGGGACCCTGGAGGGGGCGGTGGTGGTCGCGGACCCCAAGACCGGCGAGGTCCTGGCGCTCGTGGGAGGACGTGACCCGCAGGCCCCGGGCTTCAATCGGGCGCTCGACGCCCGGCGGCCCATCGGGTCCCTGGTCAAGCCGGCGGTGTATCTGTCGGCGCTGCTGCCCGGGGAGGGATTCTCTCCCGTGAGTCTCCTGCAGGACCAGCCGGTGCGCGTCAAGTCGGCGCCGGGGCAGGTGTGGGCGCCCCAGAACTTCGACCGCCGCAGCCACGGTGAAGTGACGGTGCAGACGGCCCTGGTCCGCTCCTACAACCTCGCGACCGTGCAACTCGGCTTGCAGGTCGGCCTGCGCAAGGTGGCGCGGACCCTGACGGGGCTTGGGGTGACGGCCGACATCCCTCCGTATCCATCGGTCCTGCTGGGGGCGCTGGAACTGTCCCCGTTCGAGACCGCCCAGATGTACCAGACGATGGCCGGACTCGGCTTCCGGATCCCGCTGCGGGCGATCCGGGAGGTGACGGGTCCCGACCACAAGCCCCTCAAGCGTTACGGGCTGTCCGTGGAGCAGGCCTTCGACCCTGCCCCGGTGTATCTGCTCGACACGCTGATGATGGGGGTGCTGAGGGAGGGGACGGGACAGCGTCCCTATCGCCGGCTTGCGGGCTCCCCGCGGCTGGCGGGCAAGACGGGCACCACCGACGAGCTCCGCGACAGCTGGTTCGCGGGATTCGGGGGTGACCGGCTGGCCGTCGCCTGGGTGGGGCGGGACGACAACAAGCCGACGGGGCTCACCGGCGCCGACGGCGCCCTCGAGGTGTGGGTCGACCTGATGGGTGGGCTCGCGCCTGCGCCGTGGGACCCACCGGTGCCGGCGGGGGTCGAGTGGCAATGGGTGGACAAGACAGTGGGACAGCGGCTCGAGCAGGATTGCCCGGGCGCGGTGCGTCTTCCGTTCCTGAAGGGGACGTCCCTCCCTGCAGGGAGTTGCGGTGGTGACACGAGCCCCCTGGACGGGCTCTTCGGGGAGGGTTGAACGGTGACGGTCGTGCGTGTCTTCTGGCTGTGGCCCGGGGTCGTACTGCTCGGCGGGTGCGCCCTGGTGGCCGGGGATCGGGGCTCCGTGGTCTCAGTCGAGGACCGTCCCCTCACCACCGCCTCCCGTTCGGAGCCGCGGGCGCAGGTGCCGCGGCCAACGGAGGTCGCATCGCTCCCGACGCCCCCCGTGGCATCCCCGCTGCCGGCTCCTGAGCCCGTCGCCGTGGTGGCGACGCCGCTGCCGTCGCCCCAGCCCCCGGCAGAAGTGGAGGCGCGGCCTTCGGGCTCGGTCGGCGCCGAGGGTTTGACGGTCGCATCCGCGGCGCCTGCCGTTCGGGAGGCAGGGCTTCCGCGGGCCTCGGCCTCCCAGAGCAAGGTGGTGGCCGCGCTCACCACGCAGGCCAATCAGCAGACCCGCTCGGGCGACCTGGAACAGGCGTCGGCGACGCTGGAGCGTGCGTTGCGGATCGAGCCCGACAACCCCTGGCTGTGGCACCAGCTCTCCCTGGTCCGCCTCTTTCAACACCAGGACGAGCAGGCCGCTCAGCTGGCCGCGCGCAGCAATTCCCTGACCGCGGACGCCGCCCTGCAGGCCCGGAACTGGCGGGTGGTCGCCCAGGCGAGGGAACGCACCGGGGACGCCGAGCAGGCGAGCGCGGCGGCGGCCCGGGCCCGGGCCCTCGGGGGACTGTAGGGCGGGGGGCCTGTCGCCCGACGGCCGACTACGCGTGCGGCCCGGGGGGGGTGCCCGGGGGGCCCTTGCCAGACAGCCGGTAGGCGAAGGCGATGACCTCGGCGACTGCCCGATAGAGCTCGGCGGGAACCTCGTCGCCCAACTCCACGAGGGCCAGCAGTTGGACCAGGTTGCGGTCCTCGCGGACGGGGACCTGGTGCTCGCGGGCAATCGCCAGGATTCGCTCGGCCACCTCGCCCCGTCCCCGCGCGGTGACGCGAGGCGCGCCGGTCCCGTCGTAGCGCAGGGCGACCGCAGTGGCGGTGACGGGCTCGCTGCTCACGCGCGCAGGTCGAGCAGGGCATCGGGCAGGCGGGGTGCGCGGAATCCGGGCCCCGGGCCCGGCAGACAGCGGACGCCTCGCGGCTCCAGTCCCGCGCCGCGCAGGGCGGCGGTGAGGTCCTCACTTCTCTGGCGCAGCAGGTCGAGCGTAGCGGGGTCCTCCGCCCAGATCGTCGTGGCGACACTCCCTGCTTGCCAGACGACCCGCGCCTGGACCGGGCCCAGCGGTTCGAGGTCGAGCGCGAGGGAGACGGTCCAGGCGCCGGGACCCCCGGCGAGGCCGGAGTCGGCCTCAGGCTCGATGTGGAGGCTGAGCACGTCGAGGTGATCGGCCGAGCGCACCGGGACCTCGACGAGCCACCCGGGGTGGGGCCCTTCGCTGTGGGGCACCGCCCGGAGTTGATTCAGCTCGATCCGGGCGACGGCCGCTTCAATCTCGGACCTCGCCCGCAGGGCCTCGCCCGACGCCCCTGCCGGCAGGACGCTCGGGTCGTCCGGGATTTGGCCCGAGGGACGAGGGGGGTTCTGCGCTCCCGCCGCCCGCGACGGGTGGGCTAAAGGTTCCTGCTGGGTGGCCGCCCTCGGGAGCAGGGCCGCCAGCCGGAGCAACCGGGCCTTCAGATCGTTGAGCGGCGGCTGCCCTGGCGCCATGGTGGCGAGACGGGCCTCGAGAAAGGTACCGCTGTCCTCTACCGCGGCGCGAAGCCCCGGCCCCTGCGAAACCTGCGTGACCGTGGGCAGGGTAGCGAGAAGCCTGCCGGCCGCCCCCGACGCCTGGGGCAGGGCCGGTAGGGACTCCAGCACTCCCTTCAGGGAGCCGGCGGAGGGCAGAACGGAGCGGAGGGCTTCGCGCAGAACGGTGTCCGGGGCCTCATGGCCGGCCGGCGCCAGCGGCTGAGCCGCGCGCACACCGTTGTGGCTGGTGCTGCCGGGGTCTGCCGGGGTCAGGATTCGCAGCACCTGGGGCGGCTCGGTCGTCTCCACGCGCGCCGTCAACCGTTGCCCCGGAGTGAGGGGGACCTCGGTCTGGGCTTCGATGCGCTGGCCTGCCATCATCAGGACCGCGCGTCCCGGAGCCGGGGCCTCGACCACGCGGATCGAGAGGATCTGCCCGACCCGCCAGCTCTCGAGGGCAGGAGCGTCGGTGCTGGAGGGCCCGGTGGCCGGGCCGAGTGCGATGCGCGGGATGTCCAAGGGCCGGGCCATGGGTTCGGCGGAGTTTGCCCGTGAAGAGGACTATCGGCATCCGTGTCGGACACTGAAGCGGGAATGGAACGGGGCGCCTGGTACGTCCGGCGCGCAGGCGAGGTCCGGGGACCCTTCGCGGCCGCTCAGGTCGCACGCTACATCGTCCTCGGCCGGGTGCGTCTGGGCGACGAGGTGAGCCGCGACGGGACCGCGTGGGTACCCCTCGGGTCGCGCAGTGAGCTCTTGCCAGCGGGGCTGGAGGAGCTCTCCAACGAGGACACGCTGTGGCGACTGCGTCTGCGGGAGGACGAGCGCAGCGGTGTCGATCGTCGCGCCGGTCAGGTGCCCTCCCCTGAGATCGCGGAGCGGCGCTCGGGCAAGGAGCGGCGCCGTCCCGAGCCCGAGGCGCTCGTACGTGCCCGCCGCAAACGCCAGGACTTCCTGCGCGACGTGCGCCGGTCCGCCCCGAGCCGACGGGGCTGGGCGTGGCTGGGCGTCGCGGCGGCGCTGGCGCTGGTGACCATGGTCGCGGTGCTCACGACGAAACCTCAACCACCTTCCGGCCCGCACTGCAACGCTGACCCTGCCCCCGGGGTGGACTGGCACGACTGCCGGCTCGAAGGGCTCGACGTGGCCGGTCTCGACCTGTCCGGCGCCCTCCTGCGCAACGCCAAGGCCCGGGAGGCCCGCATGACCCAGACGCGGCTCCCCAGGGCCGACCTTGCCTATGCGGACCTCGCCCGGGCCAACCTGGCGGCGGCGGACCTCTCCGGTGCCTCGCTGGTCGGGACGAATCTTTCCGGCGCGGACCTCAGCGCGGCGGACCTCTCCGGTGCGGACCTCCGATATGCGGACCTCACCCGGGCGCGGCTCCAGGGTGCCCGGCTCGAAGGTGCCGCGCTGGGGCGGGCCGTTTGGGTGGACGGGCGCCTCTGCGCCCCGCAGTCGGTCGGGTCCTGCGCCCGGGAGTGAGGGGGTGGGGGTGGCCGGGTCCGCTCAGGTGGTGCCGCAGCCGGGCGCGTCGCCGCTTCCGGCATCGCCGAAGCTTTCCGTGGTGTAGCGCCAGGCCTGCAGTGCCTCCCGGGAGGGCCCTGACGGGATGCCGGCCTTGCGTTTGAGGTGGGCGAGGAACTCGGCAGGCTCGGGGAGGCTGTCCCACACCGACGGCAGGAACGTCGCGCGCCGATGGCCCTGCGCGATGACGAGCCCGTCCACCCCGGGGCGCAGCAACCGGAGGAGTTCCTCCTCGTCGCGGATGTCCAGCGGCTCGCGAGGCGACAGCACCGAGACGTGCACGGCCAGGCGGGGTGCCTCCTCCCGCGTGACCGGTGGGAACCGGGGGTCCTCGAAGGCGGCGTCGAACGCGTGCTGGGCGACGTCTTCCACGAGCGGTTGGTATGCCTCCAGGCTGCCGATGCATCCGCGCAGCGCGCCCCCCGACTCGAGGGTGACGAAGGTTGCCCGCTGGGGGCGCAACGCCGGCTCGTAGTCCTCCGCCCGAGCGGGCAGAGGGGCTCCGTGGGCGAGTCCGTGGGCGATGGAGGCGCGGGCGACCTCGAGCAGAGTGCGCCGCTGCCCTGGGGTCAGCCTCTCAGGCAAAGGCGTATGCCCCGTAACCCACCACGCGATCGCGCGGCCCCGCGGTGTCCCCCGAGCTCCGCAGGTCGAGGAGCCGGGCCTGCAATCCGTGGTCGCGGGCGGCCTGCAGCAGCCCGCTGACGGGGCGGCAGCCGCAGGCCTGCTCCCCGTGCAACGGGACCGGAGACAGGTCCTGGATGAACCGCGAGGTCTCCCGGTCCAGGCGGCGGGCAGTCGCGTAGTCGTGATAGTGGCTCAGGTCCGAGCTCACCACGATCAGGGTCTCCGGCCCTCCCCAGAGCCGCTCGAGGACCTGGGCGACCTCCGCCGCCGTGGCGTCGCCCACCACGAGGGGGACGAGCTGGAAGTCCCTCAGTGCGACCTGCAGGAAGGGCAGGTGCACCTCCAGGCTGTGCTCGCGGGCGTGGGCCGCGTCGAGGACCTGCACCTGCGGCAGGTCGGCGAGCTCGGCGAGCGCCCTGGTGTCCACAGCGATCCTGCCGAGCGGAGTCTCGAAGAACTCGGCGCGGGAGGCCGCGAGACCTCGGAAGGCCACGTGGTGGCTGGGGCCCAGCAGGACGACCCGGCGAACGGTCTCGCGTGCCCGGCCGAGGCGGGCGTAGGCGGTGGCCGCGACCGGGCCCGAATAGACGTAACCGGCGTGGGGCGCGACGAGGGCCTTGGGGGGCGAGCCGTCCCGGGCGGTGTCGGCGGGGTCGGAGGCGTCGGCAAGGAGCGCCTCGACCGTCTCGCGAAGCTCCTCCGGGTCGTCCGGGTAGAACATCCCCGCCACGGCGGGCCTGCGCACGACGCTCATGCTTGATTTTCCTCGCAACGAGGCCTACTACGACGAGTATAGGAAAGTACGGCGCGAGTGGGAGGGCCGGTCGTGACCTTCGAGGCGCAGGGCGTTTCGTTGCGGGACCCCGGGGTGGTGCCGACCCGCTACTGGCACCGGCTCGAGGACGGGCGCGTGCAATGCGACGTGTGTCCCCGGTTCTGCAAGCTCCACGAGGGGCAGCGGGGTCTGTGCTTCGTGCGGGCGCGGGTCGAGAACCAGATCGTGTCGACCACCTTCGGTCGCTCGAGCGGTTTCTGTGTCGACCCCATCGAAAAGAAGCCCCTCAACCATTTCCTGCCGGGGACTCCGGTGCTCTCGTTCGGGACGGCCGGCTGCAACCTCGCCTGCAAGTTCTGCCAGAACTGGGACATGAGCAAATCCCGGGAGATGGACACGCTGATGGACGCGGCGGACCCCGAGACTCTGGCGCGGGCCGCGGAGCGCCTGGGCTGCCGCAGTGTGGCGTACACCTACAACGACCCGGTGATCTTCCTGGAGTACGCGGTCGAGACGGCGAAGGTCTGTCGGCCCCGGGGCATCCGGTCGGTGGCGGTGACGGCAGGCTACGTGACCGCCGAGCCGCGGCGAGAGCTCTTCCAGTGGATGGACGCGGCCAACGTGGACCTGAAGGGGTTCAGCGACGACTTCTATCAACGGCTCTGCGGTGGGCACCTGCAGCCGGTGCTCGACACCCTGGTGTACCTGAAGCACGAGACCCGGGTCTGGCTGGAGCTCACCACCCTGTTGATCCCGGGAGAGAACGACTCGAGCGAGGAGATCGAGGCCATGACGCGCTGGGTGGTCAAGGAGCTCGGCCCGGAAGTGCCCATGCACTTCACGGCCTTCCACCCTGCATGGAAGATGATGGAGACCCCGCCGACCCCCCACGCGACGCTCACGCGCGCCCGCCGCATCGCGATGGAGAACGGTGTGCGCTACGCCTACGTCGGGAACGTCCACGACCCGCAGGGGGAGAGCACGTACTGCCATCAGTGCGGGCAGGTCCTGGTCGGGCGTGATGGGTACGTCCTGTCGACCTGGCACCTGACGGCCGACGGGCGCTGCGACCGTTGCGGGACCGCCTGTGCGGGTGTGTTCGAGGCCCGGCCCGGCCAGTGGGGTGGCCGCCGGCAACCGGTTCGCCTCGCCTCCCACTCTGCCTGAGGACTCGAGCCTGCGCCGCGCGGTGCCGTCCTGCGCGACGGCGCGAGCCCCCCGAATTCCGCCGGGACCCTGGTACACTCCGGGGCGAGGCCCGGGGTCGCCGATTGCGGCGGCCGGCCCGGGCGGAAGGCGCGGACGAACGACACGGGAGAGGGAGCACATGGGCGGGCTGTGGACCGGTGAGGAGTGGACGGTGGCGGTGGTGCCGTTTCTGGCGGGGTTCGCCATCGGTGCCTTCACCGTCTACCTGCTGCTGCTTCCGGACCACCTGCAGCGGCGCCGGCTCCAGGCGGAGATCGACCGGCTCAACGCGGAATTGAAGGCCTACCGGGAACAGGTCTATCAGCACTTCCGGCGGACCTCGGACCTGTTCCAGGGGCTCACCTCCTCCTACCGGGCCATCTACGAGCACATGGCGGGAGGGGTGCGCTCGCTTTGCAGTGCCGAGAGTCCGGCGCCGGCCCTGGAACTGCCCGAGAGGGGGCTTCTGGGGGGGGCAGAGGGCCTGGGGGGCGAGGGGGAGGGTCCTTCCGCGGACGCGCCGAGAAAGGGGTCGACGCCTTTCGGGTGACCCCGGGCGGTCGCGCGAGAGGGGGCGGCGGTGGGGCGCCCCTCAGACGAACCGGCCGCTGCGCAGGAGCTCGATGATGTTCCTGCGGTTGCGCAGCAGCACGGCGAGGACCTTCGCCTGTCCCTGGTCTTCCTCGCCGTCCTGCGCCAGAAGCGTATCCATGCGTGACTGCAGATCGTCGATGTTGCGTTCCAGGTCGTCTTCAGTGACCCGAGGGACGGTGCCCAGCGCTTGCTCGTTTTCGAACATGACCTCTACCTGGCCGTTGCAGGGACCGCGCAACGACCCCGCCCCCCCATCCCCACCCCGGGGACGGTGAAGCCGCGAGGGCCGTCCGCCGTTGCGGCGCGTGCGCTGGCCTGAAAATGTAACAGGCCCGACCTGCGCTGTCACCCGCCGGGGGACATTCGACGCATCGGGTCTGCTTCACTGGGTCTGCTTTGCTGCTTGAACCTGGTCACGCCTGCCACTACACTACGCGGGTTCGGGTGCGGGGTGGAGCAGTCTGGCAGCTCGTCGGGCTCATAACCCGAAGGTCGCAGGTTCAAATCCTGCCCCCGCTACCAAGTTCCAAGAGAGGCCCCGACGTCGGGGCTTTTCTTTACGGCCGGCCAGGCAGTCCCGGGCCGGCGAGGTCGCCAGTGCGGACGTGAACAAGTGGGCCTCGCGCCCACTTTTTGTTTCTGAGGCCGGAAATGCGCAATGAGGCGGAGCGGCTACGCCGCCTTCTCGAGCCAAGCGTGGTGGGTCTGGGGTGCGAGCTCGTGGGCATCGAGCTCCAGGGGCAGGGGCTGCGCTCGCTCCTGCGGCTGTACATCGACCGGCCCGAAGGCGTGACGCTCGACGACTGCGAGCGAGTGAGTCACCAGGTGAGCGGCCTGCTGGACGTGGAGGACCCGATCCGCGGAGCCTACACGCTGGAGGTGTCCTCGCCGGGACTCGAACGCCCGCTGTTCACGCCGGCGCATTTCGAGCGTTTCGTGGGCGAGCGGATCAAGGTGAAGCTCGACGTTCCGGTGGAGGGGCGGCGAAGCGTCACCGGTGTCCTGCGCGGGATGCGGGAGGGTTGCGTGGTCGTGTTGGAGGATGGGGTGGAAAAGGTATTGCCGCTCGATGCGATCCGGCGGGCGCACCTCGCGCCCGAGCCGGTCTTCGGAAAGCGCTGATGGGGGCGTGGCGATGAGCAAAGAGATCCTCATGGTCGTGGACGCCGTTTCCAACGAGAAGGGCGTTGGCAAGGAGGTCATCTTCGAGGCGATCGAGGCGGCGCTCTCGAGCGCGACGCGCAAGAAGCACGGCGGCGAGATCGACGTGCGCGTGTCGATCAATCGGGAAACCGGCGCGTACGACACCTTTCGCCGCTGGGAGGTGGTCGCCGACGACGCCCCGGTCACGGAGGAGACGCCTTTCGTCCCCGAGCGGCAGGTCCGGCTGAGTGAAGCGGTGCTGCGCAAGCCGGGCGTTCATGCGGGCGATTTCATCGAGGAGCCGATGGAGTCCGTCGCGTTCGGTCGGATCGCGGCGCAGACGGCCAAGCAGGTGATCGTCCAGAAGGTCCGTGAGGCGGAGAGGGCCCAGGTCGTCGAGCAGTACCGTGAGCGCCAGGGCGAGCTCGTGACGGGGGTGGTGAAGCGACTCGATCGGGGTAACGTGCTGATCGACCTGGGGGGAAATGCCGAGGCCGTGGTCCTCAAGGAGGAGTTGATCCCGCGCGAGGCGATTCGCCCCGGCGACCGGCTGCGCGGGTACCTGAGGGAGGTGCGCTCGGAGCCCCGTGGTCCCCAGTTGTTCGTGAGCCGCACGGCGCCACAGTTGCTGATCGAGCTCTTTCGCCTGGAGGTTCCGGAGATCGCGGACGGGCTGATCGACCTGAAGGCTGCGGCACGCGATCCGGGCGCGCGCGCGAAGATCGCGGTGCGCACTCGCGAGCAGCGCATCGATCCCATCGGGGCGTGCGTCGGCATGCGGGGCTCGCGGG
>CALMKJ010000132.1 GCA_937867305.1 uncultured Ectothiorhodospiraceae bacterium | reverse complement strand
GAGGACCGGGTGCGGCTGGTGGCGATGCCGGCGGAAAAGGGCGAGTAGGGAGGGAGCGAGGCGTGGTTCCCCTGACCCACTACCTGGTGCTCGGCGCGGTGCTCTTCGTGCTCGGGCTGGCGGGCATCTTCCTGAACCGGAAGAACGTCTTGATCCTCCTGATGTCGATCGAGCTGATGCTGCTGGCCGTGAACACGAACTTCGTCGCCTTCTCGCACTTCCTCGGTGACACGGCGGGACAGGTGTTCGTGTTCTTCGTCCTGACGGTCGCCGCCGCCGAGTCGGCGATCGGGCTGGCCATCCTGGTGGTGCTCTTCCGCAGCCGGCACACGATCGACGTGCAGGACCTGGACCGTCTGAAGGGGTAGGCCTTGGCGAATCCCATGCTCAGCCTCTACCTGGCCATCCCGCTGGCACCGCTCGTGGGCTCGATCGTCTCGGGCCTGTTTCGCAGGGCGGTCGGACGGGCGGGGGCACACTGGGTCACGATCGTCGGCGTGGCCCTGGCGACCGTGCTTTCGGGCGTGGTGTTCTGGCACACCGTGGTGCTCGGGGCGGCGCCCTTCAACGCCAGCGTCTACACCTGGGCGCTCAGCGGCGGCCTGCGCTTCGAGGTCGGCTTCCTGGTGGACTCTCTGTCGGCCTCGATGATACTGGTGGTCAGCTTCGTCTCCCTGATGGTGCATATCTACACCATCGGCTACATGCGGGAGGACCCCGGCTACCAGCGATTCTTCAGCTACATCTCGCTTTTCACCTTCGCGATGCTGATGCTGGTGATGTCCAACAACTTTCTGCAGCTGTTCTTCGGCTGGGAGGCGGTTGGGCTGGCGTCCTACCTCTTGATCGGTTTCTGGTACGAGCGCGAGACGGCCATCGCCGCCAACCTGAAAGCCTTTCTCGTCAACCGGGCGGGTGACTTCGGTTTCCTGCTGGGGATCGCCGCCGTGCTGGCGCACTTCGGCAGCCTCGACTACGGGGAAGTCTTCGCGGCGGCGCCGGGACTGAAGGACGTGACGGTGCAGGTCCTGCCCGGTGTCGAATGGTCGCTGATGACCCTCGTCGGCATTCTGCTCTTCGTGGGCGCCATGGGGAAATCGGCGCAGGTGCCGCTGCACGTCTGGCTCCCGGATTCGATGGAGGGCCCCACGCCGATTTCCGCCCTGATCCACGCGGCGACCATGGTCACGGCCGGCATCTTCATGGTCGCCCGCATGTCGCCCATCTACGAGCTCTCGGATACGGCGCTGTCCTTCGTGCTGGTGATCGGGGCCGTCACCGCGTTCTTCATGGGGCTCGTCGGCCTCGTGCAGAACGACATCAAGCGGGTGGTCGCGTACTCCACGCTCTCGCAGCTCGGCTACATGACGGTCGCGCTGGGGGCCTCGGCCTACGCCGCCGGGGTCTTTCACCTGGTGACGCACGCCTTCTTCAAGGCGCTGCTCTTCCTCGCCGCCGGCTCGGTCATCATCGCCATGCACCACGAGCAGGACATCCGCAGGATGGGGGGCATCCGGCGCCACATGCCCGTGACGTACTGGACCTCGCTCGTGGGCTCGCTCGCGCTCATCGGTTTTCCCGGCTTCTCCGGTTTCTTCTCCAAGGACGCCATCCTCGAGGCCGTTCACCACTCCCAGCGCCCCGGGGCGGGCTTCGCGTACCTGGCGCTCGTGGCCGGCGTCTACGTCACCGCGCTCTACACCTTCCGCATGTTCTTCCTCGTGTTCCACGGCCGCCCGCGGATGGACCCGCACACCCTCGAGCACCTGCACGAGGGCCCGGCGGTGATCACGGTTCCGCTCATCGGGCTGGCGATACCTTCGATGCTCGCAGGCGCGGTCCTGGTGGGACCGATGCTCTTCGGGGACTACTTCCGCGACGCCATCCGGGTGCTGCCCGCGAACGACGTCCTGGCCGAGTGGGGAGGGCATTACTCGGGGGTTCTCGGCTTCGTGGCGCACGGGCTGAGTGCCCCTCCCGTGTGGCTCGCCATGGCCGGCGTGGTGACGGCCTGGTACCTGTACCTGGCGCGGCCCGACCTTCCCGAGCGCCTTCACGGCGCGCTTCGTCCACTGCACTCCCTGCTGGAGAAGGGCTACGGATTCGACGCGTTCTACCGGCGGGTCCTGGCGGGCGGCGCCCGGGCCCTGGGGGGCGTGCTCTGGCGCCTGGGGGACCAGCGGGTGATCGACGGCTGGCTCGTCAACGGCTCGGCGCGAACGGCAGGCCTGCTCTCGGGCCTGGTGCGCCGCATCCAGACCGGCTACCTCTACCAGTACGCGTTCGCGATGATCGCGGGGCTGGTAGCGCTGCTCGGCTGGTTCGTACGCGGTTAGGCTCGCAGGGGGGCTCGCGCGCATGGTCCTGGAATCGCTGCCGCTGCTCAGCCTGCTCCTCTGGACCCCGATCCTGGGCGGACTGGGGGTGGTCGTGGCGGGGCGGGGGGAGCACCCGGGCCGGGCGCGCGCGGTGGCCCTTGCCGTGGCCGTCGTTACCCTGCTGCTCTCGCTCCCGCTCTACACCGGCTTCGACACGGGCACCTACGCCATGCAGTTCGTGGAGCGGACCCCGTGGATCGAGCGGTTCGGCATCGATTACCACCTGGGTGTGGATGGCCTTTCGATGCCTCTCGTTCTCCTGACCACGTTCAGCACGGTGCTCGTGGTGCTGTCGGCGTGGAAGGTGATCCGGCACCGCGTCGCCCAGTACATGGCGTCCTTCCTGGTCATGGAAGGGCTGATGATCGGGGTCTTCTCGGCCCTCGACGCCGTGCTCTTCTACGTGCTGTGGGAGGCGATGCTCGTCCCGATGTTCCTCATCATCGGGGTCTGGGGGGGCGCGCGCCGGGTCTACGCGACGGTGAAGTTCTTCCTCTACACGTTCCTCGGGTCGGTCCTGATGCTGGTCGCGCTGCTCTACCTGTACTCACGCGGCGGCAGCTTCGCCATCGCAGACCTCCACGCCCTGCCCCTGGACCTGACGGCGCAGACCCTGGTCTTCCTCGCCTTCCTGGTGGCCTTCGGCGTGAAGGTGCCCATGTGGCCGTTCCACACCTGGCTGCCGGACGCGCACGTGGAGGCGCCGACCGGGGGCTCGGTCATCCTCGCGGCCATCATGCTGAAGATGGGGGGCTACGGCTTCCTGCGCTTCAGCCTGCCCATCACCCCCGACGCGAGCCGGGAGCTCGACTGGCTGGTGATCGGGCTCTCGCTCGTCGCCATCGTCTACGTCGGCTTCGTGGCCATCATTCAGACCGATTTGAAGAAGCTCATCGCCTACTCGAGCATCTCGCACATGGGCTTCGTGACCCTCGGCTTCTTCCTGTTGTTCGAAATCTTCGACGCGACGGGAAACACCGGGGGAGCCGTCCTCGGGATCGAGGGGGGGATGGTCCAGATGGTCTCCCACGGCTTCATCTCGGGTGCCCTGTTCCTCTCGGTCGGTGTGCTCTATGACCGCCTCCACACAAGGGAGATCGCCGCCTACGGGGGGGTGGTGAACACCATGCCCACGTTCGCCGCGCTGATGATGCTCTTCGTCATGGCCAATTCGGGCCTGCCGGGCACCTCGGGCTTCGTCGGCGAGTTCCTGGTGGTGCTGGCGAGCTTCCAGGCGAACTTCTGGTACGCGTTCCTGGCGGGCACCATCCTTCTGCTCGGGGCTGCCTACAACCTCTGGATGTACAAGCGCGTGATCTACGGTCGGGTGGCCAACGAAGGGGTTGCCGGTCTGCAGGACCTCGACCGGCGGGAGCTCGGCGTCCTTGCCTCGCTCGCCGTGCTGGTTCTGCTGTTCGGGGTCTGGCCGAACCCGCTGCTCGAGGTGATGCACCCGAGCGTGGAGCACCTCGTCCAGCAGGTCCTGCAGTCCAAGCTCTAGGAGCGAGCGCATGCCCGACCTCGTGACCGCACTTCCGGAGATCATCCTGCTCACGGCGGCCTGCGTCGTGCTGCTGGCGGAGGTCTTCGCCGCCCCCGGGCGGCTCGGCCCGGTCTACGCCCTCGCGCAGGCCGCGCTGGCGGCGACCGCCCTCGGCGTGGCGGCGGGCTTCCCGGGGGAGGAGGTGCGGGCATTCTCGGGGATGTACGTGGCGGACCCCCTGGCCGGCGTCCTCAAGCTGGTCCTGCTGGGTGTGGGTGCCTTCGTCTTCGTGTACGCGCGGGAGTATTTCGATCGACGCTCCGCCGCGCGCGGCGAGTTCTTCGTGCTCGGCCTCTTCGCCATCCTGGGGATGATGGT
>CALMKJ010000131.1 GCA_937867305.1 uncultured Ectothiorhodospiraceae bacterium | reverse complement strand
AGGCATGCGCCGCAACCTCCCACATCGTTGGTTGCAACAGCCGTTAGAAACCGCCTTCGCAGGGGCACCCGACGCGGCGACACTCACCGTCAACCTGTTCGGAAAGAGCCGGTACCGCAAAGACCTGGTGAAAGCCGTCGCCATGGCCGACCTGTCCCACCTCGACATGGCGTGGATGTTCCGCGGCCTGGTCCCGATCGACTGGATCGTGGAGTACCTACGCCTGCCGCCGTTGGATGCCGGGCAGGACAGCTGGTACGCGCGTTCGGAGGACCTGCGGACCGTGGTCCGGCACCTGGACGAACGGTCGCTGCGGAACCTGCTGTTCGCCGACCATGTGCACCGCATCTACCACCACGACCTGGTGCGGATGTTCGACCCGGCCGACGCCGCCCACATAGGCCGTCCGAGGTCGTGGATGGACCTGCACGACCGGGTGGCGCGCCGCAACCGGTTCCGGTACCAGACGTCCGGCTCGGGCAAGCCGAAGCGCAAGATGCGGCTCACCGACAAACAGTCGGCCCTGGTCGGGTCGTCGGAAGACGGGCTCGTGTTCGAGCTGGCGACCCACGAGGACCAGTTGTGGACCTGGGGTACCCGGATGAGCAACTGCATCCTCGACTACGGGCACCAGATGCGGTCCGGTCATTCGTGGCTGGGTGCGGTGTCGGATGCGCAAGGCCGCATGGTCGGCAACTTCGAGATCCGGCCCGGGCGGCGCGGCATCCCGACGCTCGTGCAGTTGCTGGGTCCGAGCAACCGGCCGCTGCCCGCAGAACTGCGCGATCAGGCGGCCGCGTACCTGCGCGGCCACGGCGTCGACGTCCCGCGCAGGTACTGGGGCTCCAGCGACGACTAGCCGACCGGGTGCTGGTGGCACAGAGGGAAGCGTGGACAACAACGACATGCCGCCGGCACCGACGCCTCGCGTCCCGGCCCCGTACGTGGGCAGGCACCGCGCCGACGTCCCGGCGACCCCGCCGGCACCTGTCCCGTTGGGGTTGCGCCCCGACGACGACCTGGATCCGTCACAGGACGACGGCGGGTTGGAGTCGCTCATGCATGCCGGGTTCGACGGGCACGCGAGACGGCCCCTGCTGACAGAACCCGCGTGGGCACGGAAAGCGGTCGGGGTGCTCGCATCCGCCGGACTGTTCGCTCTCATGGTCGCCGGTGTCGGCGGGGCCGTGACCGCTGCCTCCCCCGAGACGAACCGGGGACCGGTCGTGGCGACGTACACACGCCCCGACGGGTCCGAGATGGACCTGCGGCTCGTGTCGTGCCGCATCCTCGCAGACGACGTGGTCGAGTCCGACAAGCCGATCAACGGGAACAAGCTGCCGATCGGTCCGGAACGCCTTCGCCGGCTGGTGACGGTGACAGACCGTCTCGACCAGGTCGCGGACCTTCCGAAAGGCGACATCGCCCGTACGGCGCTCGTGTGCCGGGCTGAGGCGGTGTGGCTGACCGGGACACGTCGGCCCGTCGAGCTGCGGCTCGTCGTCGAAGGAGCCGAATCGTCCATGGACTCCACGACAGTTCAGGTCCGACGGTGAACACCCCGCTGGACGGGCTCAACGTACTCGTCACCGGGAACCTCGCGTCGATGAGCAGGCCGCAGGCACACCAGGTCATCACCGGCCTGGGCGGGCACCCGGTCGCGTCGGTCACGAAGACGACCGGGCTCGTGATCTTGGGCGACGGGGCCGGGCTGTCGAAGATGGCAAAGATCCGCGGATGGAACCTGCCGGTGCTCACCGGTGACGCGTTCGAGCGGCTCGTCGAAGGGCTCGACCGGTGGACCGACCCGCCCGGTGTTCCGTGCCGGGACTGGGAGGCCGCCGCCGGGTCAGGTGTGGTCGACGACCCTGAACCGGTCGACGCGACCCCGTGGGCTCAACGTCACCTGCGGTCCCTCGCGTCCGTCCCGGTTCGCGGAGCCGACGGGCGGGTCCGCACCGAGCACCGGATGTTGTGCATGAAGTGCGGGATGTACCTGGCCGGCCCGGACCGGTCGATCCGGGAGAAACCATGCCCGAACAGTCTGAAGGAGGTGTCGTGAACACCCGCGTACAGGAACCTGACGGCGACCGTCACGCCCTCGTCGGCGGATCCCGGTGGCACTACCCGAAGATGGGGTCGCCGACCGAATGCGGTGTCGAAGGGTGCGACCGGGTCCTCGGGGCGGTCAGCGACGACGTCGACGAGCAGGGTGCATCGGACGACTGAACCCGCACACCGGTACGGCATGGAGACGTTCGAGTTCGTGATGCAGACGCTGTGGGCCTTGAAGCTTTGGGTCGCCGCCGCGGTCCTTCTCGGGTTCGTCCTGACCCGGTTCGACCAGCCGTACGACCACGAGAACCACTGACACGAAGCCCCCTCCCGTGCGGGAAGGAGGCTTCTGGGGTTCGTGAGGCTGCCGGGGTCAGTTCTTCCAGTTGATGCCGAGCCGGTCGCAGGCCCGCTGGGCACGTTCGACACCAGCCCTGGCTGCTTGGGCGAGCGCCCGCTGAGCGTCCTTGTTCCCGGCCTTCGCGCCGTTCAGGATGACGTAGTTGAAGTGCGGGGTCCCACCCGTGGCGGCTGCGGCGGTCTCGACCTCGACGGGTGCGTTGACCGACCCGGCACTCGACGGGGCGTTGATCGGGGACAGGGCCAGGAGCCCCACCCAGCAGATCGCGGAGGCGACGACAGCGGTCCGAACGGCGGCGAACAAGCGGGAGAAGATCATGCCTTGATTGTGTGTGGGATCCGGCGCCCGGTGCACCCGTTCGGCCTCACCCGGTGAGGTTCTGCCCCTGCCGGGGGCGAGGTGGCACAGGGAGGGCGTGAACACCGACGAACCGTCCCGACGCACGCACGCCGACTACTCGGACCTACCGCACTCGCCGGTCGAGATACTGATGATGGCCTACATCGTGGCTCTCGTCGGCGTGATCGCCTGGGTCTCGGGTGCCTTCGTCCTGTACCTGGCCGCCCTCGCGGCACTGGGCGCCGGCGCCGCCCTCGTGGTGCGTTCCCGTGACCGACGCGACCGCGCCGCGGAGCTGGCCGAAGACGCTGCGGCGGTTCGCGCCTGGTGGGATGCCGTCGAAGCCCGGCACGACAGCGTGTCCCAGGAGTACGCCGACGTCCTGCTCGACCCGGACGCGGAAACCGCCCTCCCGGCGTTGTTCGACAGCGAAGACCCGCGTACGCGCCGGTTCATCCTGGCTTACACGAACGCGCTCGACGTGTTGCACCTTCACGGTGACGACGAGGAGCTGACTCGTGCCGCCACCGACAAGTATGCGGACGCGGTCGGCGAAGCCGCACGTGCCTGGTACGCCGCCCTCGCCCTCGCCCACGCCCGTTCGTGTTCGGCAGACCCCGGTCACGACGGCGACTGCCCTCGGCGTCCGGGTGCGGTCCGGGGCCCCTGGTACGGCGCCGGCGCATGAACGTTGCTCAGGCCGCCAGACCGGTCGAGATGTGAAGCCAGCCCATGTGGCGACGCAGTTCGACGTCGATGGCCTGAAGTTCGGCTCCGGTGACGCCGGACCCGGCGAGAAGCTTCTTGCGCGCCGGCAGGTAGCGACTGTTGAGCAGCGACGCGGCCTTGCGCGGGTTCGTCCTGGCGAGTTCGGCGTTCAACAGGATGTTCCAACGGTTGTCGACGATCTTGCCCAGCCGCCCTAACGGGTGCCGGCAGGACCGTTCGATGAGCGCGGCGTACGGTTCCTTGGCCCCGGTGACCGGGTCGGTGCGCCTCGACATCGCGTCGACACCGGCGACGACCTCCTCGTCGTACCCGAGCCGGCGGAGCTCCTCGAGGGTGACATCGGTGTCCTCCACGATGTCGTGCAGCAGCCCGAGCACCTGGGCCTGTTCACCGAAGCCAACCAGCGCCGACGAGATGGGCAACAGGTGGCCCGTGTAGTAGTTGTGCCCGAGTGCGTCGACCTGCCCGGCGTGCCGGACATGCACCAGGTGCATCGTGTCGAACAGGGTGGGTGTGTTCATACCTTCCCTGTGCCGGCTGGTGGTGACTGGGTCGCCCTGAGCAGTCAGCGGTGTCCCCGCACACCACGAAGACATGAGCACAGTGGACAACAACGGCAACGTGCACGGCAACGACGGCCGGTTCCAGGAGAAGCAGGCTGGTGAGTCGACCAGCGTCTCCCTCGACGGCACCAAGGTTCCGACGGTCAGCCCGCCGATGGAGACACACGACCTGGCGTACGGCGCCGAAGTGATCGCGACGAAGTACGCCAAGATGCTGGAGTTCACGGACCGGGTCGACGACCTGTTGGCGGACCTGGACGTGGGGCCGAACGCGCGCTACCTCGACATCCACGCCTACACCTCCATCGACACCGACGTGTACGTCCGGGACGAGAACGGCAACGTGCTCGACTCGTGCTCGGTCGAGCACCTGGCCACGGACATTCCGGATTTCGGCCCCGGCCACGCGATGCCGAAGGTGCCGGCCGAGTTCTGCTCCCCGGACAGCGTGCTCGGGTACGCCGACATCGACCCGTCCCGGGCTGTCGTCGACCTGCACCTGCTGCGCGACTTCGACTGGGAGGCTCGTGAGCAGCGGTTCCGGGACGAGATGGCGAAGCAGCTCGGTTTCGTGTGACGAGCGGCAGCCGCCGTCCCCGCACACCACGCCAGCATGAGCACAGTTGACGCACGCGGCAACAAGCACAGCACCACGGACGGCAAGTTCGAGACCCAGGTCCGCGCCGAGCCGACCGGTGTCGACCTGGGCGCTCGTCCTGTGGACGGCCGGGCAGCCCGTGACCTCCTGGAAGCAGCCGGCCTACCCGGTCGGGTGCGGATCGACTTCGACGACCCGAAGAAGTTCACGTACGTCGATGAGGATGGGCACGAGTACCGGGCGCAGGTCTCCGGCAACACCTACTGGGTGTCCGCCGAGGACTGCGACGTGGACATGCACGTGTGGGCGGTTTCTCCAGCCTCGGTGCGTGACCGTCTCGCCGCCGACGTCGCCCGGGTGGTGGAGGACGCCCGCGACCTTCGCGCGTGGCGGTACACGGTCCGTACGTTGCTGGGCGACCCTGACGAGGACCGGGCGACGCTTGACGAGCACACCGGCGTGCTGACCCTGTACCCCGACGCGGACCGGTACCGCACGAAACTGTCCGGGTTCCGGGCCCAGGACCCCGACTTCGGGGGCGCGCCGACCGTGTACGCCACCTTGCCGGGCGACCACGAGTACGTGCTGACCGAATGGCCGGACGGGTCCGCGAAAGTGCACCACGCCGAAGACCCCAGGCCGATGCCCGCCTGGGAGGCTGACGGTGTGATGAAGTTCGTGGCCGACCGGATGGGTCGCGGGGACCGGTACCCGTCCCACCTGTTGTCCACTACCACCGGATGGCGCAAGAAGGCGTGGACGAAGGAGCAGCCGTGAGCACGATCGACTCCCGAGGCAACAAGCACGGCCGGGACGGCCAGTTCCAAACCAAGCAGACCGACGAGGCGACCGGTATCGACCTGCTCATGCCGGCCGGTCCTGTCGAAGAGTGGCGGGCTCGCACCGCGGCGATCGCGGAGAAGCTGGCGCCGGGTCAGAGTCACAGCCCCGGTTACCGGGCGCTCATCACCCGGAAAGTGAACGAGGCGGACCCGACGCGCGGCCGGTACATCGTGGAACAGAACGTCGGACGAGGCATGGTGTTCTTGTCCAAGTTCTCCTTCGACAACACGGGTCGGACTGGGCCGCAGGAGGGCCCGACCGTGGTGGGGATGTCGGCGTTCGTGGCCAGCCACTGCATCCTCCCGGACCCGGTCGACTGGGACGGCCCGGTCACGGTCACCCACCCGTGGGACGGCGACGAACAGGAATGGTTCGCCACCGACGCCGACGACAGGTTCCCGGGCCGGTTCGTTGCACACAACGGCCGCCGCGGCGACTTCCAGTTGCGGATCACGCCCGGGAACAACGACACGTACGAGGCGCCCGGGTTCCAGTGGAGTGTCGACCACCCGTACGTCGACCAGCGGTCCTCGGGTATTGCGCCGACCCGTGACGACGCGGCCCGGGAGGCGTGCGACGCTGTCGACTACTTCTTGTCGGGTGAAGCCGAAGCGGACGCGTACGCCGACTGACCGAGCTGTTCTTCGACCGCCTCGAGGAGGGCCGCGACCCGTGCGTTCACTTCGTCGGCTACCAAGCAGGCTTCGTCGAGCCTGGTGAACGTGGTCTCGTCGAACACTCGTCCCGGGGCCCGGTCCGCGACGTCGGGTGACGGGACGGTCGTGGCCGGGGGCCCGCCGCCGGCGGCGCACCTGGTCGCGAGCACCCCGGTGACAGACCGTGGTGTCAACGGTGCCCCGTACGTCACCTGGCCGTACCGGTCGATGTGCGGGGCGAGAGCTTCCGGCCCGAGCACGTCCGGTACCGCCGGCAACCCGTCGGTGCACACGTGAGCTGACGGGTCGCCTGGACGGGTCAGGAGCACCTCACGGGTGACCCGCCACGACCAGTGGTCGCTGACGGCGACGACTTCGAGCCACCGGGACACCGCACAACGCCGGCAGGTGGCCGGGTGCTCGCCTGCCTCCAGCCGGGCCCACACACCGGGCAGGTCGGGGACACTGACCGCCAACGCGTCGCTGCGAGTCATCCGCAACCCGACGGTCAACACGATCAGCCATGCGTCGCGGCGCCCCCTGAAACCGTCCGGCCACCCGTAGACGGGGCACCGGGCCAACCCGGCGTCCAACCCTGCTTCCCGGCCCGTCCACGGGTCCGGGTCCGTCTCGTACGGCCACGGCAACCCGACGTCACGACACGTCGCCCGGATATCAGACAGCCGCGGCGTCTTCACCTGCCGGCTGTACGCGTCCAACGCAGCAGCCCCCACGTCCAACGACGTACGGCCGGTCGCCGCACACCAGTCGGCCCACAACAGCCATCCGGGCCGGA
The DNA here is from genome assembly GCA_937867305.1 of uncultured Ectothiorhodospiraceae bacterium. Taxonomy (GTDB): domain Bacteria; phylum Pseudomonadota; class Gammaproteobacteria; order JAABTG01; family JAABTG01; genus JAGNLM01. Next base: position 99,131 of record CALMKJ010000131.1, on the reverse strand, counting down.
TCGGTCGGGTCATCGACCCAGGGTAGATCGACGAGATGACCGCGCCCGAGACCCAGGTGGCACAGGAACAAGCATGACCGTGACGTTCCAGCCGACCGCCACGGGAACCGTTCTGCTTCCGCCCGGCAAGCCGTTGACGCGTGTCGTGGACGCGCTGTCGCCGTTGCGGTACCCCGGCTCGAAACGGAAGCTCGTGCCCGCCATCCGACGGCTCGTCGACGAACGCGCACCCGGCACCGGCCTGTTCGTCGAACCGTTCGCCGGGGGTGCGTCGGTGTCGCTCGCGTTGCTCGAACTCGACGCCGTCGACCGGGTCATGATCGGTGACGCGGACCCGTACGTCGCCGCGTTCTGGTCAGAGGCGTGCCTGAACGGGCCGCGGCTGGTCGACGACATGCACCGAGAGAACGTCACCGTGGACCGGTGGGACCACTGGCGGGCAGCCCGGCCGGCCGATGACCGGGCCCGGGCGATGCGGTGCCTGTTCCTGAACCGGACGTCGTTCTCCGGCATCATCGCGGAGCGAGCCGGCCCGATACGCGGCCGGGCTCAGACGTCGGCGCACACGATCGACTGCCGGTTCAACAAGGACGCGTTGGAGCGACGGATCCTCAACGTCCACGAGCTGTACTTGGCGGGGTGCATCGTTGTCGCCGGCCACCGGACATGGCAGGAGACGGTTCAGGCTGGTGCCGACCTGGCCGGGGCGTCCGCGTTGTTCTACCTGGACCCGCCGTACGTGGAGAAAGCGGAACGGATCTACGACCACACGTTCACCGAGGGCGACCACCGTGACCTGGCCGGATTCCTCACCGGCACCGGCACACACCGGTGGGTGTTGTCGTACGACCGGGCGCCGCTGGTCCTGGACCTGTACCGGAACCAGCCCGGTGTCATCGAGTACGACGTGGACCACACGTACACGATGCGCGGCACCGGTCGCACCACCCCGGTCACGGGACGCGAAGTCGTCTTCACCAACCTCACCCTCTGACCCGGCCGGCGGGCTCACAACCCGAGGACGACCACCGCGTTGCCCGCCAACGGGTTGTGCTCCCTGTCGTACACGTCGACCATCGCGTCCGAGGAGTGCCGGGTCTGCCGGCGCACCGACCGGGCGTCCGCCCCGTTGCGGCGTGCCTGGGTCACCATCCCGGCCCGCAGACTGTGGAACCCGAGGTGTGTCGGGTCGTACCCGGCGTCGCCGGCACGCCGTTTCACCGCTTGGTTCAAGCTGGTCGAGCTCAACGGACGGTCGGTGACCACCCCGCCTTTCGTGACCGGGCGCAACAAGGGCTCCGACGCACCCAAGCCGGCCGCCGGGTCGGCACCACGACACACATGCACCCAGTCGACTGGGTGACCGGTCGTCAACACCTGCCGCATCGTCGTGCTGCGCCCCACCTGGGCCGCGGCCACCAGGCTCAGCCACCGGGTCCGGGCGCACGGCACACACGTGACCGGGTGAGCCCCATACGGCACCGCAAGCACATGCCCCCTGCCTGCCTGGTCGGTCTTGGAGGACCGCACCCGCACATGCAGGCCGTCCACGTCGTCCCGGGACACGTCACCGACCCGCAGGGCCGCCACTTCACTGCGACGCATCGCGGTGGCGAACCCGAGCAGCAAGGCGAACGTGTCCCGGGCGGCGGCCACCCCCGCGGGCCACCGGTCGTGGTCCATCGCTTCGACGAGACGCGCAACATCGTCTCGCAGCAACGGACGCCGCCGCAGTGGAGCTTCTTTGCGGGTGTTGCGGATCCCGTCCATGACGGCTGCGACATGCGGGTGACGAGCCAGGCCGGGTGTCCCGCCCAGCTCGTAGTTGCGGTACGACAACGCCGCCAGGTGCCGTTCGATCGAGGAAGACTTGAACCACGGCGTCCCGTCGGTCCGGGTCCGCCCCGCCATGTCGGCCAGGTACAGCCGGACCGCTCCGGGTTCCACCGGGTGCGGCGCCAACCCGAACCGTTCGCACCACGTCTCCCATTGACGCCAGTCCGAGTCGTACGCCTCCCGGGTCCGTGGCGCGAGCGAATGCGCGGCGTGCTCGTCGGCCTGCCCGGACAACGTCGCGAGCCATTGGGCGGTCGCGGCCAGGTCTTGACGTTGCCGCACCACCACGCTGTCTGACACGTCCGCCGCCTCCTCCCCGCCGATCAGTAACCGGGACCGCCGCACACCGCACAGGCATGACCACTGCACCCCATGGACCACAGCCTCGTTTCGCTGACGGAAGGTTCGCCGCCAGGCACCTTCGGGAAGTGACCGGCATCGACCTGTCCGACGACCCGACTCTACGGACCGCGGAGCTGGCGGCCCGGACCCGTCGAGGACGCGAAGTGGCCGACACGTTGGTCACCAGGCGGCTCGCCATCGGCGGGTTCACCGTCCCGGCCCGCGACACGGACGTGGAGGAGGAGCTGCGGGGGATGTTCGACGCACTCGACGAGGACACGTTCGACGAGCGCATGGCCGAGGTGCTGTCGGTGGCCGAGAAGGTGTCCATCCTGGAGCGCGCCATGGACGACCCGTACGACACCGAGGCGTACGAGGAGCTCATGGAGGACGCCGGGGTGCAGACGGTGTCCGCGGAGGACGGCGAATACGACGACTGCCCCGTGAACTGGCCTGCGACGTGCTGGGACGTGCTGGAGCACTACGACCTGGAGCTGCACAGCGCAGTGAACCGGCTCGCGGCCGCCGATGAGGCTGCCCGCGGCTGAGAAACCGAAGTTGCCCTAACTGCGCTTAGCGTAAGTGAAAATCGGGGGCCTGGAAGTGTGTCGGGGCGAGGCAGGAAGGTGCACGAGGCGTCCTGTTCCGCACACAGGAGAACCATGAGCAACCCTCAACCCGAGCCCCTGCCTGCGCCGGCCCCTCGGTCGTTCGAGGAGATCGTCGAACCGGGTTCGCCTGCGCACACCGCCAGCGTCGACAAGAGGTTCGGGCTGCTGATGAAGGGGCGGACGTTCCGCTTGGCAGTCCACGACGGCCTCGACGACGACATGGAGCCGGTGTTCACGGTCTTCGCGATCGGTCTGTGGTCCGCGACAGCCTTGTCGTTCTTCGCCTTGGACTCCACCGACGTCTCGGTGCCCTTGGTGGTCGGGTTCTTCTCCAGCATCCCGGTCATCGGCACGGCGACGGCATGGTTCACCCGACGTCGCCGGAGGGCCCGTGCCCTGGCGAACCCGGTGTCACCCGCCGAAGGGCTGCCGTTCCCTGCGCACGCGGCCTGGGAGATCCTGTCCGGGGCACCGGCCCGGTTGCGGGGGTTCGGGGCACCGGAGACGCTCGTGGCCGACGCTGAGGCCCGCATCGAGACCGCGTTGGAGGCGTTGGAGCTCCTGACCGACCTGTCGGAGTCCGGGGGCGACCCGGCCACGTCGGAGGCCCTCGCGACCTTGGTGCGGGCCGCGGCCGAAACCGACGTCGTAATCGCCGCGTACGCGGTCGAACGGGCCCGGGTGCAGTGCGCGGAGGCTCGTGCCCGCGAGGAGTGGGAGTCGGTCCGCACGGAGACCGTCAACGAGGTCTACCGCGAAGACGGCCGCCGGTTCGTGTTCCCGACGCTGGGCGAGTAACCGGGCCGCAAGCGGCCCGTGCTCGACGCGTACGTGAGTAGATCGATTAGCCGGCGGGCCGGCTACTCAACGCAGCCCGTGCTTGGCGAGCGCGCGGCTCAGGATGCGGTGAGCCTGCTCCCTGTCGCTGGTCCACAGTTCGTCGACCGCGACCAATGTCCCGAGCAGTTCCCGCACCTCCTGGTCGGCTCGCTGCTTCGCGTCCGCGATCAGATCCCGGTCGAGCCGGTACTCCCGAAGGCTCCGGGCCACGTCCTGCAACTGCAGGGCGTGACGCTGCTCCAGGTCGGCGACCTTCTTCTGCAACTCCCCGTACGCACCGAGGGACGCATCCACAGCCGGCACCTTGTCGGGTCCGGGGATCGGGTGCAGTGCCTCGTTGTGCCGGTCCCGCAGCTCCAACAGCCGCGGGTGGTCGAAGACCGTGAACAGCCCTTCGTGCGTGCCGCAGTCGAGGCAACGCGACTCGTACCAGACCCGGTCCGACTCGGTGGACGGGGCGGCCCTCCGGATCACGGCGGTCACAACCGGGTCCTCACGGTCGTCTGGACGCGCTGTTTGGTCACGTACAGGTCCGGGTAGACGCGGACACCGTAGCTGCGTGACTCGGCCTCTTGGCGGGCGGTCTGCTCGCTGGCGAACACGGCCACGTTGGTCTGCCCGAAGCAGCCGTCGTTGTCGCAGTCGCACGGGTCGTGCACGACCCACACGTACGTCGGCTGGCCGTGCGAGGCACTCATCGGGGGTCTCCTTCTGGTCGGTGCACGAAACCGTGCACTCACACTGTGTGCGGGGCCGGCCTGTTCACGCACCCGGTCGAGTCGTCGTCTTGGCGAGGATCCGCCTGTACGCGGCTTGGAGGTGACGGTTCGCCGCGGCCTGCGCGCCCGCCGGGGTGCGGGTGCCTGCACCGCGTCCCTTCCGTCCGCACGAGCAAGACCACCGCCACCCCGACGCGGTCTCATGAACAGACGCCTGGTGCGTGGCGCGGAGCCGGTCAACGGCATCCGTGTACCGGTCAGTCACCGTCCGCAGCTCTCATGATGCTCTCCACCTGGGTCAACCACACGGACTGGCGGCCCCGGTAGGAGCCTTCGTACTGGCCGCCTTCGATGTAGGTGGTGGCGTAGGGGATGCGCCCCGCGACGATCGTGTCGTCGACGTAGTCGACCTCGAGGAGGCCGGTGTACGTGGTCTTGCGAACGCGTACGACATCGCCGACCTTCGGGGTCACCGGTGGGTTGCTCATCGTGCGCTCCGTTCAGTCTCGTCGACCTCGTACGGTCATAGTGTGTGCGGGCCGGGCCCGGTCATGCACCCGGACGGGTTGCCGCCTCGACGGCGTGTTGTGCCTCGCGTTTCGACGCAAAGAAGCCCATCTCGACGGCTTGGAACGACGACCGACCTGCTGCGGTGTCGTAGTACAGCGCCCGCCACCCTGCAGGTTGCCGGGACACCGCGCCCAACCAGCCGCGGCCCGTCCCGTACCGCCAGTACACGACCCGGCGCCGGTCGAACGGGTTCCGGACCTGGTGCCACTCCAGCGTGACCGGTGGCTCACCCATCAGGCGGTTTCCCGGGCCGGGATCTTCCCGATGAGGGAGCCCACGATCTTGGCCCCGTCGGCGGCGGGAACGAAGAACAACGCGACGTTCGCGACGTTGTCGGCCAACGCGACCCACCCGGCCGCCCACATGGGCGACCACGGTTCTGCCGCGAAGATGACGGCCGACGACGCCAAGGCGCCGAACACGGGGCCGGCTGACGCGGTGAAGAACGTGGTCTTGCGGGTGTGCTCACCGAACAGCGTGACAGCGAACCCCATGCCGAGCTTGATTCCGGTCCACCTGTGACCGCACAGCATCCCGACGACGGCGTGCCCGAGCTCGTGAACGGCGATGAGCGCCATCAGGACGGCCGTGAACACGACCGTGTACGACACGATGCCCCACGCCGTGACTTCGGTCGCCCCGCGCAGCAACGCGCCGACGAACAGGAGCAGACCGGACGTGACCAGGAGACCCGGTTGGACGTCGACCCGGAACGGGATGTCGAACCTTTCACCCGGTGCCTCGTCGACGGGCTGGTCGGTGGCGTCGGCTGTCACGTCGGTGGCGGTCATGTTGTCCCTGTGCCACCTGGCCGGCGTCGGCGGCCCAGTCGTGTCAACGAACGACGACGCGGGTCGTCTCAGCGGCGGCGGTTCGCGCCAGGTCGGGGGTCGGCAGGCACCCGCCACGGGCACCGAGCTTCTCCAACCCGGCCACGTCGCCGCGGCCCCACCACGCCAACGGGCGAGACAACGTCGGGTTCATCACGAGCTTCGGGTCGTCGACGTGCCCGAGACCGATGACGTGCCCCAGTTCGTGCAGGACGAGCTGCCGTGACACCTGGACGCCGTACGAACGGGTCGCGTCGAGAGCCACCCCGCCTTCCATGAGGGAGTGCTGGCCGATCGTGTACCCGGCGCCACCGACCCCGGCGACGTCGCCGCGCAGATGGCTCACCTTGGCCGGGGTCGTCCACGCGAGAACGATGTCGGTGTCGTGGGGGAATGGTCCCGGTTTGCGGGAGAACGGCACGTACCTGGTCGTCCCGGCGTACCGGAACCGCAACCCGGTCTCCTCCGAGATCGCGTTCGTGACCCATGCGACGACACCGGGCCCGTTCTTCGGCATCCGGGACGGGTTGAGCCGGTAGTCGATGACCTGGCACGGGTTCCACCGGTACCCGGCCGGGTACAACATCCGGTGCCGGTTCGACCCGTGCAGCCGGTGGGCGCGGCGCACCGTGACCGACCCGGTGGCTTCGGACACCGACCCGGTCGTCGTGGCGGTCGCGGGCACCCGGACCCGCAGCCGGTGGGTGCCGACCCAGAACGTGGGCACCGGGGTCGTGTACGCGCCGCCTTCGTTGGTGACCGTCGACGCGATCGTGGCCCAGTTGCTCCCGCCGGCGTCCGCCGCCTGTACTTCGACGGTCGACCCGGCTTGGCCGCCGGCCCGCACCGCGGTCCACGGGGCGAACGACGCGAGCACGGACGTGGGCCGTCCGGTGACGACCAGGTCGAAGTCGGCGTACGCCCACGCGTCACCGTCGAGCTCTTCGACGTCGATCTGGTAGCTGAACGTGCCTTGCGTGTGGGTCGGCAACGGTACGACGGCGACCGGGGACGACGGGGTGATCCGGGTTTCGCCGATCGTGTCGTAGTCGCCGTCGATGAGCTCGATGGTTGCCGGCCCTGTGAGGTCCAGCCCGGTCACGATCACTTCGGCTGGGTCGCCGGCTGGGACAGGGTTGGCCGGCAGGACCACGTCGATGCCTTCTCCTTCGACGTGGTCGGACGCGGCGGCTTCACCGGTCAGCGCAGGGGTGAGAAGGGCGGCGACGAAGGTCGAGGCGAGGACGGCGAGACGGTTTCGGGTCGAGTTCACGACTTCCTCTGTGCCACCCGGCGGGAATCCGGTGGCAGGGCTTTCCGGGTTTCGCGTGGCCGGGCGCCGCACTTCCGCATAATGAAAAGCAACCCGTTCCTCACCCGTTGCGAGGTGTCTGCCTCATGAACCGTCTGAAGCTGCTGCTGCCACTGCTGGCGGCGATTCTCGCTTTCACTGTCCTGTCGGTCCCGGCCCACGCGCGAGAGACTCGCGTCGATCCGGCCACGGAGATGACGGTGGAGCAGGCGGGTGACTACTACCTCAAGCACTGGTGCGCCAAGAACCCCGCAGCCTGGCGTTTCGACGAGAAAGTCTGGAGGGGTGAGGAGGTGGTCTACCAGGACGACGTTCGCCGAAGGCTGCCGCTGATCAGGCGTGAATCACGCAGGTACGGGAAGGCCCTTTACCGCTTCGCCGTGAAGATGCTGAACCCGCCCGCGGCCTGGCCCGCCGGTATTGCCGCACCGATGGAGGACTACATCCGGTTGTACCTGAAGTCAGCCAGGATCCGTTTGGCTCAGGGTCAAGCGTCCAACGCCTTGCAGTGGCTCCGCCAGAACGACAAGGCGAACAAGATCAAGGCTTCCGTCCCCGCCATCGAGATTCGCGCCGGCCTCGCGCTGCCCCCTCCGAATGAGGGTTGCTAGTCGGGACCCGGACCGTCGAGGAGCCGCCCGGCGACCTGCGCGAACGTCTCGCCGAGGATGTTCGTCGTCTTCTCGCAGAGGTCGGCGGCCACCTGAAGAGCGTGGTCGAGGTTCTCGGCGAAGAAGTCGGCGCCCATGTCACGTGACAACAGGAACCGTTCCTCGGCGAACGACCAACGGTTCGGGCCCCGTTCGATGACCCAGCAGGAGCCGTAGAGGCGCACGCTGACGGAGAAACGATCGTTGATGCCGCCCAGCTCTCTGAGCACTTCACGCCAACGGGCCGGGTAGACGCGGAACGCTTCCGCCTTCACGAGCTGACCTGACTCAGTGACGGCACGGTGCCCCGAACCAGGGCTCCCGGGACCATTCGCGCCGGTCCACGCGGGACCGTAACCGTCTTCGCGGGGGCACCGCTCGTGGCTGCGGCAGCACCAGCACGAAGAGTCGAGAGGGGTCACGTTCACGTTCTCCCTGTGCCGGGTGCGTCCTGCCGCCGGTCCCGCAACAGGCACCGGATGGCAGACCCTCAATCGAGCTCGATGTCGCCTTCTGCGCGCTGGCGGGACTTGAACGAACCGGTGTTGGTTCCAGGTTTCGAGATACCGCGGTCCGGGCCGGTGCTCATGCCGGTCATTGTGCGACGCCCGGAAGCAGGTTTCTGCAGGATCGGGGCGAAAGCGCCGGCGAACCGGCTGATCTCCGATGCCGGCACCTCGTTGGCTGCCGCGACTTCGCGCCAGGGCTCGGTGGCTTCGTCGACTTCCAAGAGGATCTGACGGGCCTGGTCGTCGGTAAGACCGAACTCGGAGGCAACCAGCAGGAGGGCCTCCGCTTCGTCTTGACGCGCCGATGCGCCCGCGATCGAAGTGGCCCGTTCCGCGGACGCATCAGGGTTCGGGTTCACGTCGAAAGCCGGAGACAGACGCCAGCCTTTCCGTTCGTGCAACACCCCGTGGTTGCGAAGGTGGTCATCGGTGTTGTGCACAGCCACCGAGAAGGCCATTCGACGCCACATCTGTGCCAGGTCGTCGTCCGCGCGGCCGGAGGCGTCGGAGAGTTCGGCGGCGAGGTCCAAGTAGTCATAGTGGCCGCCATCGGAACCTTGAACGAGGGTCATCGCGCTCTGGTACCCGACGCGCTGTCCGTTGCGTCGGTCGAAGCGCTCGAGGAGCAGCACCGACCTACCGGACACCTTCACCAGATGCCTGTTCGGTACCGCGACCCCGGCGCGGGCCGCGAGGTCCAGCGCGGTCTTCTCCCAGGCCATGACGTCCCAGTCGTCGTTGTGGTGCGGGAACTTGGCGATATACAGGAGCCCGTCGTCCCCGATGACCGACGCCTTCGGCCGAGCGCCGCCAAGGGATCCGGTTCCGGCGTTCAGCAGTACCTTGACGGCGGAGAGGTCGTCACCGGATTCGTCTCGTGTGAACCTGTCCGCGGCGCGAAGCAGTTCGGGTAGCCGGATTCGTCGAGGCACGTCGGCATCGGTGTTCTCGAACTCGGTGTGCCCAGGGCGCCGGAACCGGAGTGCTCCTTGCCGGGTCACGTCGGAGACGCCCAGGAGGTAGTCGAGGTCGCCGATCGATCGTGGCGCGCCGCTTTCACTCGCCCGGATGCGCTTGCTGATGAGCCTTCTTCCCCATCGGTCGGGGGCGCAGTCAGCGAACGCTCCCGGCAGGCCGGAGACGACGCCGCCGCGCGTGTCGAAGGCCAGCGCCGGGTCGATGGGGTACGCCTCCGGGTCGGCCAAGTACGCGGTGTCGTAGGTGAACGAGGTCGTCGTCTCGTTGCGTCGACGGTCGAAGCGAGCAGTTCCGGCTACGACCGTCCGGCCGGCCAGGTCGATGGAGACCTCTATCTCCTCGGTCATCGCCGGACCCGTTCAGGCAGCAGCATGTCGGCGCGCGCGCGGCCCAGCTCGCTCTCGTACGGATCCAACACGTCGACGACCGTCTCGAGACGTCCGAGGGCGCGTAGGACGTTGAGGAAGGTCTCCAGGGTCACGGTCGGGTCGCCCTTCTCGATCTTCCGCAAGGTGGGCCGGGAGATCGCGGCGCGCTGGCACACCTGTTCTGCGGTGAGCCCTTGCAGCTTGCGCCACACGAGAACGTGCTGGCCGATCTGATCGGCGGCACGCCGTGTCCTCGCTGGGCTTGGGCGCCTCATCCTGTCCTCCTTACGGAAACTATCTGTTCCATCATACTCGATAACGGAATCTCTGGTTTCCTTGTGTGCGGGAAGTGGAAGCCCACACACCCGGCGGCCTTACCCGAAGAACTGGTCGGACAGAGCGAGCACGCCCGGGTTCGCGTTGTAGGCGACCTCCAAGGACCGCAGCCGGGACAACGCGTTCCGGTACCCGCCGGACGCCGCCGAGTAGTCGGTGCGTTCAGCGATCTCGGTGACCGGCACCGGCCTCGGGTGGTGCTCAACGAGCACGTCGACGATGGCACGTTCCGCTTTGCCGAGATGGTTGTCCTTCCACCAGTCGAGCAACGCCTGCCCGGTCGGCAACGGGGTGTAGTCGCCCAACGCGTCCAACCCGTCGTCGGTGATGGTCATGCCGGTCGTCCCGGACCCGTCGATGTACCCGGCGGTCCGCAACCCTGACAACGCGTTCCGGTACCCGCCCGACTTGTGGCTGTACGCGGTCAGCAACGCCACCTGCTTCGCCGTCCGGACACCCTGCTGGGCCAACGCCGTCAGGATGAGCCGTTGCGCTTTCGACAGCTTCACATCACCCGCGCCGGGGGAGACCCGGGTCGGGACGACGGTCGGGGTTACCGGCACCGGCGTCACCTTGTCCTGGACGCGACGGGTCGGGGCCGCCGGGGTCGTGCGCGTGGCGTCACGGATCCCGTCGAGGACCCGGGCCAGGTTGCCCACCTCGTCCCTCATCCGCTCCACGGCGGCGTCGACGGCGTCAGCCGCCCCGGCCGTGTGCACCCGAACCTGGTCGGTGACCTGGTCGAGCAACTCCAGGTGCTCCGGGGTCAGGACCGGCACTTCGACGGTGACCGTCTCGACCCGGGTCTCCGGGGCAGGGTTCGGTGCGGGGGTGCGGGCTCGTTCCGTGGCCAGCTCACGCCGCAGCTTCGCCACCTCGGTTCGCAGCGCCGCCGGGTCGTTCGCGGCGGCCTCTGCCGTCAACGCGCTGATCTGGGACCCCAACGCCGCGGTGTCGACGGCTGCGAACGCGGACGCGACCGGGCGAGGGGCACCCGGTTTCGGGGTCGCGGACGAGTCGAACGTCGTACGCCGGCGGATCGGGACCTTCTGCAACACCCCGAGCAGCGACGGCGACCAGAACCAGGCGGTCCCGACCGCCAACGACGCCAACGACGCCTTCACGGCTTTCGCTTCGTCCTCGTCGGCGTTGAGCCGAACCCACTCGTCGATCGCGGCAACGTCACGGGCACCGGTGAGCCGCAACGCGACCAACACCTCGGCCTGCGACAGCAGGTCCTTGTTGAGCACCGCGGGGCGTTGCGTGATGAGTGTCGTACCGATGCCGCGGGCCCGGCCGCGGCGCTGAATGTCGTCCATCGCACCGAACAGCCGCAACCCTTCGGCGGGCAGGCGTTGCGGCGCCAACAGGTCCGCTTCGTCGACGATGAGATGCAACGGGTCACGGTTGCGGTGGTACATCCGTTCCAGGAAGTCGGTCATGAAGCGGCGCATCGCCGACTTGGACAGGTGCGACAGGTCGAGGATCGCAGGGAACCGGCCGGTGATGACGGCGTCGGCGATGATCTGGCCGGCCTTCTCCTCCATCGGCACGTCCGCGTGGTCGCCGCCGAAGATGACGACAGGCAACCCGTCACCTTTGCCGGTCTTCGAGGACCGCAGCCCCCACCAGACACCGACCGGGTCGACGATGACGACCGGGTGCCCGGCACCGATCATCTCCTCGGCCATCACGACAGCCGCGGAGGTCTTGCCCGACCCCCTTTTTCCGAGGATCGCGAACGTCTCGACGATCGACTCGATCGGCAACGACAGGCCCGCCGACATCCGCAACGTCATCAGTCTTCCTTCCCGTGAGCAGCAGACCGGCGTGCGATGCCTTCTTCACGGGTCCGGGGGTTGCCGAACTTGGCTTCCCGCGGCGGTCCGCACTCGTCGAACAACGTAACCAACGCCTCCGGGATGGCCTCGTAGAACGCACCTTGCGGACGCATCCGACGGACCCTGGCCGCGAACAGCCCGAGGGTCCACGACTCGTGTCCGCGGCTGGCGCAGTCGACCCTGGACGTGTTCAGGAGCTCGATGTTGTCTGGCGTGATCTCTTCGGCGTCGGAGCAACCCCAGAAGAACAGGTCGGAGCAGTCGCCGCAGAGCTGGACGTCCGGTTCGGTGTTGCTGTACCAGCCGACACCTCGCAGCCCTTGTGTCGCAGCGAGCGCCTCGTTCAGGAACCCGTCGACCCGGAACGGAACAGGGTCCTGGTCCCCGGCGTGCCCGTCGACGAACGCTTCCACGAACCCGTCCTCGTCCGCCTCGACCAGCTCCTCGAGGACAGGCAGGTGGTCCGGGTTGATGCCGGCACGGCGTGTCGACTCGTCATCGTCGGTGTACACCGCCGTGAAGAACACCCCGTCGTCGCCTGTACGCCAAGCGAGCATGTCCGAGTCCGGCCAGAACAGCCTGAACAGGTGTCGAGCCTCCGTAGTCACGCCGCCTCCATCAGAAGTCGACAACTTCCGCGGCCTCAGCGGTCTCGGGTACGTCCGGCACCACCGCGGGACGCTTCGCGGCACGCTTCCGGGGCGTCTTCACCGCGACGGGTTCCGGGGAAGGCGCCGGGTCCGCGACCGGCAGGTCGAAGTCGTCGGGGACGATCTGCTCCACCACGTCCGGCTCGTCGTCGACCGGTTCGATGACCTCGTCGACGTCAGGCTCGGGCACCACGGCAGGCAGGACCGCCTCCTCTACCGCCACCTCGACCACCTTCTCGGCCTTCTTGCGGACCACAGGCGCCGGCTTCGACTTGCGGACCGCCGCGACCGGTTCCACGTTCCCCGCAGCCACGTCGGCGAGCAGACGCGCCAACGGCACCGACGAGAACACGGCGCTGAGCGCGTCGTACGCCGCCCCTTCGTCCAGGCCGGCACCGCGCAGCACCTGCACCAGCGACTCGGCGTACGGCTCCAACCGGTGCGGCTGGTCGGTACGGATCGCGTCCAGCACCGCCCCGACACCGGACAGGTACGTCAACGAGTCGCGCACCTTCGCCGGCACCGAATCGGTGATGGCCTCGTCGAGACCGGACAGGCCGGACCAGACACGGTCGACGACAGCGATCTCGGCGTCGGTGGGGATCAAGGGCTTCGGTGACATCGGGTGCTCCAACGGGTGGTGTGGTGGGGTGTCGACGCCTTCCCTGTGCCACGAACCACCTGTCGCCGGCACACCCGTGACACGCCCGGCCCCGCGACCACCGGGTGCAGGCACAGGGCGAACGTGAAGACCACCGTCATCGTCGAGTTCCCCACCCCCGAGTCCGCCTTGGAATGGTGGGACACGCTTGCCGACTCCGAGCTGGTGCCGGCCGGTGCCGAACCGGTCCAACCGGGCCCCCTCGACGACGGACGGGTCTCACCAGGCCAGTTCCTCGTCCGGGACACCGCGGACCGCCCTGACCAGCAGACGTTGCGGCACCTGGTCGCCGACCGTGACCGGCCACGCCACCTCGCCGAACCTGCACCCGACCCCGCCCACGACACCGTCGGGGTCGGTGGACGTTTGCACCGGCTGAGGCACAGCAACACCGCCATCTGGGTCACCATGCTCATCGCGTCCCTGGTGAGCCTGTACGCCTCGTTCGTCTTGTCGATCGACGCGGTCCGGCTCGCCGCGGACCCGCACGCCGACCTGGGCTGCAACATCAACGCCGTCATCAGTTGCGGCACCGTCGGCGGGTCGTGGCAGTCGTCGCTGCTCGGGTTCCCGAACGCGTTTCTCGGCCTCGTCGCCGAAGCAGTCGTCATCACGATCGCGGTCGCCAGCCTCGGCGGGGTCCGGTTCCCGCGCTGGTTCATGATCGCTGCGCAGGCCGTGTACACGATCGGTCTGCTGTTCGCGTACTGGCTGTTCCACCAAGCCATGTTCGAGATCGGCGCACTGTGCCCGTGGTGCCTGCTCGTCACCGTGGCCACCACCCTGGTGTTCTTCGAGATGACGCACGTCAACATCCGTGACGGGAACCTGCCGTTGCCGCGCAAACTGCGAGGCGTCGCCCAAGCTGCTGTCCGCAACAACGTCGACCTGATGCTCGTGATCATCTGGCTGCTGCTCGTCGCGTTGGCGGTCGTCACCAAGTACGGGTCCGCCCTGTTCGCGTGAACCACACCCCGGCGGCCGGACGCCGGCCGGTGGCACAGGGAAAGCCGTGACCACCGCACCGACCCACAGCCCCGTGCACGACCCGACAGGCGAACAAGCGTTGGACGTCGTCCACGCCGGCGACCCGGACACCCGCACCCACGGGTGGGCGGACCTGTCGTTGGCTGAGGCCGCCACCGCGATCCTGTCCACGTCGGTCCACCTGGCCACCGGGTCGCCGACCGCGAAGCCCCGTGACGGGCAGGTCACCATGATGGCCGACATCGTCAACGCGTTGTCGCAACCCGACGGCGACGGGCAGGCGCTCGCCGAAGGGCCCACCGGCATCGGCAAAGCACTCGACGTCGACACCCCCATCCCGACCCCTGCCGGGTGGACCCGCATGGGCGACCTGTACGTCGGTGCCGTCGTGTTCGACGAGAACGGGCAGCCGTGCCGTGTCACCCACGTACACCCGGTTCGCCTCGACCGCGACTGCTACCAGGTCGAGTTCGCCGACGGGTCGACCATCGTCGCCGACGTCGAACACCTGTGGGCCACCCTCGACGACACCCGCATCGGCTACCGGGTGATGAACACCGGCCAGATGGCTGCCGCCGCGAACGACAACGGCAACGTCTCGTTCGACGTCCCGACACCGGCACCGCTCCGGCTGCCGGATGTCGTCCTGCCGCGAGACCCGTACCTGACGGGCGCGTGGATCGGGATCGCGGCCAGGAACCCCGGCGACGTCCACATCCCGGCCGCGTACCTTCGCGGGTCGGTGCGGCAGCGCACCGCGGTGCTGCAAGGCATCTGGTTCACCACCCGGTCCAACCGGGACTTCACCACGACGAACGAGCTGCTGGCCCGCCAGGTCGTCGAGCTCATGTGCAGCATCGGGATGACACCCACACTCACGTCCGGCCCCGTGTGGCGGGTCACCGTCAGCCCGCACCACCAGCGCCGCATCACCCGGGTCACCGCCGTCGACTCGCGTCCGGTGCGGTGCATCACCGTCGACTCGCCCAACCACCTGTTCCTGGCCGGCGACCGGATGACCCCGACACACAACAGCCTCGTGTACCTGACCGCCGCCGCCGCGTCGTTCGCCACCACCGGGAACCGGTCCGTCGTGTCGACCGAGTCGTTGGCCCTGCAAGCCCAGCTCACCGACAAGGACGCACCTGTCGTCGTCGCAGCATGCGACAAGGTCACCGGGATCAAACCGAAGGTCGCCGTCCTGAAAGGTTGGGGGAACTTCGCGTGCGCCGCTTCGGCCGTCGACACCGGCAACACCCTCCTGGACCGGTGGGGGAGGGTCGGTGCCGGGCAGGACCCGCGTGCGTTGGCCGCCAAGCTCACGAAAGCAACCAACTCGAAGAAGGTCCAGGCGCGTCTCGCTGCCGACCCGGTCGAGAAGGAGAAGGCCGACCTGACCGTGTGGGCGCTCACCCAGGTGAACCGGATCGGGGGGCCCGGGGTCACCGGCGACAAGAACTCGTACCCGGGGAACTTGTCCGACTCGTTGACGTGGGAGTCGGTCTCCGTCGCCTCCGGTGACTGCCTGGGCGCCGACCGGTGCCCGTTCTCCGACGTGTGCCTGCCCAGGGCGGCCCGCGAGAAAGCCGCCGAAGCGGACATCGTCGTCACCAACCACACGCTCCTGGGTGTGCAGGCAGCCAACGACATCCCCGTCGTCGTCGGGTCGAAGACACTGGGCCGGTTCGACCACCTGTTCATCGACGAAGCCCACGGGTTGCCGCAGACGGTCCGCGGCCAAGGGTCCGTCGAAGTGTCCGCCCGGGCCGTCCGGTCAGTGGCACGCACCCTCGAACGCACCCTCGACGACCACGACCCGACCGTGGAGACGCTGTTGAAGACGGCGACCGCGTTGGCCGACTACGTGGAGAACGACCTGCACGCGGTCGCATCCAAAGGCGGTCGAACCGGGGTGGTCCGGCTCGGGGACGGCGACGACCCGTTGGAGAACGCGGCACCGCTGCTCGCCCGATGGCTGGAAGCGGCCGGGAAGATGCTCACGAAAGCCGCCAAGCTGACCGGGTCGCACGCAGCCGAGATCGCGTTGCGCCGCGCGAAAGGACGAGTCAGCGCGCTGGCGGACGCCGTCAACCTGGTGACCGTCCACGAACCCGGGTCTGCCAGGTGGGTCGAGACGGTCACCCCGCACAGCCGCGCCGCCGACCAGACCCCGTACCCGGTGGCCCGGTACACCCCGGTCGACGTGGCCCCGATGCTGCGCCGTTCTGTCTACACCCGTGAGATGACCGACGACGAGCTCGACGAGTCCGGGTACGGCGCCGGGCCGACCCCGGCCGAGCTGCGCATCATCAACGCCGGCGGGTTCCTGCCGGAGAGCACCGCCCCCGACGGGCCGCCGCCACGCAAACCGCTCAGCGTCGTCGCGTTGTCGGCGACCATCCCGACCGGGTTCTCCCGGCAGATCGGGGTGCGTGCCCAGCCCGTGTTCTACCCGTCACCGTTCGACACCGCGTACGGGAACTCGGTGCTGTTCGTGCCGCGGGTCGCCCCGACCGAGGTGGCTGCCCTCACCTCCGACCAGTGGGGGAAGGCCAAGTTCGACACGAAGAAGCACAAGGAGTGGGCACTGCGTCACATCCTGGACCTCGTCGAAGCCAACGGCGGGTCCGCGCTCGTGCTGTCCGCAACCGCGACCGCAGGCCGGGAGTACGCCGACGCGCTCCGCAGCCAGGCCGCTGGCCGCTGGGACGTCATGTCCCAATGGGACGGGGCGGCGTTGCGCCGGCAAGTCGCAGCGTGGAAGGACAACCGTTCCGCGGTCCTGGTCGGAACCCGGTCGCTGATGACCGGTGTCGACGCGTCCGGGGACACCTGCACGCTCGTCATCGTGGACCGGCCGCCGCGGGCAGCGTCCAACCCGGTCGACGACGCACGGGTCGAGATGCTCGTGGCGAACGCGTCCATGGACAAGTGGGCTGCGGACCGTCTCACCTACGTTGCCGATGCGGGGCTCCTCCTCGAGCAGGCCGCCGGCAGGCTCATCAGGTCCGTCGACGACGCCGGCATGGTCGCTGTCCTCGACCCCCGGCTGTTGAAGTCGAGCCCGTTCCCCTACCCCGAACCGACCCGCCGGTCCTACCTGGAGACGCTGCGCCGGTTCGAGGAGAAGATCGCCGACCCGGCCGCAGCCCGTGCCTGGTTGAACGAGCACCGCACCCGGAGAGGGAAGCCATGAACACCGGGTTCGCAGTGTTCCTCGTCGTCGGCATCGCCGCATGCGTCATCGCGTTCGGGTACTACCTCGACGAACGCGACATCCGGGCCGCACACCGGGAACACGACACGGCGGGCGACTGTGACTGCGACCGCGGCGGATGGTCGTCGGCTGAGGTGTCCACCAGGCCGGTCCACCGCAACATCCCGTTGACCCGACCCGCTCTCGTTCCCTCCGCCGACCAGCTCGGCCCGTACCTGGTCGCGTTGGCCGCCGCGGTCGTCGTACTCACCATCTGGGTGTCGTAACACCCCGGGGTTCGGCGCCAGGCCCGAAAAAAGCCCGGATTCTTTGCTTTCAGGGTGCATTGAGCTGTACGTCCCGCACACCGGGGCGACATGAGCACCCTGACGAACACCAACAGCACCACGACCACCGGTCGGCGGGCGCTGCACCTGGCGGCCCGACTCACCGCACCGGCCAAGCCGAGCCGGTCGGTGAAGAAGCCACTGGGCAACGCGGTCATCACCGTGGTCGCGTCAGCGGCGCTCCTCTCCTCTGTCACCGGGTTCGCCGACCAGATCCGCGCCGTCGTCGACCCGAGCAGCGGCCACCCCACCTCCACCGTCGGGTTCTCCCCAGTCGAGGCGGAGGCGCTGCGAGCCGAGTCGCTGATGCGGCACTACGAGTGCAGCACCGTCGGCCTGGACGAGGGTGTCTTCCCTGAGCACGCGCTGGTTCGGTACGCCGGCGACCCGGTCGGCCGGGTCTCGTTCGTGTCGTTCGGCGAAGGCTGGGCGGTGTACGAGGACGAGACCCTCGGCGAGCTGCTCGCGGTGTGCGCCAAGTGACCTACCGGGCTGCGTCTCCTGCTGGTTTCCACACCTGTTCTGTGTGCGGGCCAGCAGGAGACATGCACCCTCATCGAGCAGGTTCAGGGACCGCCGCACACCAGCGGTTCGTGAAGACTCTTCTACGCCGCACCGTGACCGCCGCCCTCCTGGCCGCGACCCTGGCCGGCACCCCCGGGTTGGCCCACGCCCGCGCCGTCACCGACGACCCGTCCCCGTCCGGGTACCTCGACGTGCCCGCTCGCGCCGCGTCCGCGGCCACCACGAACCGGCAGATCCGGCTCGTGGCCGGCGAACCGAAGAACGCGAACCAGTACCGCAAGATGTTCGCTGCTGTTCCCACCACCGAATGGGGCGGTGGCGACGTCACCATCTCCACCCGGCTCTCCGACGGCCGCCGGCTGTGGCTGCACGGCGACACGTTGTCGCTCAACAACGGGTTCGTGCACTCGACCGCCCTCGTTCAGACCGGGTCGGTGCTCAACGTCGCCAACGACGGACGCCAGATCCTGCCCAACGACGAGCAGCAGCCGACCGACGGCACCCAGCGGATCTACTGGGTCGAGACCGTCAAAGCACTGCCCAACTCGATGGCCGTGGTCACCGCCGCCCCCATCACGGTCACCCCGAACGACCCGTGGGGGTTCAGCCGGTTCAACGCCAAGTCCCGTCAGGCCCTCCTCCACGTCGACTCCGCCGGCGACATCCAGTTCGTCCGGTGGACCAAGTGGGTCACCCGGCCCGACATCGGCATGGACGGCGAAGACCTCCGCGCCATCGGCCCCAACCACTACAGCTACGCCGTGTTCGTGCACGACATCCGGTTGAAGAACGGCATGTTCCTTCGCACCAGCAACCAGAACTGGTCCGACGGGATGGACGCCCACGTGAACCCGGACGGCACGTTCCGGTACGAAGACTGGCGGCCCATGTTCGGGCAGTCCCGGACCCGCGTGAAGCCGTACTGGGGTCGCTGACCGGCCCGTCCGTGTCACGGGTGCGCCGCCGGCACGAACCGTTCGGCACAGGAGAATCGTGGACACCCCGACCCAGGTGCAGCCGCGTGCCTACCTGACCGGCACGCTGCGTCAGCCTGCCGTCGCGTTGTTCTTCGACAGGTTCGCCGTCCACGCCCGCACCGGCATCCGGTTGACCGACTGGGTGAAGAAGGCTCCGTCACGACGCTGGGACCCCGCGTTGGGGTGCTGGATGGTCACCGCGTTCGGGAAGACCGGCAAAGGTGTCGTCATCGACCCGGACGCGGCTCTACGTGCCGCCGGGTTCACCGTCGACTGTCTCAACGGGTTGCCCGGGGCCCCGTTGGACGCGTCCCTTCACACGGTCATCTCGTTGGCCGACCTAGTCCCGCCGGTCGCAATCGCCTCAGTGGCGAAACCCGGCACCGCCCTGGTCCGCCCCCGGTTCCTCGGCTGGGAAGGCACCCGCGACCTCCTCGGGCACGGAGCCAGATGGGACAAGACGACCGGCCGGTTCGAGGCCCCGCTGACCGACCTCCTCCTCAACGGCGACCCGAAACGCGGGCTCATCGTCGACCAGGAGACCGTGGCCGCCGCCCGAGACATGCTCGTCAACGGCTACCAGATGCGGATCGTGCACCCCGAACACTCACCGGAACGCATCGCCGCAGACGCCGCGATGGCGGCCCTGTCCCACGGCGAAGGGGAGACCCACGACCCGGAAGCGTTGCGCCGGCTCATCGACGTCGTCGGCGACATCCCCGACTGGTTCGGCATGGACCCGTATCCGTACCAGCGGGTCGGGGCGTTGGCTGCGGTCGCCGGACACAATGCCCTCGCTGACGACATGGGGCTGGGCAAGACGGTCATGGTGCTGGCGGCGTTCGCGGTCCGCGGGTTCAACCGTGCCGTCATCATCGTTCCGCCCGTCGTCGTCACCAACTGGGTCAAAGAAGTCGAACGGACCGGGATCGCGGTCGTGCCGCCGAAACCGCCGACGAAAGCCGAGCTGCGGAAGCAAGCCGCCGCGGCGAAGAAAGCCCAGCAAGGGCTCATGGTGGTGGAGGGGGCAGCCACACCCGCCGAGGCAACGGCTGCCCCCCACAACACCACACCGGTCGACGAGCGGCACCCAGTTGCACCACCAACCACAGGGCGCGACGCCGTCGCTACCACCGGCAGGACAAGTCTGGCAGCCGCACCCGCCCCCGCCGAGAACCGGACCGCGTACGTCGTGGCGTTCAAAGCGGGACGCAAAGAACCTGAGCTGCCCGAACACGGCATCGCGATCGTGCCCGACTCGCTGCTCGCGGCCCGCCCCGAGCTGCTGGAACGGCTCGTCGCCTGGGGGCCCGACTGTGTCGCGTACGACGAAGCGCACCGGGCCCGGACCTGGGGCGGGAAACGGTCGACCGCAGCGTTGTCGTTGGCGGAACGTGCCGCACCGGGTGCGTTGCGGATCCCGTCCACCGGCACCCCCATGTTCTCTGCACCCCAAGACATGGCTGCACTGCTCGCGTTCTCCGGCCACCTGGGGCCCATCTTCGGCGGGTACGACGCGTACATCCGGACGTACACGCGCCGCAACCACTTCAACGCGATCGTTCCGCGCGTCGACATGCTCGAAGACCTGCGCGAGAAGATGGACGCGCACGTGTGGGTCCGCCGGTTGAAGAAGGACGTCCTGAAAGACCTGCCGCCGAAGACCCGCAGCGCCCGGTTCGTCGACGTCGACCTGAAAGGGTTCCGGGCCGCCCACGAAGAAGTCATCGAGAAGATCATGGTGTGGCTCGACGAGTTCCACGACCAGTTCGGCCGGACCCCGAACGAAGACGAAGCTCACACGTGGGCCAAGTCCCAGATCGGGCTCATGTCGCCGCTGCGGAAAGCCGCCGGCCTCGCCAAAGTGCCGGTTGCGCTCGACATTGCCGCCGACTGGGTCGACGAACACGTCCAGGTGAACGCCGACGGGACGTTGTACTGCGAACGACCGCTGCTGTTGTGGGCGCACCACCAGGATGTCGTGGAGGCGTTGAAGACGTCGGTCGAGTCGCACCTGAAAGGACGCAAGTCGACCATGGTCGCCGTCATCGACGGGTCCACGTCGATCGACGAACGCGGACGCCTCGTCGAACAGTTCCAAGGCGGGTACCTGCCGGTCCTCATCTGTTCTATCACGGCCGCCGGCGTCGGCATCACACTGACCCGGTCCTCCGACGCGTTCTTCATCGAAGCCGACTACTCGGTCCCGACGATGAGCCAAGCCGAAGACAGGATCAGCCGGCTCGGTCAGACCCGACCGTGCTTCATTACGACCCTGGTCGCCGAAGGCACGCTCGACTCCCGCATCCAGGACATCTTGGCGAGCAAAGCCCGCATCATCGAGAAGGCCACCGGCGGCGTCGACGATGTATCCGTCGAAGTGACCAACCCGGGCCTGTCACCGTCCGCGATCATCGTGGGTCTCATCGAAGAAGCGACCGCGAAGTGGCGCCCGGACCGCCGCCGCAACGACGACCAGGTCGCGTTGGGGTAACGGCTCTGCCGGGAGCATGCGGACCGTCGTCCCGCACACAAACAGGTCATGCCCACTGACCAGATGAAGACCTGCTCCAAGTGCGCCAGCACCAAGTCGGTTGAGGAGTTCTACCGCCAGAAGGACGCAGCCGACGGACGCAAGAGCTGGTGCAAATCGTGCGACAACGCCCGCGACGGTGCCGCCAAGACAAGCCGTGCGGCGCGCAACCTGGTGTACAACCGTGCGCTGAGAATCCTTGCCGAGCGCCATCGAAACGAGTTCGACGCCATCCGAGCCGAGATCGCGGCCAGTGTGGAGGCGCAGTACGCGATCAGCCAGGCTTCGTCCCCGCATACCGTCGAGTCATGAGCACACCGCAGAACCCGACCGCGAAAGCTGCGCAGGACGCCGCCCGCCGACCCGACGGCAAGTTCGGCGACCAGCCACGCGACGAAGGTCGGGTCCGTCTCGAGGAGACCGGCGACGGGCGCCAGACTCTCCAGGTCTCGGCACCGTTCGAGCGTCTCTCCCTCGACGCGTCGAACCGGATGTCGAGAGAACTGGTTCGCATGGTCGGTTCAGGCCATCTTGATCTCGACCCGCCGTACCAGCGCCCGTCGGTCTGGACCCGTGACCAGCAGAGGGGCATCGTTCGCAGTTGGCTGCAAGGCATCCCGATCCCGGCCATCACGGTCAACGACCGCACCACCCCGGGGTGGACCGCCGAAGCCGGCGAACGGCCGTTGGAGACCGGCCGCGGCATGTACGCCGTCATCGACGGGAAACAGCGCCTCGAAGCCGCCTGCGCATGGTTCGACGGTGAGCTCGACGTTCCGGCGTCGTGGTTCAAGGAAGAGGACGTGGCCGAGACGACCATGACCGACGACGGCCCGTACGTCACGTTCGACCAGCTCACGAAACGCGGCCAGTCGATCCTCGCACTCGGCGGCGGCTCCCCGATGCCCATGAACACGGCCAAAGTCAAATCCGTCGAAGCCGAAGCGGACCTGTACCTGTTGCTCAACGGGAGCGGCACACCGCAGACCGACGACGACATGGCGAACGCAGCCCAGGTCGCCGGCCGGGCCGATCAGGGCTGACCTGGCCCCGCACACCGTCAAGACATGAGCACGATCGACCGCAACGGCAGCGCCCACGGACACGACGGCAAGTTCGAGCACAAGCAGGCCGGGGAGGCTGTCGGTGTCGACCTGTCCGGGCCCGACTTCTCCGGGGTCGACGAACGGTGGCGGGCGGCGTGTGAGGAGTACGCGACTCGTTACGCGCCGGCGCCCACCACCGTCACGCTCAACCACCCCAGCGGCACCGACTACCGGGACCACCGGCACGCCGTCCCGGCCGCCGATCTCGAGGTCGGGCAACGTCTCGTTCTCGGACGGCTCGTCACGGAGGTCAACCTCACCGATGCGGGTGTCGTCGAGGTCCGCTGCGACGGACGCACCGGAGGACGCCCCGACCTCGTGTGTTGCGACGACGACCAGATGCTCGTTCACGACGCCCGCGTCGACTTGACCGACCCAGACTGGTTCGAGTTCGAGGCGATCCGGATCACCGCCGCCTCGTTCGCCGAGCGTTACCCGAACGGTGCCGCGTCGCAGGACGTGTACGACGCCGTGTCCACCGAGGTGCGGCGTCGGCTCACCCATGTCATGCAACCCACGAACCTGTCCCCGTTGCACGTCGACGACGTGCGCGCCTCCAACGGACGAGCCAAAGTCGGCGACGACGTCATCTTCTCCAGCCCCCGGTACGGCGACTCCGCGTACCGGGTCATCGGCAAACTGCCCGTTGTCGACATCACCGGGCACGACGGCACCCAGGTCACGTGGGCTGAGAACGGCGAAGTCGAGTACGTCATCCAGAGCATCGAGACCGGCCACCAGTCGACGTCGAGTCTGCGCGGGCACGGTTGGCGGCGCGCTCCGGCACCGGACGACCACGGGTTCGGTGCGCAGGCGATCACGTTCCGTCGTTGAGCGGCGCAGCAGGCCCCCGCACACCACCGGGGCATGAGCGCACCCATCGACCCGGCCGCGAAAGCCTCACAGGACGCCGCCCGCCGCCGTGACGGCAAGTACGGTGTCCAGCCCGTGCCCGAAGGCGACCCCGGCGGCGACCTGATGGCGTCCGTCGGCCCCGACTCCCCGGCACTCTCCGACGTCCCCGTGGCTGCAGGTGTTCGACTGCGTCGCCTGCACGAGTCGATCAGCGGCGCTGTCGAGAACCTCTGCCACCAGTGGACTGTCGCCGAGGAGCGGCGCACCGGCCTGACCGTCATCGAGAACGACTACCGCAACGGCGCCCGAGGCGGACCGGACTTCTCCGTCTACGGCGACAGCGCCTGGACGGACCCGGCTACTGTCGGCGCCACGCCGATGCTGCCCTGGTCCCCGCCGCACACAGGTCGCGCCGTGGCCAAGATCGACGCCGACGGCACCTACCGATACCTCGACCCGCAGACCGGCGAGATGGTCGAGTGCCGTCCCAACGAGGAGGCGCTGAAGCAGTCGGTGACCGACATCGTGCTCGACGACCTCGACGACGACGACGTCCGGCTGATCATCGACGCGGCCGCCTCGCTGCACGACGAGGACTCCGGGGTGCCTCTGGAGATGCGCACCTACGACCCCGCCTCCCACCACATCCTGTCCCGGCTCATCCGGCGCGCCCGGATGTACGACAGCAAGCACATCCACCCGTTCGTCGTACGCGCCGCCCGTGACCGTTTTGAGCTGGACTCCGACAGCGCCGCCGATCCCGGGTACCGCGTGGTCTTCTCCCCCGACCGGCACGATCGGCTGGGGGAGATCACCGGACGCACGTACGACGAGTGGCTGCCTGAGTGGGCCCGCGGCTGACCACCGGCTGGCCACCGGCTGACCACCGGCTGACCGGCTGACCACCGGCGGCGATCAGCAGCGTGCCGGCCCGCACACCGTCACGACATGAGCACACCGTTGAACCCGGCCGCGAAAGCCGCACAGGACGCCGCCCGGCACCGCGACGGCACGTTCGGTGAACAGTTCGTCCCAGAGTCCGGTGTCGAGCTGACCGTGAACGACGGCCCCGACTACACGACGTGGACACCGGTCGACATCGACAGTGAGCTGGCCAGGCTGCACGGCGAGCACAACCGTCACATGGCGAGGTACAACTCGTCGATCAAGTTCGTTGCCGGGGAGGTAGCCCGCCGGCTGGGACGCGGCTTCTCCGGCAAAGCAACCAGGTCCGAAGTCGAGACATGGGTCAACAAGTCCGCGGCGGCTTCGGAAGCCGGTGAACCGGTTCACCCCAACGACACGGGGCTGCTGCGGGAGTACGACCGGGCCATGCGGAACCTGGCCGACGCCCAGCAGGTGGCCGACGACATGACCCCGCTGACCGACGAGTTCACGCGCCGCGGCGGCTGGACCCGTGCGTTCCTGGTCACGAACGCCGGCGGACACGTCCACAAGGACATGGACTGCCACACGTGCTTCGCACCCGGCTGGGACAACTCAGGCAACTACCGGACCGGCACCGAGTTCTACTGGGTCACCGACCTGTCCGACCACACCGAGGACGAGATCGTGGAGAAAGCCGGGGTACGGGCGTGCACAGCCTGCTACCCGTCGGCCCCCGTCGACGTGTTGACGCGTCCCACCCAGATCTTCTCCGACGACGAGCGGGCCGCCGAGCTGGCACGAGCCGAACGTGCCGCAGCGAAAGCGGAACGTGACGCGAAGAAGGTGGCGAACGCCGCCACCCCGGACGGGTCAGAACTGGTCGTCCACACGAGCCGGTCCCGTTACCCGGAACGGTTCAAGACCGAACGATCCGCCACCATGTGGGCGGTCGACACGATGGTGGACCACCGGTACGGGGTCTTCCGGGACCGTGACATGGACCCGACCGAGGTGGCGGCCATCGACACGGTCGTCGGGTCGTTGGCCGCCAAACACGGCAAGACACCGGACGAGGTGCGGGCCGAGTTCGAGAAGAAGATGGTCGCGAAAGCGAAACGCGACGGCTACCGGGTCTGACCGCGGGTGCAGTGAACGGGCCGCCCCGCACACCACAACACCATGAGCACCGCCACTGACACCGCCCAGACCGCCGGCTACATCGACCTCGGGGTCGAATCCGAGTCGTGGGCCCAGACCGACCCGCGCCGGATCCCGGCCCCCGTGTTCGGGCCCAACCGTCCCGCCGCCGCACGGGCCGCGATCACCGAGCTGGCCGCCGCGCAGGCGTACCGGGCCGACAACCCGTGGAGCGACCGTGCCGCGCGTCGACTCCGTGCCGCCAAGCTCAACCGGGACCAGTACACCGAGTACGGGGACACGTTCACCAGCCACTGACCCGGCACCCGATCAGGATGCGTCGGCCCCGCACACCGTCGGGGCATGAGCACAATCGACGCACACGGCAACGTGCACGGCGACCGCGGCCGGTTCCAGCACAAGAAGGCAGACGAAAGCGGTGTCGACCTTGACGCCCAGCACGCTGCGATCCTGGACGCCGACGAGGCGTTCTTCGGTGTCGACGAGGCGTTCTTCGGTGTCTCCGACGCGAACCCGAACGGCCGATGCCAAGGTTGCGGGTCCGGACTCGACGAACACGGCCGGTGCTACCAACTCGACTGCACCCGGTTCGACCCGGCTTCGCCGTACGCCGCCGACGGGCACACCACGTCCGGTCAGGACGCCGAACTCGTCACAGTCGGCCAGGTCCGGGTCGGTGACCGGCTCCTCGAAGGACGGGTCAGCTCCATCGACAACGACCACAAGTCCACGTCGATCGAGTTCGACGGCGACGCATCGACGACCGCCGTGTACGGCAACGACGAGAACATGGTCCGGTACCTGCCATTGGACGGCCACACAGCGTGGTGCGACGGGTACTGCAACGGCTCGTGCCACGCCGTTCCCGAGTCCGACCTGATCAAGTACGGCATCGTCGCCCCGGACGACGAGCACCGGGAATGCGACGACGCCTGCGGCGAGCACGCAGCCTGGTGCGACGGGTACTGCAACCACACGGACCAGCACCGCAACACCTGCCTCGACGTCCCGCAGGCCGCCCAACCGTTCGCCTCGGCCAACCGTGCAGACCGTCCGCACCCGGACCTGGCCGATGAGGACGTGAAGGAGGCGTACCGGTCATGAGCACACCGTTGAGCCCGGCCGCGAAGGCCGCCCAGGACGCCGCCCGGCAACGTGACGGCAAGTTCGGCGCCCAGGTTGTCCCCGAATCCGGTGTCGCCCTCGATGTCGCCGACCGCGAGGTCACCACGCTCACCACCGAGCAGGTGTACGAGACGAACCGGGCACACGCCATCGACATCCTCGACCGGTTCGACGCGGCCGGTGACGAGGCAAGAGGGTCGCTGCGGTACGACATCGGTGTCTCCGCGGTCACCATCAAGGCCGTGCTTCGACACGACCCCGTGTTCGCATCCCTCGACGAACCGGAACGGGCCGCGTTGCGCAACCTCGAAGCCCAGATGACCCTGCTTCGCCGAGTCGGTGTCGCGAACACCCACGCCGCCAAAGAAGGAGCACGCCAACTCGCCGCGGCGTTGCGTGCAGCGATCACGGTCGGCGACAACCACGTGCGCACGTTCGCCGGCAAGACCGCAACCGAATGGCGGCGCGAAGCGGCCGCAGCACGCAAACGTTCCATCGACAGCTTCGACCGGTCCGACACCGACGGGTTCCTGACCCAGTGGGCCGCCAACACGACCGCCCGCCGCTACGACGCGAAAGCGCAGCTCGCCAGCCAAGGCGGCTACTCCGAGTTCCCGGCCCTCATGACGACCGACGGGCACCTCGTCCCCGCGAAACTCATCAGCACCCGGTACGGGCAGGCGTGGATGCTGCTCGACGAACACGGCGACTCGACCGGCGAGTTCGTCACCCCGTCAAGGGCGGCCACCGCCGCGAAACGCAACGCCGCAATGGCCCGCAAGGGGTACCAGGTCGGGTCGGTTCGCACGAAAGCCGGGGTCGCGATGACCGACTCGATGATGTCGAACCCGTACTTCTACCGCACCGACGGAGGGTTCGACCCG
The DNA here is from genome assembly GCA_937867305.1 of uncultured Ectothiorhodospiraceae bacterium. Taxonomy (GTDB): domain Bacteria; phylum Pseudomonadota; class Gammaproteobacteria; order JAABTG01; family JAABTG01; genus JAGNLM01. The sequence continues at coordinate 71,497 of CALMKJ010000131.1, read as the reverse complement.
GACGCCGAAATCGTCACCACGAACGACACCCGCGACTGACCGGGCACCCCACAGATCACTTTCGTCACGCCCCGCACACCGTGCGGGCATGAACACCCCTGCGCTCAACACTCACGACACGAACGGGCAAGCCCGCCGCGTCAACGGACAGTTCGACACGGTGCACCGCACCGAAACCGTCGACACCGTCCACCTGACCGGTGCCTGGATGCCTGGCCTGACCCCCGACGAGGCCCGGCAGTGGCGCGACCTGGACGCGATCATCGAACAGTCCGGGTTCACCCCCGACGCCCTCACCGTCGACGAGGAGCGCGAATACAGCGCACTGTGCGCCAAGATCGACACGGCGCGAGCCGCCGGCGTCGAAGGCACCCTGCCCGAATGCCCGTGCCACCGGGACCGCGAGTTCCCCGGCGAATCCGACCAGTGGGGCAAAGACGTCCGCTGCCACGTGTGCTTCTCCGACGACGGCAGCCTCGTGTCCGTGAACCGGCTCGGCCTGCGCGACAAAGCGGGCGTGCACAAGTGGGCTGTCTGGGGGTTCAAACAGCACATGGCCGAACTGGACCGCGCCTACCTGCTCCGGCAGGAAGTGAACCGCCGGACCGCCGGCCGCGGTGCATGACCGGGGCTCACCCCGCACACACGAACCGCATGAGTGCGCACAAGCCGCGTCCGGTCGACAAGCCGGCCCAAGACAAGCTGGTCGACGACCTTCGCACCGCCAGGTCCCGTGGGCAACGCCCGGTCGCGGTCGGTGCAGACCTTCGCGGGGTCGACCTCGGGACCGCGAAGGTCTGCAGGACGCCGACTTGAACAGAGCGGACCTGCGTGGCGCCTACCTGGGAACGACCGACCTGACGGGCGCCAACATGCGCGGGGCCAGATTGCAGGAGGCCGACTTCTCGGGTGGCAGCATGCGCTTTGCCGACCTGGGAGGGGCTGACCTTCTCGACGCGGACCTGCGGCGGGCGGATCTGCAAGGAGCAAACCTGACACGGACCCGCCTGATGGGGGCTGCCTTGCGTGGTGCGAACCTCCTGGACGCGGACCTGGGGCGTGCTCACGTAGGCGGTTACAAGCTGTGGTCCGTCGGGGTGGTCCACCTCGGCAACACACCGAACGGCAACGCGTTGATGTTCCCCACGTACCGCGGGTGGGTCGTGCAGCTCGGCGACAAATGGCGCGGCAGCCTCGTCGAGCTGCGTGACTTCGCGGAAGCGGCGGGCGGTGACCGACCCCACCTTGAAGCGGTTCTACGGGAGGCCGAACTGGAGGCAAGCGATCGGCCCGACACGATCCGGAGACTCGCCATCCGGTGGGGCCCGCGGTGCATGACTGGGCTTCTCCCGCACACAAGGCCGGTATGAGCAGCCACCCGAAGTACCCCGACGTCGCAGTCCGGCTCACCGGGCACGACGGCAACGCCTTCTCCGTCATCGCCGCCGTCTCGAAGGCGCTGCGCAAGCACGGCGTGCCCGAGGACGAGGTTCAGGAGTTCAAGGACGAGGCCATGTCCGGCAACTACGACCACCTGTTGCGCACCGCGATGGCGTGGGTGGACGTGTCATGACCGCCGCAGGCGAAGCCCGGCTCCAATACCTCGTGGCCCAGTCGTTGGAACCCAACGAGACCACCCGTGGCGGTGTCGTCCGACCCAAGACGAAGAAGCGTCGCCAGATCGAAGCCGCGGTCGTCGAAGAGGTCGTCCGGTTCGCGTTCGACCACGGCGGCTACGGCCAGGAGCACCTGGCCCCCGGCGGGCTGTATATGGAGCTGGCTCGACGTTGCGGGGCGATCTCGTGACCACCAGCCAGGGCAGCCTGTTCGACTCGACCCCGCCGCAGACCGGACGGCACGGGTACGTCGTGCTCAACCAGTGGCAGCCCGACACGTACCTGCTCGTCCGCAAGTGCCCCATCTGCCGCCTCGACGCCCGTGCCGTCGTGCCCGCCCAAGGCTTGTGGGACTGGGAACACGGACGGCTCGTGCAGACGGCGATGCCGGACCTGTCCGCCGAAGACCGTGAGACGGTCACTTCCGGCATCCACCCCGCCTGCTGGGACCTGTTCTGAAAGAGGCACCGCTGTGAAGATGATCCCGACGTACGTGCTCGAACAAGACGAGTCTTTCGCCTTGCAACGGGTGCGTCACCTGGCCGGCTACTGCCTTCCGGGAAGAGCGGAACGGGAGGCAGAGGTTCGTGTTCTCGGGCTCCTGTTCCGCAAGAACGACACGTTCCGAGGCGACCAGTACCGGGCTGCGTACGTCACCCTGCGGAACTTGCACCGGCGGTTGATGGCGGAGACAGACCCTGCGCTCTGGCAAGGGGTCGGTGCGTTCATGGCCGACGAGCGGCATGCGCAGGCCGCCGAAGTTCCACGTGCGTTGGACGCGTTGCCGGACCCGAGCACCCTCCCGCCGGACGTGGAGGGGTGGCGTCATGGCCCCCGCGAATCCTGACCGGAACGAAGCGTTGACGGGGCCCACCCGGGTCTCCGTCCACCCGCGCCACAAGGAGAACCCGGAATGGCCATGAAGATCCTGAGTGTCGGGATGTCGTCGGACACCGAGGCATACGTGGAGATCGTCCAGGCCGAACACCCGTACACCGAGATCGAGAAGGTCCCGTTGACCCGCCGCGAGCTCGCGCGGCTCGTCCAGAAGGCGGCCTCCGTGCTCGCCTACATGGACTGAGTTGGGTGCACGACCCGACGCATCCCGCACACACTGCAGGTATGAGCGAGAACATGAACGAGAACACGTACGACTCGCCGCACATCGTGATCCGCAGACAAGATCCCTATCTCGTCTTCGAGGTCATTATCGACGGCGAAGTCGTTGATGATTGGGCAACAGCTCCCGAGGTCGAGGCTCGTGTTGCAGACGCACTGGCCGGCTACTACCCGCGGGAGTCCTGATGGCACCGGACAGCCAGCGTTTCGCCAACCTCTGCTGCGGACACCTGGCGTGCCAGGACGAGGCCCGTGCCAAGGCCGAGAACGCCTGGGAGCAGGGGTACAGGGCCGCTCTCCTGTCCGCACCCAAGAACGCACCCACCGCCGACAACCCGTACGCGAAGAAGCACCTCGCGAATCCCCCGCACACCACCGAAGCATGACCACCATCGACGCCAACGGCGCCCACCACGGCCGCAGCGGCCAGTACGAGACGAAACCCCAAGGCGAATACGACGGGGTCCTGCCGGACGGCGTCACAACGCTGGCCGTCGACCAGTGGGTCGTTGACGAGGACGCCGGCATCCGGGTCTCTTTCACCGACATCGGCGAAGGATGGAACGGCGACTTCGACGAGGACGACCCGGACGACGCAGCGCTGCTCCGCATCGACGTGCAGCTTCGCGGTACCCACCCGCACGCCAGCCTCGACGACGACGCCGACGAGGACGAGAACGGCGTCTGGTACTGGGCGCAAGGGGACTCTTCCCTGTGCACGAACGTCGAACGCGACAGGGTCACCCCGCAGCAGTTGCGTCGACTCGCAGACCTGGCGATGGCCGACCTGAAAGAGACCAGCGTCAACGGCTGGTCGGTGTCGGGCCGGGTGAAGAGCTTCGAGAGCCTCACAATCGCGGACGCCGGCCGGAATCAGCCGGTGACACCACCGCACACCACCGAAGCATGAGCGGTTACGACAGCAACGGCGACCTGCACGTCCGCGACGGCAAGTACAAGACGAAACCCCAAGGCGAAGAGAACGGGGTCCAGTTGAGCGACCCGGTCGCGTTCTCCGCAGGAGCGGTCGCTGCGGCGGTCGCCGAAGCGAAACGCATCGGGAAACCGGTCCTCATCGAGCACCCGTCCGGGAACCGGCTCGACTTGGACGAGCACCGTTTCGGGTCGATGGCCGGCGACCGTGTTAACCGTTGACGCGCGGCGGGCACCGTCCTTCAGGGCGGTGGGAGCGCGGTCGACTCGAGGCGTCGGCGGAGCCGGTGGTGACTAGTCGGATCGGTTCTGGTCCCCGATCCGGCGGCGCACACCACGCGAGGGGTGTGACCCGGCTGCGGGTGCACGAAACGACCGGACCCGCACACAGACAGGTCGTGTCCACCGAGATCGTCCGGTACCGCTACCGGGCCTACCCGACCGGGAAACAGGTACGCCTGTTCGCCCGGTTGTTCGGTGCCACCCGGGTCGCCTACAACGACGCCGTGGCCTACTGCCGGGCCGAACACGCCGCCGGACGCGGGTTCCCCACCGACGTCCAAACGATCGTCCTCACCCACGCCAAGAAGACCCCGCAACGTGCCTGGTTCAACGAGGTCTACGGCGTGTGCCTGGTCCAAGCCGTGGGTGATGCCCGCACCGCGTACCGCAACTTCTTCGACTCCCTGACCGGGAAACGCCGAGGCCGCAAAGTCTCAGCACCGGTGTTCAAGTCCCGCCACCACAACCGGCACACCGCCCGGTTCTCCACCGCAGCCAGGTTCAGCGTCACCATCGACGGACGCACCGGAACCCTGCACCTGCCGAAGATGTACGGGCCCTTGCGGTTCACCGCCTCCCGGGACCTGCCTTCGACCCCGACTTCGGTGACCCTCGTCCAAGAACCCGACGGCCGCTACTACGTCTCCTTCGTCGTCCAACGCCCCACCCGCACCACCGGACCCCGTGGCGCGGTCGCCGGCATCGACGTCGGGCTGAGCTCGTACGCCCACGTCCTCACCCGCACCACCCAACCCGGTGACCTCACCGCCACCGAGACCGTCGTTGAGACTGTCACCACGATCGCCACCCCCGCCTACCTGCGCCGCAAAGAACGGGCCCTGCGCCGGTCCCAACGAGCCCTCTCACGCACAACGAAAGGCTCACGCAACCGGGCCAAGGCCAGGGTCCGGGTCGCACGGCTGCACCGCAAAGTCCGCGAAGCCAGACTCGACCACGCCCACCAGCACGCGGCCCGACTGGTCGCCGCCCACGACATGATCGCCGTCGAGACCTTGCACACCGCTCCGATGGCCCGCAACCGGCGCACCGCCAAAGCGGTCCACGACCAGGCCATGTCGCAGTTCCTCCGCGTCCTCGAACACAAGGCCGCCAGCCAGGGCACACCACTGGTCAAGGTTGCGCGCACCTACCCCTCCACCCAGACCTGTTCGACCTGCACCCATATCACCGGGCCACGCGGCCTGACCGGGCTCAGCGTCCGGCGCTGGACCTGCACCCACTGCGGCACCCACCACGACCGAGACATCAACGCCGCCACCAACATCCTCAACGAGGGGCTACGGCTCCTCACCCACAACCCCGAGTCGCCGATGGACAGTCGGAGACACAAAACGCTTGCCGAGGTACGTCAGACGCCTTCACCGGCGCAGTCACCGACGAAACAAGAAGAACCGCAGGAGATCAGGTCACATGCAACACCGACCTGACCGAGCGGATCACGAATCCCCGTCCTTCAGGGCGGGGAGGTGTCAATACTCGATCGGTGCCGAACCGACCGTCACGTTCACGTGGGCGACCGCGGACACCCGGGCCCCGTTCCTCACCGTCACCGACGTCGCATGGGTCTCCGCCCGTGTCGGTAACGACGGAAACGACCTCGACTACCAGGAATGGGTGGACGTGACCGCCCAGCTCGACCGAGCCGACGAGGCAGACGAACAGGCCGACGGGATCTACCGCGGCATCGACAGCCTGGCCGACAACGACCGCGCGCGGGCCAACCTCGACATCGACCGGCTGCGTCGCCTCGCCGCCGGAATCCGGGAAGAGGCCGGGCAACCTCGGTACTACACCGAGTTCCTCTCCCAATGGATCTCACACGACGACCCGAACGACCCGTCCGGCACCGAGATCGAGTCGATGGTCGAACGTGGCGAAGGAGCCGACGACCCGAACGTCGGTCACGCGACCCGTGAGGCCGCCGAAGCCGCATGCCGGAAAGAGCTCGCGGCCCTCAACCCGGACGACTACAGCCCGGAGAACTGGTACGTGTTCGATCAGTAGGCGCGGGCCCCGCACACCACGGGGTTATGAGCCAACTTGATGCAGCAGGACGCCACCGCGTCACCAGGGTCACCGCAGACGGCAACGTGAAGAACGTGTGGGCTGAGACCCCGCGAGCCGAGCCGGACGACCTCGACCTGGGCGAGCAGACCGGGCCCCGTCACCACCCGGTCACCGGTGACGACCTGACGAAGCTGTACCACGGCTCCAAGCTGGCACCCCTCCAGGTGTACCTGCACGGTTTGACTCCGCGCGGTGCCGGCACGGTGTCGCTGACCCCCGACTTCACCGAGGCGTTGCGTTCCGGCGGCACCGTCGTCCAGGTGGATGCCCGCGACCTCGACCTGGACGTGGTCGGGAAACCGGGCCGGTACCGGTACGCGTCACTGTCCGCGATCAGCCCGTCCCTCATCTCCGAACCGGACACGACCGGGTTCGACGACGTTCTCGACCCGCAGGCTCGACGCGACTGCGTCTACTTCGCCGCCAAGTACGCGGCCGGCCCGCCCAACCCGCACCGGTACGCCCCGGACTGGGAGAAGGCCCACACGAAGCCGACGTACGAACTCGAGGTCGGGGACCGGGTCCGTGAAGGGCTCGTCACCCGGGTCATCGAGAACGGCCGGTCGAACATCCGGGTGTGCGTCGACGGGGAAACCGACCCGTCGGTGGCCCTCGACTTCGACGCCGCGGTGACCGTCCACGACGACGCGGTCGACCTGTCCGACCCGGCCTGGTTCCGGGCCGAGACCCGGCGCATCACCAGGGCGCGGGTCGCTGAGTTCCGGGCGGCCGGTCTCACCGTCAACCGAGCCCAGACGCACGGCATCGAAGACGCGGTGCGCGACGAGCTGACCCTGGTGCACCGGCCCGGTGCCTTCCCGGCCCGTGACAACCACCCGGACGCGTGCCACAGCCGTGCCCGGGTTGGGCAGGACGTCGTGTTCGACGAGCCGGGCCACGGCCCGCGCACGTACCGGGTGACCGGGAAGAAGCACGCCGGCGACGACCTCGGCGTCGAGTACATCCTGACCGACACCCGTACCGGCAACCAGACGACCACCGACATGCGTCAGGTCGGTTGGCGGTACTCCGACCACTGAGCCGCGAGCGTCCGCCGCGGTCCCCGCACACCACGGGGGCATGAGCACCTTCGACGTCAACGGCCACCTGCACGGGGACCGCGGCCGGTACGCCCCACAGCACCGGGCCGAAGCCGTCGCGGATGTGGTCCTCGACGACGGCACCACGATCGACGACGTGTACGCGACCCTCGAGCCTGCCCCCACGTACCGGGTCAACCAGTACCTGACGTTGCCGGTCGGCATCACCGAAGCCGACCACGAGGAGTACAGGTACGACAGGTGCGGCCAGCTCGCGTTTGTGTTGCATGAGCGAACCGGGTGGCCTGTCTTCGTGTTCGCTGACGGGTACGACTGGGACAACCCGCCGTCGTTTCCCGGATGGGTCCACGCCGGCCTACAGACCCCGGACGACCGGTTCCTCGACATCAGCGGCGTGACCGACTGGGGACCCCAGTGGGATAAGTGGGTGGGCTACGTCGAAGAGGAGGCCGGCGAAGCGGACATCGAAGAGGTCGACGTGAACGAGCTGGTCCGGACTGCCGGGCTCGTGGTCACAGAAGACGACCGGGCCGCCGCGGACCGGCTGCTGCACGCGATCGGCTTGGGCCGGTTCGCGAGGCCATGACCCATGTTTGCGCATGGTGACGACCAGAACACGACGACCACGACCACTGGGAACCTGACATGACCGTCACGACGACCGGCAGCATCAGCGAGATCGAGCACCGGCTGCTCGCTGCCGCGCCCGGCACCAGGGTCCGGTTCTCCGGGGCCGTGGAGGCGACGGTCGCCGTGCTCGGGTACGGGTTCGAGACGGTCGGCGCAGGCGGTGTGACCCGCGAATGGTGTTTCGGCGACCAGTTCGGTCGACGCCCCGCAGCACGTCGTGCCGCCGAGTACCTGACCCGCCACGGAAACTGATCCGAACTTTCTTGCCCCGAGGGTGCATGAACCCTCGCCTCCCGCACACAACCAGTCCGAACGCCCCAGTCACGGACATGGAGAGGAGGGCGAAGAAGATGACGGACACCGCCGCGGCAACCGACGCGAAGCAGAAGACTGTCACCCGCGTCGTGAAGTTCTGCATCGACACGAAAGCCCTCACCGACCATCAGCGTGTCCTGTTCGAGCGGCACGCCGGCACGAGCCGCGCCGTGTGGAACTGGGCTCTGGCGGAGATCAACGACCAGCAGCGCAAGGTCCGGCTGCACGTTCGTGACCAGGCGGCGTCCGCCACCGACGGCACCCACGACGCCATCGTCGAGAAGCTCGCGGACAAGGAGTGGAGCCAGGCCGCGTACGTGTCCGCGAAGGCGGCGCACCCGACCCCGCACCACTACACCGCCGCTGGGTTCGACAAGCGGTTCACCGAGTTGGCGACCTCCGGCGACCCGTACGGGTTCACCCGTGACGGCGACCCTCGCACGTTCGGGTGGTGGAAGGCCGAGAAGCACGGTGTGAGCCGGAACGCTGTCAACCAGCCGTTGCGCGCCTTGGAGCGGGCGGTCGCCGACTATTACACGCGCCCGAAGACACGCAATGGCAGGAGTAAGAGGAAGGACGGGATGCCGTCCGGGTGGCCGACGTTCAAGTCGAAGCACGACCCCGGCGCGTTCTCCATCCTGAACCTGAGCACTAGGGGCTCCCGCAAGGTGCTCGACGACGGGTCCAGTTCGGCACACCGGCTGTACTTCCCCAGCCTTGGCTCGATCCGGGTGTTCAACGACATCCGCCGGTTGCGTCGCATGGTGAAGAAGGGCGGGGTCCCGAAGACAGCCCACTTCACCCAGGCCGCGGACCGCTGGTACGTGTCCATCACCGTGTCGTTCGACGTGAACAACCCGTACGTGGCGCCGCGTCCCACCAGCAAACGTCAACGTGCCCGCGGGGTCGTTGGTGTCGACCTGGGGGTCACCGTGCTTGCCGCGACCAACGAAGGCGAGATGGAAGACCGGTTGAAGCCGGCCCGTGACGCCCACGACAAGATGGTGCGCGCGCAACGTGCCTTGCTCCGCAAGCAGAAGGGCTCCAACGGGTCACGGAAAGCCAAGACCCGGATCGCGAAGCTGCACCACCTGGTCGCGCTGAAGCGGGCGACCGCGCAACACCACCTGACGAAGAAGCTGGCGACCACGTGCGAGACGGTCGTCATCGAAGACCTGCAGCTCACACAGATGACGAAGCGAGCCGCACCGAAACCGGACCCGGACCGCCCGGGGCACTACCTCCCCAACCGTGGGGCTGCCAAGTCCGGTCTGAACCGCTCCATGCTGGACGTCGGAATGCGCGAGATCCGGCGGCAACTGGAGTACAAGTCGGTCCTCTACGGGTCCACCCTAGAGACCGTCAACCCTGTGAACACCTCTCGGCGTTGCGCAGCCTGCGGCTACGTCGCCTTGAAGAACCGCAAGAGTCAAGCGGACTTCCGGTGCGACGCGTGTGGCCACGGCGACAACGCTGATGTGAACGCAGCCATCAATATTCGTAACCGCCACCTGGGACTGCCGGGTGCGCCACAGGGGCAGGAAACGACGCCGGGCGACCGTGCGCACGACCCGCCTCCACGGTACGCCGTCAAGGCGTCGGGAGGGCGCATAGGTTTCGGCGATTCGCCGAGCCATGGGGGTCCGGACAGCCGGCCCCTGCTCCTCACAAACGCATAGTGGTCTTACGCAGGCTTCGCGTTCACGCAGGTCAGCAAGGGTAAGCCCCACGTGCGCGAGGAGTGGTCCGTACGAATCCGTTGGCACCGCCGACGAAGGCGGTAAGCCCCACGTGCGCGAGGAGTGGTCCAGCAGTCTGAGCACAGTGCTGTGCGCTGCGTGGTAGACCCCACGTGCGCGAGGAGTGGTCCCACACCGCGGTCATCTTGCGTCCGCTGGATGAGTAAGCCCCACATGCGCGAGGAGCAGTCCGTGGCCACAGGCTGCGCAGCGCCGAGAAACAAGTCGCCGCGCACGGGGTGAGTTCGAGCTCTACTACGACATCTGGCGTACTCAGGGAGCACCGAGCGCACCTCCCCGCACACCGTCACAACATGCAGATCCCTCGCGCCATCCGGCTGTTCATCATGCTTCCCGTGCTCGTGTTCATCTGGGGCGCAGCCAACACACTCGGTGTCACCGGCATGCTGGGTCAGGCCGCCGGGTTGCCGGCCGGGTGGTCGAGCTGGGAGATCCCGGGTCTCGCTGAGCTGCTTGACGCTCGCGCGTTGACCGGTGAGCTGGCCGGTGAAGCGAAAGAGGAAGCCAGGAAGGCCGCGGTCAAAGCGTTGAAGGCGGAGGTGCGCCGCCGGTACGGGCCCGAAGCGGCAGCCCTCGTCCCGTCCGACTTGAACAAGAAGCAGGCGAAGAACTTCGACTTCGACGCGTTCGAGAAGAAGCTCGAAGCGAAGCTGCCGCACAAACCGACCCAGCCGAAGAACCCCGACCCGTCGCCGGCGCCAGGCGGCAAAGCCGTGTACGCGCAAGCGTTGAAGACGCTCGACACGCTCGCGGTGAAAGGGAAGTCGCCGATGACCGGGTACGACCGGGACGAGTTCGGTACCGAATGGGACGACTCGGTCGGTGACTGGAAGTGGTCCCGAAACGGCCTCGACACCCGCAACGACGTGCTGTCCAGGGACCTCGTCGACGTCGAATGTGCGCCGGGCACCACCAGCAAGACCGGGTCGTGCAAGGTGTTGTCCGGGGTACTCGCCTACGAGCCGTACACGGGTACGAAGAACTACCGGTTCGACTCCCAGGACGACGACTACGCGACCGACCTCGACATCGAGCACATCGTGGCTCTCGGCAACGTGTGGGTGACGGGCGGTGCTGGTTGGGACGAGGAGAAGCGAGCCCTGGTCGCCAACGACCCGCTCAACCTGATGGCTGCGGACCCGTCCAGCAACCGTCAGAAGGGTGACGCCGACTACGCGACCTGGCTCCCGTCGAACAAGTCGTACCGGGCCGACTACGCGGTCCGACAGATCCAGGTGAAAGCCAAGTACGGGTTGTGGGTGACCGCACCGGAGAAGGCCGCGTTGGAGCGGGTGCTGACCGCGGCAGCCGACTGACGTCCCCCGCCACCCGGTCACGGGTCGTCCACCGACCGGTACCGGGTGGCACAGGAAGGGTGTGACCTCCTCGAAGCCTCGCAGGAAGCAGACCCGGATCCGGTTCGACACCCCTGTCGACGTTCCGGCGATGGCTGCCGCGGCCGGGTTGTGCATCGCCGTACTCCGGTGGGTCAGGGTCGACACGCTCGCCGAGTTCCAGGAGAAGGCGCGCGACTCGGGCGTGCCGGGCAACGAGACCATGTGGAAGCAGCTCGCGTTGCTGGACCTGACCCCGGAGCAGTGGGGGTTGCTCGACGCGTACGACCCGGTGTTGAAGCTGGTCCGGGTCAAGCCGCTCACGTCGTTGGCGGTGTGCCCGGTGTGCTGCCAACGTGAGGTCGTCGGCACGAACGACACGAAGGTCGCGTTCCACGGGTGGCAGCTCGTCATGGGTCAGGCGCCGACGAGGTGCCGGGTGACGTCCGGGTGCGACGGGAAACCGGTGAAGGCGAAGGTGCCTGCCCAGGTCAAGACGGTGGTCGACGAGAACGGCAACGTGATAGCGCCGGCGTTCACGGGCAAGGAACTGCAGGACGAGGTGGAGGAGGACCTCGATCCGACCGTTGACGTCGTCGACCCGGGCGACCTGGCCGACTTCGGCGACGAGCTTTGAGCCGCGAGTTCTTCGTCACCGTGACCGTCACGTACACGGGCCGGATCCGGGCTACGTCGAAGGACGCCGCCGCGGAGATCGCGTTGGGACTCAACGGCGCGCACCCGCTCGACATCGTCGACGTGAACATCGAGGCAGTCGACCCGCGAAGCAAGGAAGGTCGGCTCCTGGCCGTTCCCGGGGCCTTCGACTGACCTGCTCGCGACCCAGGTTCCGGGAGTAGAGATCACTTCGCCGGCGCCCCGCACACCGCGCGGGTATGAGCACTCGCCGCAAAGACGTCGCGCTTCCGGGCAACGGAGGTCAGTACGCACCGTTCCAGGCCCCCGAATCCGACATCACCGACCTGGTCGCCCCTGTCGTCGACATCACCGACCTGTGGGGCACCCCCTCCGTTGAGCCCCTGCCGCCCGTTCAGCCGGCCACCGACACCACCACCCCCACCGAGCCGGCGACCAGCGGGTCCGTCATCGACTGGGAAGACCCCGCCGCGGTCCGCGAGCTCATGAAGGTGTCCCGCCGGGTCTCCCGGTCGTGGGGTGCGAAACGTGGGGCGTTCGACAACGGCATGGATGTCGACGACCTGGCCCAAGAGGCGGTGATCGCCGTGCTGGCGATGCGCGCCAACGGCAACGAAGACAAGATCCGCGACCTGTACGGCCTCGTGAACAAGTCGGCCGCGAACATCGCGTCCCGCGCCGGGCGCCACGTCCGCTCCGAAGACATGAAGGCGTACCGGGAGTTCCGGACCCGTCTCGCCGAGCTGACCGCGATCGCCGGACGCGACCTCACGACACGCGAGAAGGACGACCTGGCACAGCACATTCGTGACAACTGGCCGGACCGGAACCACCGGCCGTCGCGTGACTTCCGGAACAACGTCCAAGGGTGGGAGAAAGTGCGGTCCGAGAACATGACTGAAGAGGTCTTCGACCAGAGCGTCGCGATGCACGGGTCGGTGCACGCACTCAACTACGTCAAGCCCGACTCGCACCTCGACGTCGCGTTGTCGTACATCGACGGCGACGGCGGAACGAAGCGCTCCGCTCTGCGGCACGTGTGGAACGCGGTCGCCGAACGGGCCCCCGGGTCACCGATCATCGAACCGCACCTGGGGCACCGGGCCGTCGCGAGGGCGCACGCCGCCATCCAGGGCCCCGAAGACCTGCGGTCGGCTCTGGAGGCGTGGGGGAACGGGGACGACACCCCGGAGACCGAAGCGGTGATGGCGCCGTGGAGCAACCTCGACCTCCGCGACCAGGCGTCCGCGGTGAACGTGTTGGAGGCGTACCCCGACTACGCCTACAAGCTCTGGGCGGCTGCCGTTGCGGCGGCGGCTCGCCCGCGAGGTGTCCAGAAGTCGGCGTGAGGGTCGCGCCGCGAAGTTTCGAGTTTGCGCATGGTGTTCATCGGAACACACCACCAACCCAGCACCACCGCACAGAAAGAAGTAGGACATGGACAACTCGGGCAAGGTTGACCTGAGCACCCAGTGGAGCACGTTCACGAGCGCGCTCGGACCGATCAAACCCCTCATGAACCTGCTGGCGGTGATCGGCATGCTGATCGTCGCGTGGGCGTTCGTGAAGTGGGCGTGGGACCGGCGCCGCGGCGGCATGAGCATGGGCGGCGGTGGCGGCCAGGGACTGTCCGGCGCGCTGATCGTCGGCCTGCTGCTGTCCGCACCCGGGTTCGTCATCCCCGCCGGACTGGAAGTGTTCGACGTCGTGATCAACGCCCTGGTCAACATCTGGAAGAAGACCGCGGGCGCCTGACCTGACGGCGGCCACCCACCACAACCAGACCAGGAGCAGACCGTGCACCCTTTGCATGTCCTCACCCCGTTGACGGGGAAAGAGGCGGCTGAGAAGCGCACCGTCGTCATCGGCACCGTCGAGATGAACTGGCGACTGTTCATCGTGTTGGCGTCCTCAGCGGTGCCCGGGGTGATTCTCACCGCGTTCGCATGGCCGTTCCTGAGCCAGTATGCGGTCCTGGTGTTCCCGGTCGTCCTGATCGCCGCGTCGGTGCTGTTCTACCAGCGGTCCTCGAAAGGGATGAGGCTGCGGACCTACCAGACGTTCCTGGACAAGCGCCGGGCCCGCGACATCGGTCAGTTCTACCTGTGCGGGGAACCGATCGACATCGCACCGACGCACTTCAAGCAGTTGCGGCACAACACGGTCCCGTACCGGGTCGAAGCGCCCCGGTACGAGGCGTTGGTGGCAACGACCGCGGTGCTGACCCGTGACACGCGCCGCGGGGACGGTCACACGTTCGACGGGGCCACCGAGCGCACCGCCGAGGCACCTACCGTGGTCGAGCAACCAGCCCCGGAGGTAGTCACCCCGGTGTTCGTGGCGCCCGAGCCGGAGCCCGTGCCGGAGCCCGTGCCGGAGCCTGTCGTGGAGGCCGACCCGCCGCCGGCTGTTCTCGAACCTGCAACGGACCCCGGCCCGGGCCCGGTCGACGACCCGCTCACCCGCCGGCTCCCGGACGGCGAGTACGAACACGACGACTTCGATGCCTCCGAGCTGTTCGACATGCCCGCAACCGGACGATGGGGACACCGATGAGCACCTTCCTGCACCGGTCCCTGTCTCTGTTGGCCGCGTTCGCTGCCACCATCGTGTTCGTACTCGGTTCGTCCACGTCCGCGTTCGCTGCCGAAGACGACGACAACAACGGCGGCGGCGGCAACAACCCGGTCGCCGGGGTGTGCGCCGGCAGCGGCAACGGCGCCGAGTCGCTGCTTCCGGTGATGCGCTGGAACGACTCGATGGACCTGCATTCCCGGCTCGGATGGGGTGTCTCCGACCAGTTCGACAAGGCGGCACGACACGGAATCTCCAGCATGACCCTCGACGTTGGCAACGCCGTCTGGGGCTGGTCGACTGCTCTCGTCCAGTACGCGTACGCGTTCTGCCCGGTCAACTATGTCGGCGGCACCATGGACAACGCGTTCCACGACATCGCGAAAGCGATCGCCGACTCCGCGTTGCTAGCGGCGTTGACCGCGCTCAGCCTGGTCGTGTGGCTGTGGCGGCTCTTTGCAGCCAACGGCGGCGGGTTCGCCCAGATGATCTGGCAGAAGATGCTCGTCGTCGGCCTGTTCGCCATCATGTTCGTCGGGTCCGCGGCATCCACCGGCGGCACCGGTCCTGGGTCGGCGGACTACAACCCGGGAACCGGGTCACCCGGCTGGTTCATCACCAGCATCGACTCGGTCACAGCAGCGGTCGCCGGCGGCATCGTGTCGTCGCTGTCGGACAGCGACGCGCTCCAGGTGAAAGCGACCGCCGACATCGACGCGCCGAAGCCGAGGCCGGAGAACAAATACTCGTGTGAGTCGTACACGAAGTCGTTGGAAACCGGCTACAAGGACGCGATGGGCGTCAACGGCGCGGGGGCCGCAGCCGTCCCGTTGGCCATCAACTCGTACTGGAAGCTGTCCGGTCTGCAAACGTGGAAGCGACTCCAGTTCGGGCGCAGCCACTACGCCAACATCGTGTGGTGCCGGATGCTGGAAGCGAACCGGGGCACCCCCATCCACCAGCAGGTCGGTGAAGGGGTAGCCGCCAACCCCGTCGCGTGGGGCACCGTGTCCAGCATCATGAACGGTGCCGGAGTCAAGGTGACCGAGCCGACCGGGTTCTTCGCCCGACCGACCGGCACCGACGCGAAAGACATGTGGATCGTCGCATGGGCCGCCTGCTACAACAGCGCCAACAGCTCCGACCCGACAACCGGGTGGACGGTCCCCGACGACCGGTCCGAGCTGTTGCGTGACGGCGACCAGGACGAGGTCTGCGACTCGATCGCGCAACCGTTCTCCGACAGCGAACCGGACTTCAACGCGTTCAACTGGGAGTCCGGCGACAACGAGATCGACGAGATCGGGACCACTGGCGCGTCCGGCACGGAAGCGACCGAGGCGGCCCGCGACTTCATCCTGCACCTGCACGGCAAGGCGAGCGGCGGCGGACTGGTCGCCGGCCTCACCTACATGCTGTCGTCGTTCCTGCTGCTGCTCGTCTTCGGCCTGTTCTCCCTGTCCATCATCTTCGCGAAGCTTCTCGGGCTCATGATGATCCTCGGTGTGCTCGCCACACTGGTGTTCTCGATGACACCGAACGGGGACTCGACCCGGGTGGGCGCCTACTTCAAGCAGTACATCGGCATCAGCTTCTACGCGTTCGGTGCCGGCCTGCTGCTGGCGATCATCACCCTGATCGCGAACATCCTCATCACCATCGGCGTGACCACGTTGCCGGGCGGCCCGGGCGGCGTCATGACGACGCTGTGGGTCGGGGTCGCACCGTTCGTGGCCGCGGTCGCGTTGCACTACATGTTCAAGCGGTTGTCCATCCCGTCCCCGTTGTCGGTGAAGGCAGCCGGTGCGTGGGGGAAGGCCGCAGCGAACGGGAACCTGGGGTCCGCGGTCGCTGGTGGCGTCGCCGGTGGTGCGACGGCCGGGCTGATGAGCCAGTGGGGTCGCCGTGCCCGGTTGAAGACGGCGCGAGCCGCGAAGGCGTACGCGAAGAGCAAGCTGCCTGGTGGCAAGGCCGCCCCTGACGGGCAGGGCAAGCAGCAGTTGCCGGACGACAAGACAGCCGGCCCTCCGAAGGACACCGGCACGGGCCCGAAGGACGACGGTCACGACAACGAAGGCGGCACCCCGGTCCCGAGGACTGCCGAGGAGAAGGTCGCGGCGCAGCGCCTCGCGGACGAGGAGAAGGCGGCCGAGAAGGCGGCCGAGAAGGCGGCCCGGGACGAGTTCGAGAACTCCGAGGAAGGCAAGGCCGCTTTGGCGGCGGAGCTGAGTGTGCCGAAGGCGGCGCGGGCCGGGGCGAAGATCGACCAGGCGGACGAGGCGTTGCGGACACGGGTGCGCGACATCAAGGACAAGTGGCGTCACGACCTGGCGCACAAGCCGGTCCGCACGATCGCGAAGGGTGTCGCGTACACGGCTGGTGCGACCGTGGGTGCTGTGGCGCTCGGTTCGGTGAGCCTGCCGGCGCTGGCCGGTATCGCGGGAGCTTCTCTGGTCGGCAAGCGCGGTGCTTCGACCGCGGCGTCGGGTGCGTGGGGCACCGTGTCCACCGCGGCCCGCGGTGCGCTCGGCGCAGCCCACGGGAACGCGACAGTCGGTGAGGTCGTGGACGCGGCGCGGTCGCAGTCCGCGAAAGACCGGGTCTGGGAGGGACAGAAGATGGCCGAGGAGTTGGCGCGGCGTCAGCAGGAAGACGAGCGGCGTCGTGCAGAGGAAGCAGCCCGGCGCGAGGACAAGAAGCCTGTCGTGACCGGCCCGCCAGCGGCGTTCGGGGAGGACGAGGACGACGGGCAGGGCCCATCGGCACCAGCACCGGTCGAAGTCGTCGTGCCGGGCCCGGTGCTGGCCAGCGAACGCGCCAAGCAGAGTCAGGGGGAGGCGTGATGAGGACCGGCGTCGAGCAGGCTGCGGGTTCCCCGCACACCGCGACGACAAGACACGACGACCGGAACACCGGCGTCACGACACAGCGCAGGCACTACGGTGTGTCCCATGGAGCACTCGGGTCACACGCATCGGTTCGCTTGCACGGACTGCGGAGAGACGATGACTGAGCAGCCCCGGCACCCCGACGGTAGGTACGGACCGTTCCTTCTGAGTGAGGCGGACGCCGCCTTGGTGGTGCCCCCGAAAGGCTCGTACCTGTTCCACGACGTGCTGGGTTCGGCGGACGCCGTTGTCGCCTTCTACGACACCGTCGACATCCCCGACGAGGTGTGCATGAAGCTCACCGAGCACTACGCCGCGGCCCGCGCATCGGGAACCAGGGGTTACCCGGACTTCCTCTGGGACAACAGCGAGCGGCCCATGCGCGACCGCGCCGGTCGCGACACGTCCGAGGAGGCTCGACGCGCGTTCGTGGACGAGTACGAGTTGCACCTGAACAACTTGCCCGCGACCCTCGACCCCAGGGACGTTCGGGTGGCCGCCAAGGTCATCGGCATGAACGACGCAGCCCGCTACCTACGCGCACCGGAGGACAGCATGGTCCGCGCCACCCTGGTCCACACCACCAACGGCGACAAGACGGTCCGAGAGGTGTTCCGTGAGTGGGGGCTGGGGATGTTCTCCCCGACCATCGTGGACCCGGAGACCTACCGGGCCGACCAGATCACCCGGCACGACCTGCAGCAGGTCACCCAGCAGCTTCAACGCGAGACCGAGAACCTGCGCGAGCACATCGACAACTCGCTCCACCAGACCGGGTCCGCCATCATCGACGCGATCTGAGTAGTAGCTTCGCCCCAGCCGTTGGTTCGTCGCCTCGAAGCCGGCACGCCACCCGCGGCCCTTGACGGGGAGGAGGGCCACCGCGGCTATGGACAGCCACAAGCAGGCAAGATAAACTTGCTCTTACGCCAAGTAAGAGAAAGTTTATTGGAGTGTGGTCGTGACCAGAAAGAGCCCGGTGCTGTTGCCGGAGACAGCGGACGCCCTGGCCGTCCTTGGCAACCAGATCCGGACCGCTCGCCACGAACGAGGTTGGACCGCAGCCCAGCTAGCCGAACGGTTGCGTGTCTCCGTGCCGACCGTCCTCGCCCTGGAGCGGGGGGCGCCCGGCACCGCCATCGGGACCGTCTTCAACGCGGCGGTCCTGGCCGGCGTGCCGCTCTTCGGGGTCGAAGACCGGGTCGAGCTCACCAAGATGCGGCGGCGCGGCGAAGAACGTCTCGCGCTCATCGGGCAACGGGTTCGCCCCAGCGCCAAGGAGAGGGTCGACCGCCATGAGTTCTAACCGGACTCGACGAGACTGCGCCTACGTGTGGGTCTGGCTTCCTGGCGCCGTCGAACCCGTTGTGGCCGGGGTCGTGCGGGGACTGCGGGACGGACGCCTGGTGTTCGGGTACGGCGAGTCGTACCTGGCGCGCCCCGACGCGCTCAGCATCTACACCCCGGAGCTTCCTCTCGCCCGCGGCGACATCGACCCGCTCCCGGGAATGATCCTGGCTGGGTGCCTTCGTGACGGAACGCCGGACGCCTGGGGTCGACGGGTCATCGAGGACCGGCTGGGAACCGAGGATCTGACCGAGATCGACTACATGCTGGAGTCTGGCAGCAACCGCTTCGGTGCCCTCGACTTCCAGGAGAGCCCGACCGAGTACCTCGCCCGCGAGGACACCTCCACCCTTGACGAGCTGCACGAAGCGGCGCAGCGGCTCCAGTCCGGGGCCCCGCTGTCCGCAGCAGCCGAGGCTGCACTGGTGCGCGGCACCAGCATCGGCGGCGCGCGGCCCAAGGTCCTCGTGCGGGACGGGGACGGTGTGGAGTGGATCGCGAAACTGTCTTCCGCTTCGGACCGCGTGTTCTCGGTCGTGAACGCGGAGGCTACGGCCCTGGAACTGGCCCGCCGCGTCGGCATCGAAGTCCCCGACTTCGAGGTCACCGAGTCCTTGGGACGTGACGTCCTCTTGGTGAAACGGTTCGACCGGCACGGCGAAGGCAGACGTCGGTTCGTTGTCTCCGGGTTGACGATGCTGGGCTTGGACGAGATGGCCGGTCGTTACGCCACCTACCCGGAGCTGCTCCACGCCCTGGAGCGTCACGGGCCGGCAACGCGCCCCGGTCCGATCCTCTTCGACAGGATCGCGTTCAACATGGCGATGAGCAACTTCGACGACCACGCCCGCAACCACGCCGCGTTCTGGGACGGTCACGAATCCCTGACCCTGACGCCGGCGTACGACCTCGCTCCAAGTCATCGGTCCGGCGAGACCGCCTTCCAGGCGATGAGCTTCGGCCCGGGCGGCGAAAGGGAGAGCCGGTTTGAGGCACTGATCGGGGTCAGCGGGGTCTACGGACTCGACCGGTTGCAGGCACGCGAACGCGTCGACCACATCGTCGAGACGATTCAGCAGGACTGGGCCGAGGCTGCCGACATCGGGCACCTGTCGACAAAGGACCGCTCCTTGCTGTTCGGCCGCCAGTTCCTGAACCCGGCCACGGTGCTCCTCGGCGACGGCCCGTTTGGCTACTCGGCCTCGTCCGCGTCGAAGACGCCCGGACCGGCCCGAGGGAAGACGACCCCGGCTAGCAACCGAGGTTCCTTCAAGGCACGGGAGCGTCCGGAAGGCGATCTGAGGCTTTGAGCTCGCCGCCGGGAACTGTCCGGGTTGTTCAACCATGCGGCCATGCCATCGAGCAGTAGGTCGTCAGCCTCCCGCATCCCCGGGTCAAAGTTGCGGGGCTTCGGCGTACGTCGGCGACTCCTGTTCGATCTCCGGGGTCGGCACCGGCGTCGACTCGTCGTACCGAAGACCTGCGCGAGCACATCGACAACTCGCTCCACCAGACCGGCTCCGTGATCATCGACGCGATGCCGACCATCTGACCGTCGACCGGTCGGTAGGTACGGGCCCTCAGCCGACGACGCGGCGCCGGCCAGCGCGTTCCGCGAAGGCGTCCAGGGCCGTCGTGATCTCGGTGGCGACCCAGACGCGACCGCGCTTACGGTTGTCGACTGGGATCAGAACCTGGGCCGTCTCCAACGTGTCGACCGCTGTCTGTGCTGCCGCGAACGACACGTTGGTCTGGTCCGCGACAGACTGGACGGTCACGGCCGGCTGGACCAGCAGGTGAGGCAGCGCGCGCCAGGCGGCGGCGCCGCGACGAGCCTGGACGCGCGTCAGCCAGTCTTCGTACGTCCCGGCCAGGTCGTCGACCAGGTGGCGTCCGTTTCGCACGGCCTGGAAGGAAGCGACAGAGAACCGCTCGACGATCGGGTTCAGGTCGCCTTCGCGGTAGTCGCCCAGTGCCTCGTAGTACCCCTCGACGCCGGTCAGCAGACCGGCGGAGACGGGTACGGTCAGGCTGCGGGTCGTGCCTGATGAGCGCAGCATGGCGTGCACCAAGGCCCGGCCCACGCGGCCGTTGCCGTCGGGGAACGGGTGGATGGTCTCGAACTGGGCGTGTGCGACGGCCGCGTGGATCAGTGGCGGGACGTCGGTTCGTCGACTGAACTCGACCAGGTCTTCCATCAGGTTCGGGACGCGCTCGTGGCGCGGCGGGACGAACGACGCGGTGTGGGGAGTCGAGCCGCCGGACCCGATCCAGACGGGCCCGTCACGGAAGCGGCCGGCGATGTCGGGGGCGCTGTCGTTCAGCAGCGCCTTGTGGATGCCCAGGACGGTGCCGGTGCTGATGTCGTCAGCCAGTGCGATCGCGCGTTTCATGGCGTCGGCGTTGGATACGACCAGGGCCGCGTTTCGCCCCTTGGTCACGCCGATGGACTCCAGGGCCAGTGCCCGGGCTCCGGCAGTGATCTGTTCGATCTGCGAGCTCGACGCGGACTCGGTGCGCAGCAGGACCGATGCCAGCGGCGTGAATCCGGCGGCGTCATCGCCGTACACGTCAGGTCCCAGCAGGCTGCGCATCCGGGCGGTGGTTTCGGAGTCGAAGCGCACGATCTCTGCGGTCGCGTCCGTGGAGTCGGTGACAGTGCCCGGGTCGACGTCGACAGGCAGGTCGGCGACATGAGGCGGGATGGACGCCTTGTAGGGGCCGCGGGACTTCATGCGTTGGCGACGAGACATCAGCTCGTCGGGGTCTGTACGCCACACCATGTCTTCGTAGTCCAGCGCCCACGGCTGTTCCGGCAGCTCGGACGGGTCCACCAGTTCGACGTCCGCCTCGTCTCTCGCTTGGGCGCGCCACTGGCCGGCGTCGGCTCGTCCGCGAGGGACCCGCTCCTGATCCTTCATTGGACTGATCCCTCGTTCAAGGATGTTTGGACAAACTATAACAGTGACGACTCTTATTATAGGTTAGTTCAGTTTCCTCTAACAGCAACTTCCGCTGTTGTGGGTTCCCAAGGGGCCGTGGACCGACGAACGCCAACCCGCCCGGTCAGTCCACGACTTCGATCGTGTGGGCGAGCCACCGTTCGCCGTCCCACGCGTACTCGACACGCCACGTGTCCGTGAACACCTCGTCCCAGTCAGCCGGCGGCTGTTCCGTCTTCTTCTCGACCGTGAACTCCACCTTGAACACCGCGTGCCCGTCCTCGGTGGACCGTTGCGGGGTCGCCTGCACGTCCACGACCCTCGTCGAACCGCGTGGGTCGGCGATCACGTTCGCCCATTCCTGCTTCTCCGCCGCAGACGGGGCGTCCCCGTACTCGTGGTGCAACCCGCGTCGCAGCTCACCGTCACCCAACTCGAGGACAGCGGCCTGCCACGACCGCACCGACTCGTCACGCCACGACCGCGTGTAGTACGCGACCACCAACGCCTCCGCAAGAGACGGGTCCGGCGCCGTCACCTGCACCGTCCCGGACGGTTCGGCCGGAGAAGCCGTCTCCGGCATCCCAGAGGGCCCACCAGACGGTTTCCGTGTTCCCGTGGGCTCCTGGGGCACCACCACGACTGTCGGCGTCGCAGACGGCTCCACAGCACGCCCCGGAGCGCCGTCACCGGCGTCGCCGAGCATCGACGCGCCCTGCACGACTCCGATCACCGCCAGGATCGCGGCAGCCACAGCCACACCGACCGTCTTGTTCACGACCAGACCCCTCTCATGCCGGGTACGCGGTCGCGTCCAACAACCAACGCCGGCCGTCGAACACGAACCGCATGTTGACCTCCTGGGCGTACAGCTCGACCCACTCACCGGCGCCCGGGACCACCCGTTCGACGACCGACCCTTCACCGGCGTGAGCGTCCACCAGGTCCGGGCGCCCGTACGCCACCTCGACCCGGTACCTCACCACCACGTCCACGGTGCCGGACGCAGCCGACCCGTCCAGGTGCTGCACCGTCACACCCGTGACCTTCGACACCGCTTCCGGGGCGACGACACCGCGCTCCCAGTCCGACTCCTCCACCGCGGTCACCGGCAGGTCGCCGAGCTGGTCGGCGTAGTCGTCGGTCGACAAGGCCGCCAACCGGTCCGTCCACTCAGAAGGCCCGTCGTCTTCCCACGACCACGTCGAACGTGCGACCGCCGCCTTCACCGCGACCCGCTCGTCGAACCCGGGCACCGTGTCTTCCACCGACTCCGCAGCCGGCTCCGTGGCGTCGGCCTCCTCGTTGCCGCCGTCGGGCACCGACGGGGCGACCGTGACAGAGGCGGCCGGTGCCGGGTCTGTGGCGCCTTGCGGTGCCGTGTCGTGGGCGAACACGCCGGCGAACTGCAAACCCAGGACGGTGACGACCAGGGTCGCGGCGACCGCGTACATGACGGCCGGGTTCTTCTTCATGTCTCCTCCGGTTCTCACAGTTCGCACGGGGCGATCGACAGGTGCACGTGGTCCATATGGTTCTGGGTCGGGTCGCCCCGGTCTTCCATGCCCCGCCACCCTTCAGCCGCGTGCGCCTGGGACCAGATCTGCTGGTACCAGATGACGGCGTTGATCTTCAGTTCGACCGCGTGCGCTGCCGCGTAGTCAGCCAACTGCTGTCCCTGTGCCTTGCCGGCGGCGTTGAGCGGCACCATGAAGTCCAAGCCGAGCCCTTCGGTGTGGCAGGTGGGCTGGGACCGGACCCCGATCCCGCCGACCGTCTCGATGTTGAACATGGGGCCGAGCAGGTTCGCCACCGCTGCCGCGTCCGGGTGAACCGCTCCCAGGTCGTACGACGAGCTCGACGACCCCAACGTGGTCACCGTCGCCGTCACCAACGGGTGGTCGCTGGTGGCCCGGTTGTTCGTCTCCGGATGTTGAGTCCCGCTGCTGAGCGTCGACGCGCCGGCACCGAAGATCTGGTCGATGTGTACCGCGTCGGGGGCGCGGCACGGGGCCGTCGAGCCGGCACCGAACGCTGAGGTCAGCTCCGGGGTCAACGCACAATGCGGTTCGTCGACGTCGTTGAAGTCGCCGACCAGGAACACATCCGACCCGTCGGCCCCCAGCTCGGCGACCAGCTCCTTCTCTCGAACCAGGGCGGTCGCCCGGTACCCGGCCGCGTTCCCTTGCACGTCCGCCGGGTTGTGGACGTTGACGACGTACGACTCCAGGTTCGTCGTGTTGTTGCGCAGCTTCACGTACGGCATCGGTTTCGGGTTGCCGCCGAAGTACGGGATCGTGAACGTGTCACCGGACACGAACGTCCATTCGTCGGTGCGCCACGCGACCGCGTCCGTCATGTTCGTGTTCTTCGGCCACACATCCCACGCACCGGAGTAGTTGTCGACGAAGTACCGGTTCTGGACCGGCTCGAACTCCTGCAACCCGACGACCGACACCCCGTACTCGGACAGGTACGACACGGCGCTGTCGAGCCGCGGACCGTACTGGTCGAACCCGAGGTGGGCTTTGTTGCCGCCCGGTTCGGTGTGGCTGTTGCCGAGCACGTTGAACGTGGCCAACGTGAAGCTCGTGCCGCCGGTGCCGGTCGCCGCACCGCACGCACTGGTGGCGACCGTGGTGCCCCCGACCAACGCGAGCAACTCGGTCGCGGCGGACTCCCACAACGCGTACTTGTCCGGGAACGCCGACACCTGCACCGACTGGGCGGCTGTGCCCTTCGGCATGCTCTCCCACCCGGCGACGTCGAGGAGGCCACGCGGGCTGCCGCCGTTCGGGCCGCCCGGACCGCCGAAGAACGCCTTCGCCGAATACTCCACGCTCATCAACGACGACGCGGACCCCCACCCGGACTCCGGGCGCTGCTGGAACAACCCGACCGAGTCGTGGTCCGACCCGACCGCGTCGTGCGGCATCTCGACCGTCTCCGGGTACACGTCCGAGGCGTACATCTGGAACTTCGACTCCACGAGCACCGTCATGAACGCGACGACGACCGCGTCGTCCGACACACCCATCTGGGCTCCCACCGCCGCGATCTGGGCGGCGTACCCGAGCTGTTTCGACGTCAACGTGACCGGGCTGCCCGACGACGGGCGGGCCACCCACGACGACGGCAACGCGCTGCCGTTCCCGACAGGAGACACCGAACCGTCACCGACCGTCGTGCCCAGCTTGAAGTCGGCCCACAACGCCGGGTGGTCCGGCAACGACCAGCTCCCGTGACGCAGCGCCGTGACCCCGGCGCCCGGTTGAGCGAACACGTAGTCGATCGACACCCCGGCAGGAACCGACCCGAGGAGGTCGAACGACGACTTCATGCCGGAGGCTGCCAACATGACTTCGGGGCCCCACGGGTCGTCGTGACTGAGCCGGGAGTTGAAGTCGCCGGCCACGAACACGGCCCCGCGCACCGACAACGCGTCGATGAGCGAGTTGAGGTTCTCCATGCCGAGCCGGTAGTTGGCTTGCCGGGCCGGCTTGTTCGGCCCGTACAGGCGCGGGTTCGTCATCGCGTGCACCGACACGAACGAGACCTGGTTTCCGCCGCTGCCGGTGACCGTCACCCACGTCGCCCACCGGTTGTCGATCCGCACCGGCGACTCGGTGAGCCGGATCCGGCCCTTGTCGCTCATCGTCCACTTGTCGGTGCGCCACGCGACCGCGGTGCCACGGGACTCACCTGCCGGGTACACGGGCACATCCCGGTACGACGCGTACCCGTCCGGGGTGATCTGTTCGGGGGTCCGCGACGACACCTCGTTGAACGAGATGAAGTCGGGCGCCATGGCAACGACCTGGTCGACGTGCTTGTTGTACGTCGACAACGGGGTCGTCGTCTTGATGTTCGCCTGGACGATGCGCACCTCGTCGGCCGCCACCTGCGACGGCGGAGCGGTCCCGGTTCCGGTCGTCGGGTCACCGCCACCGACTACAACCCCGACCACGTCGGAACCCAACGTGATGCCGTGTTCGGCGAAGAAAGCCTCCGGGTCGACGTACCCCCGCGACGCCGCGTCTGCGGCCTGTGCGGGCCACGACACGGAGAAGTGCAAGTGCGCCCCAGACGACCAGGTGCCCATGTTGCCTTCGGTGCCGATCTGGGTGCCGGCGCCCACCTGCGCCCCGGTCGTGACCGTCGCCGACGCCATGTGCCCGTACTCGGTGACGATGCCGCCGCCGTGGTCGATCTTCACCCAGTTGGGTCCGTACCCTTCGGAGTCGACGACCGTGACGATGCCGGAACCGGCCGCGTACACGGGGCTCCCTTCGCCGGCGGTGCCGTTCAAGTCGACCCCGTCGTGGTACCCGGACCCGCCGCCGATGCTCGTGGGCCGCGGCCCGAACACCCCGTACCCGTCGGGTGGGCCGATCGCGGCGATCGGGTTGGCCCACTGACCGGACGCCGCGCCCGTGGCGGACCCGGGCAGGCACCCGCCGGACTCGCCCAAGTACCACTGGAACGCCTGGTCGTAGATCCGTTCGGCGCGTTCCGAGGCCGCCTCGACCGGTGTGTCACCGAGGATGTCGACCCAGTCGTCTTTGACCTTCTCGGCTTCCGCCTGGTCGTTCGGGTTGTCGCTGAGCTGGTACGTGTCGTGGGTTGCGCTGTCGTCGCCCGTCTCCGAAGCAACCGACTCTTCTCCGTCGCCGGCTGTCGCCGTGTCCGGGAGTTCCGCTTCGTCGTCGGTGTCGACCGACACGACCCCGACACCCAGGTTCAACGGGGTCGGTACCTTGTCCCGGTTGGCGAGCAACCCGAGGATCCGGGCGTACAGCCGCGACGACTTGTACGGGTCGAGAAGGTCCTCGAACGCCGGTTTGCCCAACCCGAGCTTCTCAGCCAGGTCGACCGTGTCGTGGTACACGAACGCGTGCGGACCCAACGGGGTCCCTTCCTGTTTCGCGTCCGTCTTCGCTTCGTCGTCGTACTGTTCCGGTTCGCCGTCCAACGACACCCCGGACTCTTTCGCGGACGCCATGATGACCAACGGCGGGACAGCGGTTCCTTCCGCGGCCGACGCAGCCAGGTCCGACGCTGCGGACGTCACACCGTCACGTTCCGCGGCGGCTCGCGCCTTGTTCCATTCGGTGGCCGATGCAGCCGAATCGGTGTCGGTCACGATCGTGAGCACCGACGTGGTCATCAGGATGAACCCGACCAGCATCGCGATCTGGGGGACCAGGGCCAACAACACGAGCCGCCTGCCCCGTTTGCTGCGCAACGCCCCCATCGACCCGCCGGCGACCGCACCGATCGCGGCACCGTGCGCGCCGCCGAGCTTCGTGCCCAACTGGGCGCCCCGGGACGCACTCGAGGCGACCTTCGAGACGTCGTCGGTCAGCGACTCCCCGGAAGCAGGCTCGCCGAGGACCCCTTCGGTGTCACCGTCGGGGAACTCGGGGGTGGTGTCGTCGCTCACTGTGGGTCGGCGTCCTCTCACATGTCCCTGCCCTGTTCACCATGCGCAAAGCCGCGGCGGTCGACGCCGCCCTGCACCCCTGCGGTGTGCGGTTCACCCGGCCCGTGCTCGCCGGGTAGGTCTCGTCGTCTGGTCCGGGGTGAAGTAGCGACGGCGACGCCATTCGAGCCGGGACGTCTCCCACCAGGTCGGGATCCGGGCGCCTTTGCTCGTGTTGCACCGGGCGCACGCCCACACGAAGTTGTCCATGACGGTCCCGCCGCCCAACGAATGAGGGAACCAGTGGTCGCCGTGCTCACCAGGTCGCCGGCACCGGGTGAAGAAGATGCTCTCCATCTCGCACCGGTCACCGGCCCGTGTCGCCCCGTAACGCCGCTGGTCGGTCGTGAACAACCTCTGCGGGTCCTTGTTGACACGCCGGGGAAGCGCGGAGACCAACACGGCGACCAGCCACGGCACCGTCAACACGGCTGCGATCACCCCGAACAGCAACGGGTGGTCGAACACCGCCCACGAGAACGTCCACAAACCTTCGACCGACGACCCCAGCAACGGGTGCGTGTCGCGGAGCAACCCGCGCACCGGAACCGGGTGACCGGCCGGGGGAGAGGTTACCGTGGAGACGAGTAACCCGAACAGCAGGCAACCAGCCGTGAACAGCAGACGGCGGATCAGGTGCACGGCCCACCTCCTCGTCGACAGCTCGTACGCCCGACACCATGCGCAACACGCACCGAAGGCGCCCGGCACGAAACCGGACGCCTTCGACGTTGTGCGAGGGGCAGACGACTCAGAAGTCGTCGTCCGCCACCGCGGCGGCAGCGGGCACCGCAGCAGGGGCAGCCGCCGCCTGCACCGGGGCCTGAGCCGGAGCCTGGGCGGGAGCCGCGGCAGCGGCACGGGCGACCTTGGCCACCTGGGCGGACTGCCACCGCAGGTTGGGCCCGACCTGGTTGCCGACCACGGACAGGATCTGCAGGTTCACCGTCTCGCCGTTGATCACGACCTCCTTGTCGTAGGAGTCGATCCGACCCGCGACGGTGACGTTCATGCCTTTCGACAGCGACGCGACGACGTTCTCGGCGAGCGCACCGAACACGGTGACACCGACCCAGTGGGTCTTCTCGGTGCCCTTCTCCTTGTCGCCGGAGTCGACCGCGACCCGGAACGTGGCGCGAGACTGGCCCGACGGGTTGGTCCGCAGGACCGGGTCGGCGGCCAGGTTGCCGGTGAGGGTGATGTGACTGGTCATGGGCTTACGCCCCTTTCGCCCCGAAGGGCCTCTGTTGGTCGCCCCGAAGGGCCTGTGATGACTCCGAACCCGGTGCCGCTGGGTCCTCGGTCGTTCTTCCTGTGCCACCCGGTTCGACCCGGCGGCAGAGGCGTTGCAGGGCCGGCCGGTCAGCCGGTCTTGCCGCGTTCGTGGACGAGCTGACGGCGAACCGCCTCCACCACTTCGCCGGTGCCGTGGCCGCTGGTCGACTCCAACGTGTGCGTCACGATCTGCGCGACGGTGAGCACCGACTCCAAACGGTCCTCGGGACTGCCCGACGCCAAGAACGCTTCGACAGCGCCGGGGTCACCGGACAGGTACGCCTCGAACAGGTCGAGGCCGTCGAGCAGGTCGTCGTAACGGTCGGTCGTGGACACCGGGGTTGCTTCCTTGTCAGGTCAGGGTGGAGGGGTGCGGGGTCAGCTCTGCTGGTACGCCGGGTCGTCGGGGACCCGTTCGCTGTCGTGGCACTCGCACGCGCAGTACAGGTGCAACAGCGGGGCGTTCGACCCGTTCGTGGCCATGTAGCGGCACCAGCGGATCGGTTCGCCGACCTTGTTGACGATGGACCCGTCCCGGCACGGTTCGCTGCCGGGGCCGCAGAACCCGGAGAACCAGTCCTTCACAGGGCGGGTCCGCGCATCCGGGTCAGGTGCCGTGTCCGCGACAGCAGGCTCGACCGAAGACGCGGTGATGACCGCGAAGTCGGTGACGGACGCGCTCACGACCGAACCCCGTCACTGAGCCGGTGACGCTGGTCGGCGATCACGGTGACCCGGTCGTCGGCCAGCAACGCCGGCAAGTGCTCGTTGGCGTGGTGGGCGCAGAACATCAACACACCGGCCAGGTGCGCGGTCGCCACCAACGCGGGTGCCCCGCACCTGTCGCAACGGTCGGCGTTGAGCAACGTGAACTCGTCGGTCGTCTCAGCGGTAGCTGTACTCATGCCTTGTTCGTGTGCGGGAGCACCCGGGTCATGCACCCTGAACGCGTTCACTGGTGACGGGGTCTGGGGCGTGAAGCCCCCGGCTTCAGCCGTGGGGAGGATTCAAGACTGAACCAGGAGGGTCTGGTCCGCCTTGTTCTCCGCGATCGCGGCGTCCACTTCGTCGCCCGTGAACGCGTGGAACCAGAACCGTCGCGGGTTCTTGTCCTGCCCGACCTTGAGCAGCGTCGAACACGACGTCCACTGGTCCTCGTCGATCTGCTCGATGGTGCGTGCCAGCAGACGGATCGCAGGGTTCGGGTTCTTCGGCCCGCACAGCTCGTTGTTGTGCTCGGTGTTGACCAGCAGGTACACGAACCGGGGCGGGCACTCCTTGTGCTGGCAGTCGAAGTCGGTGGAGTCCTCATGCAGGTCGCTGGGCCTGTGCCCGGGCGCGTCGGTGCACAAGGACCGGACCCGCAAAGCGACTACCCGTCCCTTGTTCCTCAACCTGTGCGCGTACGTCGGCAGAGTCCGGGGCGGCAACGCGTCGTCGAACCCTGCCGAGTCCTTGAAGTACCGGGCCCGGATGTCGTCGGTGAACCTGTCGAACGAGTCCACCGTGAGCGCCTGGCAGTCATCTGCCGCGTCCACCAGGATCACCCCGTCGTTGCTCGACGTGGTGCTGTCGAACCGGACCCGCGGACGGCTCGCAAGCACGGTGACCGTAGCAACCACACCCGTGTCCGGGGCCTCCTCGACCGCTGCCGCAGCCTTCGGCTCCTTCGCGCGCTTCGCCACGTCCAACCGGGTCGGCGGGGGAGGTGGCGGCGTCACGGGGGCAGGGGGCTGGTCGACCAGGAACCGGGCCAGCTTCACCTTGTGCATGTAGTCGAACGGCTTCTCGTCGTTGTCGGCGCACCACTTCACCAGGCTCCGGGTTTCGGCGTACGCCGGGACGTTCACCACGTCCAACCGGGCAGCGTGGTCGGCGTACAGCTCGACGCGCTCCTCCTCCTCGGTCTCGTCCTCGTCGTCCCGGTTGAACACCTGGGCGATCCGCAACGACCCCGACAACGCGACCAACGTGCCCGGTGACGGGACCGACCCGGCGCGCACCAGCCGCTGGTACGTCGACGGGAACACGACACCTTCCAACCGGGTCCGCTCGCCTTCCATCGTGAAGTTCGCCATCCGGCCGCCCGACCTGGTGATGCGTTCAGACCACCCGGTCAACAGACCCAGCACCGTTGCCCGGTGCGTCGGGGCGTTCACCGCCTCGTCGACCGTCACACGCTGGAACGTCGAGCAGTCCTCCCCGGTGTCGAAGTCTTCGGTCACCGCGCCTTTGCGTTCCTCGATGACGTCCTTGTACGTGACCGTCGGGTGTTCACCGACCGTGAACCCGAGGCGGTGCCGTTGCCGGTTCGCCTTCTCCAACGCGCCCCATTCGGCGGACGGGACCTGCAGGTCGGGTGCGAACCCGACGGCACGAGCCACCGTCATGTGGCCCAACCGGGGACCGAACGAGTCCAAAGCGCCCGCTTCGACGAGACCTTCGACCGCGGTCGCCGTGACACCGAGCCTGCCTTCCTCGTCGCGGGTCCGGACCAGCAGGTCGCCGAGCGAGGTGTACGGCTGGTCGCCACGGTGCGCGACGATCGTCTCCGCGTTCGACTTCACGTCCCGGATCTCGCCGAGGCCGAACCGCACCGCGTGCAGGTCGTGGGGGTCCGGCATCGTCTTCACCGCGGACCGGTTCACGTCCGGCGGCAACACCGTGATGCCTTCGTCCAAGGCGTCCGCGATGATCGCGAGCCGGCGCTCGTCCTTCGTCTCCACCGCCAGCACGGCCGCGGCGTACTCGGTCGGGTAGTTCGCCTTCAAGTACGCGGTCAGGTACGACAGGTAGCCGTACGCGATCGTGTGCGACTTGTTGAAGAGGTACTTGGCGGACGCCTCGAACGTGACCCACAACGTCTCCAACGTCTCGGGCCGGAACGCCGGCTTGCGGGTGCCGTCAGGCAACGTCATCTCGACGACGCCTTGCGCCATGAACGCGGTCCGGGCTTTCGCAACCATGTCGGCTTTCTTCTTCGACACGGCTTTGCGCAGCAGGTTCCGTTGCGGTGCGTCGAACCCGGCGACCCGGTACCCCAGGTCCATGAGGCTCTCCTGGTAGACCACGGCCCCGAACGTGTCGGCCAGCGACTGCTTGATGACCGCCTGCTCGGCCGGGTCGAAGGTGAAGATGTTGTAGTCGACCTGCTCGCGCCCGTTCTTCCGGTCCGCGTAGATGTTGTGCATGTTCGCGCCCATCGGGCCCGGCCGGTACAACGCCAGGATCGCCGACAGATCCTCGAACCCGGTCGGTGCGACGTTGCGGCACAGCTCGGTGATCCCCGACGACGCCAACTGGAACACCGACTGGGTCCGGCCGGCCCGGATCAACGCGAACGCCTTGTCGACCTTCGGGTCGCCGACCGTGTCCGGGTGCGGGATGTCGACGTACGGGTCCAGGCGGACCCCCGTCGTCGCCTCGATGTTGTCCAGGCACGCCGTCATGTAGTCGAGGTTGACCAGACCCAACGCGTCCAGCTTCAACATGCCGAACGAGTCGATGTCGACGCCGTCCCACAACGCGATCGGGAACACGTCGTCGCTGCCTTTGGCTTTCTGCCACCGCAACGGGATGAGCCCGTCCAACGGCTCGTCCGACACGATCACCCCGGCCGCGTGCAGACCCTCACCCGCGACCACGTTCTCGAACGCGCGAGCAGTCGCCAGCACCTTCACCGCGTCGTCGTTCCCGGCGACGAACTCACGGAACTCCTGGGCTTGCGGGCACGGGACCGGCAGGCCGGTGTCCGGGTCGAGGATCTCCTCGAAGATCCGGGCGAACGGCATCGGCTCGGCACCGTCTTTCGGGATCAGCGACGCCAAGTTGTCCCCGAACTTGGCCGGGAACCCGTGGATCCGTGCCGCGTCCTTCACGGCACGCTTCGACTTCATCCCCTGGAACGCACCGATCCGTGCCACCTTGTCGTGCCCGTACCGGTACCCCAAGTACAGGTACACCTCGTCGCGGCGCGCCTGCTCGAAGTCGACGTCGATGTCCGGCATCTCCAACCGGTCGGTCGCCAGGAACCGCTCGAACAGCAGACCGTTCGACAACGGCTCCACACGGGTGATGTCGAGGCAGTACGCGATGGCGGACCCGGCAGCGGACCCGCGGCCCGGACCCACCTGGATCGGCTTCTTGCACCCAGGCTCACCCAACGGGTACTCCGGGGTCGGGTACCCGCGGTCCGAACGCGCCCAGTCGACGGCGTCCGCGACGATCAGGAAGTAGTCGGGCAGACCCATCGTGAACACGACGTCTTCCTCGAACCGCAACCGGGCTTTCAACTCGTCGCTGAACGACGCCCCGTACTTGCGTTTCGCACCCGCCAGCACCCGCTGGTGCAACACCATCGCCGACGGCGACGGGAACACCTTGCCGCCGACCCGACGCGCCGGCACCGGGCGGTCACGGACCACCGACTCGCACGGTCCACCGGCCTCCCACACGGAGACATCGGCGTCGGGAACCGGGAACACCGGGATGCGCAGCCCCGTCACCGGGAGCACGTTGTCGTCGATGCGGACCGCCAGCTCGACAGTGTTGTCGCACGCCTCCTGCCACCTGCGACCGGCGTAGATGGACCGCATCTCGGCCTCGGTCTTCAGGTGGAACCCGTGACCGTTGAACCGCCACCGGTCCGGGTCGTCCAACGACACCTTGTTGCCGCGCGCCCATTCGCCGGCGACCAGCCATTCGTCGTGGTGCTCGTGCTCGTCGCAGTCGACGAAGTGGGAGTCGTTCGTGGCCACGACCTTCACACCGGCCTCGTCGGCGAGCTCGGTCAGCTTCCGGATGTGTTCGCGGCCCTCGGCTTTCAGGCCGTGCTCCATGAGCTCCACGTACACGTTCTCGGCGCCGACGCACTCGGCCAGATGGCCCAAGTTGGCCCGGGCCTCGTCCAAGACCTTCTCGTCCCACATGGTGCCTGTGGTGCCGTCGTCGTGGGTCACGTCCGTGCGAGCCATCGACACTCGCGACGCGACCGGGCCGCCCAGGCAGCCGGTCAGCACGATGAGACCTTCGCTGTGCTGCTTCAACAGCGCGTAGTCGATGAGCGGCTTGTAGTACACCGACTGCTGGGCCGCGTTCATGACCCGGCACAGGTTGCGCCACCCGGTCTCGGTGCGGGCCAGCAGCGTCAAGTGGTTGTTCGTGTTCCGCTTCACCTTGCCCGACTCGGCGTCCGGCTCCATCCGGAACGTGCGCGCGAACCGCACCTGCTCGTCGTCCCACGCCAGCGCCGGGGCGTCCGGGTCCGACCCGTCCGGCACCAACGCCAGGTACGCCTCCACCCCCAGGATCGGCTTCACGCCGGCCTCGGTGCACGCCTTGTGGAACTTCCATGCCCCACCGAGCGTGCCGTGATCGGTCATCGCCACAGCCGTCTGACCCGACGCTGCAACCTTGCGGACCAGGTCTTTGATCCGGGCCAGGCCGTCCTGCTTGCTGTGCTCGGTGTGGACGTGCAGGTGCACGAACCCGCCAGAACCGACCCCGTCAGGGGTGGCGGTGCCGGCGGTGGTGGTCATGTCTGGTCCTGTGCCACCTGGTGGTGGCGGGTCGACGACCCGTGGGGTCGGTGGTGTGTACGTGTATTCGGAAGGTGTGCGGGAACCGGCGTCGGGTGCTCCGCGTTCAGTTCCGGCCGAAGATCCGGCGCCGGCGGCGCACCGGAGGCTCCTCTTCGCCGGCAGACGGGTCGAGGATGAACCGGTCGACCCATTCCGCGGACGTCAGGTCGTCGGTCTCCGACTCACCCAGGTCACGGCGCTGGTCAGGCAACGGAACCGGGACGTAGTCGGTGCGCGACGGGGCCGGAGCCGCAACCGGGTGCACGACACCGTCGACCCCGATCAGCAGGTGACGTTTCCCGGCACCGGACGCGACCGTCGCGATCAGCGGCACCTGGGCGCGAACCGAGTACGTGCACAGGCGGGACACCGCAGCCGCCAACGTCGGGTCCTCACACAGGACCATCTCGGCCACGGACACGACAAGCCGACCGGTCGGGGACCGGCGGATCGCCGCAGGGACCAGGTCGGTTTCGCTCATCAGGCCGCGTCAGCAGTGTGCAGGGCGTCCAAGGCCGGCCAATGCGCGTCACGCACCGACGCCAGCACGTCGACGAGTGAGTCGAGTGCTTCCCCGGCTGCCGGAGAAGACGAAGGCGTCTCCTCGAGGACCGTGTACAAGGACAGGAACCTCTCCGACAAGGTGACCGGGTCGCCGGCGCCGACCGCGCCGCTGAGCAGCGACAACCCCATCGACGCGGCCACCGAACCGGCTGAGACAGCCAGGTCCGGGTCCACGTCGCGGGCCGAGACGACCAGGTCGATCAGTGTGTCGGACGTGATCGCCCAAGACGCCTGCCACAGCATGTCTTCGAGTGCCAGCAACGACACGAGCGCCCACGTCGGGTCGTCGGTGTTGAAGAACCCGTCCAACGAGATCTCGTCCAGCACGTCGTCCGGGTCGCCGGCCAGCCAGTCTTCCACACGGGCCAGGTCCAGCTCGTCGGTCACGTCGAGCCCCGACATGGCGAGCACGTCAGCCCACTGCCCGGTCTCCGAGTCGTACAGACCGGACGCGTGCAGCTCCATCGCAACCCGTGCCGCCCACAAGTGGTCCGACTCGTACACCTCCCGCCCGGCCAGGTCCTTGTACCGGAACCGGCGGCTCAGCCGCGGCGGCAACCACATGAGCGGGTGCCACATGGCGTCCGGTTTCGTGCCGGCCCAACGCCGAAGACCGGTGGCGCGGCCTTCGGGAGTGGTGGCGAAGTTGTAGATCGGCACCGGCAGCGACGACAACGGGGTCAGCACCATGTCGCGGACGGCGACACCACTGAACTCGCTGAACGCCCGAGCACGACGAGAAGACTCGATGATGTCTTCGTCCAACAGCAGTTGCGTCCCAGGGGCCTGCTGGCCCACTCGGCGGGGTACTGGGTTCATGCTCTCTCCTCGGCGGGACGGGAAACCGCAGGCGTTGCCTCCGGGTCTGTCCCACACCATGCGCCAACGCCTGCGCACACCGCGCACCGAACTCGTTCCGCGCCACCGGGCCGGTGCCGATGGCACAGGACGGGCATGGCGAACCCCTCGAAGACCAAAGGCGACCGGGCCGAGCTGGACGCCGTCCGGATGTTCCAGGAACAGTGCCCGGAGCTGTGCCTGCCGAAAGCGCAACGCCTCCTAGGGGCCGGCCGGGCAGAGGACGTCGGTGACCTGCACGTCTTCGGTGACGTGGCCATCCAGGTCCGCAACTACGCCATGTCCCAGATCGGCACAGCCATCCGCTCCTCGGCGAAAGACGCGTGTATCCAGGCCAGCAACGGCGACCGCCCGCTCGCGTTGGGGTTGGTGCCGTACCCGAGGGCCCGCAACGGCTCCGTCAAGTGGGTCGCCTGCGTCAAAGAATGGCCGGTACCGCTACTGGTCGACCCGGTCCCGTTCGCCATGGTGTCCCGCGCGTTGACGTGGCTGCGCGACGACGACGGGCCGCACGGCTTCATGGCGTACCCGCGTGAGCTTCGGATCGCCATACTCACCGGCGGGAACACCGAACCGGTGCTCCTCGCCCCCGTTGAAGCGTGGGTGGCCGCCTACCGGGACACCAGGCAGCACCAGCACACTGGCGTTGTGCCGTTCGACCAGGAGCGGGTGGCGGTCCCATGACCACCGCCGAACCACTCGTCCACGTGCCGATGCCACGGGCACCGTTCGCGGTCGTCACCGTCAAGTGCCCCGGCTGCCACACCATCCACATCCACGACCTGGCGTGGCGTCACGCCAGTACCGAACAACAGCAGGCGTGGGCCGACAACGGTCTCGGGCCCCGGAACGGGGCGTGCGGGGTCTGCACGACCGCCGACGAAGCCGTCATCGAACGTGTGACCGCCGAACTGGCTGCCACAGTCGCCGCCCACCTGGCCGGTGAACGGACCGACCTGTTGCGCAGCCGGCACCCCGGCGACATCAGG
Source organism: uncultured Ectothiorhodospiraceae bacterium (assembly GCA_937867305.1). GTDB lineage: Bacteria > Pseudomonadota > Gammaproteobacteria > JAABTG01 > JAABTG01 > JAGNLM01. Next base: position 35,204 of record CALMKJ010000131.1, on the reverse strand, counting down.
ACCGGCGACACAAGCGGGCTGTGGGACATCATCAACGCCACGTACGGGGCGTCCCCGGGCGAATGGCGGCACCAGAGCGCGTGCATCGGCGCCGACTCGACCGTGTTCGCTGTGACCCGGAACGAGCTCGCCAACGCGAAACTCATGTGCGGCTGGTGCCCGGTCCGCGCCCAATGCCTCGAATACGCGCTCACCAACCCCGAGTCGTCCTCAGCGGGCGTGTGGGGCGGTTTGCACCAGAAGGCGTTGAAGGCGGCTCGTCTGGCCGTCAAACACGAGGCGTACCGGCGCAACGGCGTGAAAGTGGGATCGTTCGGTACCCCCGAACCCGACACCACTTCGTAGAACCCGCCGCCTCCGCGGTGCCGGGCTCAACCGGCCGTACGCACGTTCGGGGTCCTCTGACCGGCACGCAACTCCCGCCACTGAACCAACTGCTCCTTGACGATCTGTGCCTGCAACGACGCGGACAACGACTCGTCCACCCCCATGTCGTTGGCGCGGCGCGCGTGACGCGACAACCGGTCCGCGCCCTCGTTCAACGGGTGACCCGTGTGGCCCTTCACCCGGACGAACTCCACGTCACGCCCCTGCAACAGCAGCACGAGACGGCTGTACAGGCCCGAACCGACGTTGCGGCGCGGGCAGACCGGCTTCCTGGCTGCCGCAGCCTTCGCCACCACGATCGCCACCTCCGAGTCGACCAGCACCCGCAAAGGCCGGTTCTGCCGGGTCGCGCTCAACATCTTGATGATCGCGGTCAGCTCGGCGTCCAACGGGCTCGCGGAACGCAACACCCCGCACCCGAACCGGCCCTGCTCGTCCATCCACCCGAACCCGCCGTGCATCTTGGATCCACGGTTGCCAGACGAGCCGTCGGTAGCCACCACCCACCTGCGGGTCGGCACCGATGCCGGTGCCGGGCGAACCTGGTCGCCAGTCTCGACGGGCTCGACGGGCGCGGGTCGGACACCGAACAGCCGGTCCAGCTCACCCAACGCGAACTCCATGACCGGGTGGGCAGCAGGAACCGTCACGACCTCGATGTGCGGCCACGCGGACGCCAACGGCGCCAACGCGACCAGGAACCGGGTGTTCGACACCCCTACCCGCCACACCCGGTCCGTCGGCAACGCGACCACCCACCGGGCGAACGCGGCAGCGAGAGCGTCAGCGGTGCGGGCACCCCGGACCAGGGTGGACCCCAACGGCCCGAACCCGTCGACCAGAACCAGGTACGCGGCGTCCTCACCGATCCTGGCGGACGCGACCATCACGTCCACGACCCGTTCCGTTGCGGTGTCCACGGGTGCCGCGGACGCCAACCGGCGCCGGCCCAACGTCAACGGGGACAAAGGGAGCTGTTCCGGGGAAGGTGCGGTCGTCATCGCCTACGTCTCCAGTCCGGCCCGCCCAGTGCAGGCCCTCACCTGACTGGTGTGCGGGAGACGTGACGTGACGCACCCAGGCGGAAGACGAGTCAGCCGTCGAACAGCAGGTGCAGGAGCAACCAACCCCCGAAACCGAGGGCCGCGACCGTCACCACCACGTCCACCCAGGTGCCGGCGAACAACCCGGAGGACTGCACCCGGTCCCACCAGGCGTCCATCACGCGAGCCTCAACGTGCGGGCCGCGTCTTCGACCCTGTCCCACCCGGTCCGGTCACCGTTGTGCAGGTCGGGATGGGTCTTGGCACGGGCCTTCCTCAGCACTTTGCGCTGGTCGTCTTTGCCGGGTGGCCACGACGTCACACCGGACGCGGTCAAGATGACCGTGCACGCTGACGCGACCGGGTCGTACCCGCCGGGAACCGAAGCACGCGCCGGTGCCACACCCGGCCCCGGCGGGGGCCGGCGCTTCACGGCACGGAACTGGTCGAACACGTCGAAGAAGACCTTCCCTGGCGGGTTGAGGGGTTACACCAGGCACCATGCGCCAACGGCGTCAGAGCTGCGTGCCGCCCGTGCTCGTGCGGAGCCGGCGCGACGTGTCGCGTTCCGCCTTCTCGGCCTTCACATCGGCGAGCACCTGCGCCTTGAACGACTCCCGGGTCTCCGGGTACACGAACCCCCACGGGATCACGTACGCGTCGAACTCGTGGCGGTCGCTGTACCTCATGCCGTCGGCGTGTGGGCGCGCGGCGTACTTCCGGTCTTCGTACTCGTACACCGACTGGAAGTACGCCCCGGTTTCGCGTTCCACAGCCTGCAGGAAGTCTCCCCATGCCCGCGGCAGCCAGTTCGAGAGCCACGACTCGTGGCACCTGAAGAGTTCGCCGGCCTCAGACGCCAGCGCGTCCTGTTCGGCACTGATCGCGCGCATCCGTTCGAGGTCCGACACCGGTGCGGGGTACTCGGCGTGGTCGGTCATGCCGCACCTGTGTGCGGGTGAGGGCCTTCGATGCACCAGTCGTCGTCGAGAACCGGTCGGTGCGTGTGCGAACCGCGCGACGTCGCATGCTTCGAGGACCCGCACATCCAGCACGACGCGGACACGCTGCGCCACACCACGTCACACACACCGCACGTGTACCAGAGCGGCGTCACAGGTCGGGGTGCCGACTTGCGCCGGAACAGCCCGGTCACGACCGAGCCTTCATGGCCGCGGCCTCGATGTCGTCCTGCTCGGAATCCAACGACTCGATCACCCCGGCAGGGACGTGGTACCCGGACGCGCGCAGGTGCCGCAACGCGGACGTCGCCCGACCCGGTTCGTCGTAGGTGAACTGTGCCCCGTCGTACGACCCACCGATCGGCACCAGTTCGGCCTCATCCAAGACCCGGGACCGTTCCTTGCCCCGGGCCAACCAGTCGTCGATCTTCGCCTGCTCGACCTCGTTCCCGGCCTTCGCCGCATCGAAGTCGACGTCGGAGAGTTCCCGGACGTCGACTCTCGGCAACGGTTCGGTCAACACGCGGCGGTTCGACGCGACCATCACCTCGAACCCTTGGTCGGACTCGTACACGTACACGTCCGACGTGTGGTCGTCGGTCGAGAAGCGGCAGTACGACATCAGAGCGAGTCCTTCACGGCCGCGGTCCGGCGGGCCGCACGAGACCCCATCCGGCTCTTGCGACCGGCAGCCACCGAAGGCAGCACACCCGAGTCGGCGTGGGCGCCGGCCGCACCGGAACGGCGCAGTTCCAAGCTCTGACGCAACGCCTCGTCGGTCGAACCGACACGGTGAGCCGCCAGGACCGCCTTGCGCGGGTTGGTCTGGTTGCGGCGGTTCGCCTTCTTGCCCATGGGTGTCGTGCTCCTTGCAACGATGCGGTGCCGCCGGTTGCGGCGTTCGTGCACCTTCTGTGTGCGGGCACGCCTCCGTGGTGCACCATGCGCCAACCAGGAGACGGTTCAGCAGTCCTCGCAGGGCTCGAACAGGCTCACCCCGTGCCGGCACTGCATGACCGGGTCGCCGTGGGACTGGAAGACCGCCAACGTCAACGACACAGGGCGGCGGTCGAGGGTGGTGTCGGACATGGTGCTGTCTCCTTGCGGTGGGTGGTGGGGTCAGGCAGGGGTGACGGTGACGACCCGGACCGGGTGCCGGGCGGCGACGGTTTCGATGACGGCAGACACCTCAGCCCAGGTGAGACCGCCGATGCCGCACCCGATCCGCGGCAACCCGAGGCTGGTCAGCTGGTGGTCGGTCGCGTGTTCGAGGGCACGGTCCAGAGCGGTCTCGATGGCGGACAGCCGCGCGTCACGGCCGGTTCGGAACTGGGACGCCAGGTTGTACACCCACCGGCCGTCGGCAAGCCGCCACGGGTGCATGTCGCCGACGCGCAGGACGCTGCGCGAACACAGGTCCCGGTACTGGCGGTACATGTTCTCGTCGAGGGCCCGGAACGCCCGGGCGATCCCGGCACCCATGACGCCTTGGCAGTTCACGCCGTGCCCGATCGCGTCCAGGCCCGGGTAGGTGAACAGGTCCCCGGTGACGTGCTCGACGGCGTTCACGACGCCTCCCGGGTGAGACGTTCGGCGGTCCGTTCGACATGGTCGGCCAGGACCCGGTCGATGGCTGTGGGAAGGCTGTTCCATTCGTGCGCCCACGCGTCCCGGTCGTACGCACGCCGCAGGTCGCCGTCTTCGGACGCTGTCGGCTTCGCCAGGTCCGCAACCAGGTCGTGAACCGTGTCGACTCGAGGAAGGTCCGAGGCGATCGCGTCGGCGACGAACAAGGCGTCCGCCATCGTGGCGCCCTCGATACCGCGCGACCCCATCGCGTCCAGGATCTGCTCGGCGAGCTCGTTCGTGTTCACGAGTAGTGACCTCCGATCGGGTGCTCCGGCCCGAGGAGCCGATCCTGAAGCGACCAGGAACCGTCGACCTGAACCGGCCACACGACCCGGGCCAACCCGGACCCGGCCAGGTGCAACGAACACGAGTCGCACGGCGCATCCGTCACGTACAGGACCCCGCCGCGGCGGGCCATCGGGTCGGTGTACAGCAACGCGTTCAGCTCGGCGTGCAACGCGATACAGGCACCCGCCCCGCCCGTGTACGACGACCCGGGTGCGACTTCGGTGTAAGTGCGGGTGCCTCGTGGGCATGCGCCGGCGGTCAAGCAACCGGGTCGGCCGGCCGGGGCCCCGTTGCGGCCTGTCCCGACGATCCGCCCGTGCACGTCGACGATGACGGCACCGACCCTGCGGCGGGTGCAGTCGGCACGCAACGCCACCGACATGGCGACCAGCACCCCGTCCTCGTCCTTGGTGACCCGGTCCGGGAACGTGTCCTGACGGAGCTCCTCGAGCGCACCCATCGCGGCGGCGAACAACGGTGACGGGTTCACGCGACGAACCGCCTTCGCGAGTGCCAGGTGGGCTTGGCCGTGTGCTCGGCCTGCCACACCCGCAGGTCGGCGCCGTGACGTGAACGGATGTGGACGGCGACGGCCAGGGACCGGGCCCACTGCGGAACACCACGGCGCGGCTCCGAGACCCGGTCGCAGAACGAGCACGAGTACGTGGTCGCGCCCTTGTCGAAGACCAGCACGAGAACAACGAACGCCACCCCGAGCACGGGAAGCGTGGCCAGACCGGCGAGGTACGCGGTCGTTGTCGACGTCATGCCCACCCTGTGCCAGGTGGTCTCGATCGGGTGGTCAACGGCGCCTGTCGTCGGCCGCGAGGCGTGACGCCTCGGATTCGGGCGGGAGCACCTGGTCGGCAAGGAACCGTTCCTGGACAGCGAGCAGCCGGTCGCGCTGGGTCGTGCGGGTGTCGTAGAGCCGGCCGGCCAGCATCGAACCGAACGCCCGCGACTGCGGGTACGGGACCGGTCCCAGCTCGGTCACCGCGTCAAGCACCTCGTCGTTGGACACGACCGCGTCGGCCAGGTGCCCTTCGGCTTCGTCGCCGGGCGGCAGAGCACCGGCGCTCGGGCCGTGGATCTCACGGGCGCACGCGATGGCGCCGCGGGCAGCCAACGCTCGCTCCTTGTCGGGGCGGGTGCTGTCCCAGGCGATCTCGTACAGCATCGCTTGGGCTTCGTCCGGGTCTTCGGCGGGTGCCGGCCACGCGGTGGTGCCGGTCGCGTGCAGGTGCACGTCCGCGTCGGGCAGCGCCATGGGTGCGTAGCGTCCGAGAAGGTCCCGTCGTTGCGGGACGTTGACTGGTCGAGTCGTCATGCCGTGGTGGTGTGCGGGGTCAGCCGAGGGCGATCGGGTGGATGCATTCGCACAGCAGGCACGACCCGTAGTCGGGGGCGGGGTCGGCCGGGTCGCACGTGGCACACCCGTTGTCGGACGCCTGGGCGGGCCGTCTGGCGGCCTTGGGCCGGGGAGTCGGGGCGGGACGGTGCCGGTGCTCGGTGGCCTGCTCGCCGAACAAGTCGACGACGGGTGCGGTGTGGTTGGTGGTCATGCCGTACTGGTGTGCGGGAGAGCTGGTCGCGTGCTCCTTCGCCACGAACGATCGACCCGGTTCACGCTCAGCGGGGCCCGTTCTTGCCACTTTGTCACGAACACTCGACGGAAGTGGCAAACCGTAGGGCAGCCGCCGACCTGCGAGAACACCCCCTCACGCCGGCCCGGTTCGCCAGTTTTGCCACTTTGCCAGCCGGGGGTGGATACACATATGAGGGAGGGGTATACCTGCGTGGGTATACCCCTGTGAGACCCCATACGTACTACTACCTCTACCTAAAGTGGTAAGAGATCTCTACATACCTACTAAAAGGGCCTCTGACCTGCGGAAACGTGTTTGCCACTTTTTTCGGCCGTTCGTGGCAAAGTGGCAAGATCTGGGGTGCTGAGCGTAAAGAACAGCCCAGAAACCGGGTGTTCTTGCCACGAACCGTTTCCGCTCGTGGCAAGAACACGAGCTCTCAGAGGTGTCGGAGGGCCTCGTTAGCGTCCACGGTGACAGCGCCGGCACGGGACGAGGTGCGACATGGCCCCAGTGACCGGGGAGCACGGAACCCTGGACCCCGCACACATACCAGGCATGACGCCCCTCACCACCACCGAACAGGTCGCCCGGATCGCCGCAGCCCGACGTGCACACGCGAAAGCCGCAGGTCGTCCGGTGCGCCGCACCCGCCAGCGCGGGATGCTGCTGTCCGCCCCGGTTCGCTGGCTGCTGTTCCTCGGCACAGGCGGCAAGCTCATGGCCAGCGAGTTCGTCTCCGACGACACGGCCCACGGCAAGGTCACGTTCGACGACCTGACTGTCCCCGTCCCGACCCTGACGCCCGGCGCCCCGGTCGACTTCGGGCTCCTGGAACGGATCATGACCCAGGCCCACGACCCGGAGGCGAAGGCAGCCCTGCACCACGCCGAGACCATGTTCGGTCCCGCGACCGGTGTCGCCGCAGTGTTCGCTGACCGGGCCTCGTTGAACCAGGCCCGCAAGATCGCCGCGTCCGCTGTCCGGGCCGCGAAGAAGGCCCCCAACAGCTTCGAGGTGGGCCGGGTGTCCTCCATCCTCGAATACCGCGGGATGCTGGCCGCGTCCGGACGACTGCCGGTCCTCACCGAAGCCCTCGCGTCCGCGTACTGGCTGCCGTCCGGTGCGAACCCCGACAACGTCGAAGAGTGGGCCGACTCGTTCGGGTTCACCGGGTCCACCGCGCACCGGGTCGTGGCGCTGCTCGTGGCCGCGAACACCGGACCGGTCAACGCGAAGTACGCGGAGGCCCTCATCGGCTCGGAGAGGTACGGGACGATCTCGGCGTGCTTCCCCGGACCGGCGTCAGCCGCGAAGGCGTTCCGTCACCTGAACACGGTTGCGGACGCCGCGCAGGCTCTGGCCGACTGTGACGCGCTCCTGGTGGACCTGAACACGGTCACCGGGGCCGCGTCCAAGCTCACCCTCATGCAAGGCAAGTCGACGGCCGGTTCGCACACGTACACCGTCTCCGAAGGCTTCAAGATGAAGGCGGGTGCCAAGGTGATCCTGTTCAACGCCGGTGCCCCGAACATTGCGCCGTGCGACTGCACGATCAAGGAGGTCGGCATCGACCCGGTCTCCGACGAGGTGTGGGTGAAGGTCACCGCGGTCACCGACCAGGCCAAGTCCATGGTCATCGACGCCCAGCGCCTGCGCCACCCGCTGTACATGGCCGCTGCCCCGTACCTGCCGTTCGGGGCGCCCCCCACGACGACGGGCCGGTGGATGTCCAGGGAGACGACCCGCCCGCAGCGCAGCGACATGCCGATCGACGTTGCTCTGGCCGAGGCACCCGAGTTGGTCTGAGGGAGCACGCCAGCCGGTTCCCCGCACACACACTGTGCATGATCGACCTTTCAGACCTCGGTATCGAACCGAGCACCTCAGCGTCCTCCTCAGCCGGCACCGTCGTCGTGTCTGACCCGGTCACTGCACCCGGCCAACGCCGGGGACTCGTGCCGGGGTCGTCCATGTCCCGCGCCTTGTTCTCGGTGTGGAGCGGAGACCCGGTCGTCCTGATCGACGCCCCTCCGGGCGCCGGTAAGACCTCGCTGCTCGTCGACCTGCTCGTCGAGCTGGTCACCCGCACCGACCTACAGATCATCGTGGCGACCCCGACCCGCAACGGCGCGTACGACGTGGCCGGGCGGCTCGCCACAGAGTTGAAGGCGGCGACGGTCGGGGCGAAGAAGCAGCCCAAGGTCGTGTTCAGGGTTCGAGGCGCTAACCCGCCCGCGGGTGCGTTCACGACGGCAAGGCCCAGCGAGGACCGGTACGTGACCGTGCGGACCATCGCGTCGTGTGCGGCGGCGAAGAACCCGGTCAAGTGCGACCTGATGGTGTTCGACGAGGCGTACCAGGCGACGTTCGCGGACGTGTCCGCCGCGGCCGACAACGCCGCACAGGTCGTCATGATCGGGGACCCCGGTCAGATCGGCCCGGTCGTCACCGTCAAGACGACCATGTGGGACCAGATGCGTGCCGCCCCGCACCGCCGTGCCCCGGAAGTGTTCGCCGGGTTCGAGGACAAGACGCTGCTGCGGCTCGGGTCCTCCTACCGGCTCGGGCAGGAGACCGTGGACGCGATCGCACCGCTGTACGACTTCCCGTTCGACTCCAAGCGACCCGACCGGCACCTGACGCGGCGTGACGGCACCGTGGTGCCCGAACTCGACCACGTGCTCGTCGACGAGGCCGCGCAGACCGCCGACCTGCCCATGCTGCGGGTCGTGGCGACCCAGGCCGCGGCGTTCGTCGGCACCAGCCTTCACCAGACCGAGCCGGACGGCACCGTGACCGTCGAACGCCTCCGGGAGCGGGACGTCGCCGTGGTTGTGCCGCACAACGTCCAGCAGGCGACCGTGGCGGCACTGCTGGGCTCCATGGGCATGGACGGCATCACGGTCGGGACAGCCGACTCGTTGCAGGGCGGCCAGTGGCACGCCGTGGTCGCCCTGGACCCGCTCGTGGGTCACACGTCGCTGTCGGAGCACCAGTTGGCCGAAGGCCGGTTATGTGTCATGGCGAGCCGTCACATGTCCTCGCTCGTGTGGGTGACGGTGCCCGATTGGGAGCGCCGGTTGACCGCGTACACCGAAGAGTCCCCGACACGGGTCGCCAACGGCATCGCGGTGCGTCGCGGCCTCACCGCGACCGGGGGCCGATGATGGTCGCCCGCCCACCGGCACCGTTGACCGGGGTCACCGAAGTCGAACGGGTGTACCTGATGCTGGTGCGCCGGTCCGGCCGGCCCGCCCCGGCAGCGAAGCGTCTTGACGTGCAGGACCCGGTCGCCGCCGACGGTGAGAGCGACTGCTGGACCCACGCCTGGAACCTGGCCCGGCGAACCGGGGGAACGTACGTCGAAGGCGTGTGCCGGCGTCGGGGCGCGTCCGGCCCGTCGTTCCACGCCTGGGTCGAACACGACCACCCGGTCACGGGGCGGGTCCTTGTCGAATGCACGCCCGGGTACGAGCAGGCCAGCGACTACTACGGCATCCCGGTTGCTTCGGCACCGGGGTCGTTCGCCGACAAGGCGACCCGGAGATGGGGCAACGTCCGGGTCTCGGTGATCCAGGCCGCGTTGGCTGCCGGGGCCACCCCGATGGATGTCCTGATCAGGGTCCGGTCGTGACGTCGCCGCAGGGTCCGGCCGAGCTGGCGGCGTACGTGAAGACGTTGCCGGTGTGGAACGACGCGTTGGACGACGACCCGGTATGGATGCGGCCGGTGACCGACTACGGGTGGACCCGCACGATCGGCATCGGGCTGGTGCTCGCACGTCGCATCGCCTCGGTCACCGTGTTCGACGAGGACGACCTGGTCGACGTGGACCCGAACCAGGTCCGGTACACCGTCCAAGGTCTCGTCAACCTCGCCTACGTGAATGCGTACGTGCAGGACCGGGGCACCTTGGTGGACCCGGACGGCTGGTTCGGGCAGGGCCACCCGGTCGTGACACCGCACCGGGACGGGTACGCGGCCTTGGACGGCACCCACCGGGTCACCGCGGACCGGTTGGCCGACCGGCCGTGCCGGGTGTTCGTCGTCGACCCCGGTCTCGTGTCGGTGCCCGGTGCGATGGTGCACGGGACACCCCGCCCCGCACACAAGTAGGCCATGACCACGAGCACCCGCGACCGCCTCACCGCCGACCTGTCCGACGAGCAGGCTCTGCTGGTGCAGGCGTGGCGTGCCGACGCGTTGGCGATCATGCCGTACCTGTCGCGCATCCTGTTCTCGTTGCGGATCGTGTCCGCTCCCGGCCTGCGCACGTTCGCGGTCGACGACCGGTTCCGGCTGTACATCGACTTCGACGCGATGGCACCGAAAGGCCCCCGGTTCTGCGCGGAGGCGCTGCTGCATGAGGCGTCGCACCTGTTCCAGGAGCACGCCCGCACCGCCCGGGACCTGGCGGTCACCCCCCAACACCACAAGGCTTGGAACGCGGCTTGTTTCCCGGCAGGAACCCTGCTCCCCGGGAACACTCCCATCGAGTCTGTCGCCACGATGGTCCGCGACTACGACGGCGAGCTTGTCCGGATCGAATCCACCGGCGGTCACATCGAGGCGACGACCGAGCACCCCTTCTTCGTCCGGCGGCGGCGCCACAAGAAGGGTCTGCACCCCATCGTCCTCAACGAGGCTCAATGGGTACTGGCTGAGGACGTTCGCGAAGGCGACTACCTGTGCGTCCCGCGGTTGAGCGAGAAGCGAGCCGACACATGCATCGACCTGTCCGGGTATGTCCAGCAGGGCACCGACTCCCTGGGACGCCACACTTTCGGAAACCGAGCGGTCAAGAGCGTCCCGCTGAACCCGGACACGGCGTGGCTCATCGGGCTGTACGTTGCCGAGGGTTCGTCGTCACCAGCCGTGAGGTTCTCTCTCGGCTCCCACGAGGACGAGATCATGGACCGGGTCGAGAAGATCGCCGCCAGCATCAACATGTCCGCTTCACGTACGTACAGCAAGGACTGTGGGTCGGCCGAGGTCACCCTCGGGAACGTCGTGTTCGGGCGCTGGTTGAAGGAGCACTGCGGACCTCGAGCGCACGAGAAGCACATTCCCGACGTGATCCTCCACCACTACGACCGGGACATTCGGGCGGCGTTCATTCAGGGTCTGGTCGACGGCGACGGGCACACCCATAAGCGCAAGGATTCCTCCACGACCGCTGTCAAGGTCGGCACCGCGTCCAAGTCGCTCATGCACGACCTCGTACTACTGCTGGCTCAGGACGGCATCGGGGGTAGCACGTTCATGATGCGTCAGCGGGAGGGGCGCATCGTGCGCGGTCGGTCGTTGCCGAGTGGCCGTCTGTACGGCGTCGAGTGGAACCCTGACGGGTGCGCCAAGACGGAACGCACCCTGAACGGTCGGGTCGTCACCTCATGCTCTCACCGTTGGAAGTCTGACGACGACGGTGTGTGGTACCCGGTCAAGAGCGTGTCGCGACGCGGTTTCGTCGGACCCGTGTTCAACATGGAGACCGACTCGCACACCTACATCACGCACGGATTCCTCGTCCACAACTGTGATGCAGCCATCAACGACGACCTGCGGGACGCCGGGTGTTCGGAGGTCGCGGCGTTCGGTGTCCTGCCCGAGTCGCTGGGTTGCGAGGACTACCAGACGCCGATGCACTACTTCCGCAAGATCATGGAGTTGCAGCAGGCTCAGCAGAAGAACACGCAGAACCAGCAGCAGTCGCAGCCGAGCACGAACCCGGACTGCCCCCAGCACGGGGACCAGAACCAGGGGAACCAGACCGACGCCGGTCAGGACAGCGGTCAGCCGGAGACCGAAGGCGACCAGGGCGACCAGTCCGGTTCGCAGTCGCAGAGCGGCGGTGCGCAGGGTGACCAGCAGGGCGCCGGTGGCAGCCAGGGCGGGGAGTGCACGTGCCAGGGCAACCAGCCCGAGTTCAAGGGCTGCGGTTCCGGTTCCGGCGGCGAAGCAGCCCCGTGCGAGCTGGACCCTTCCGACGACCTCGGCGGCACCGCACCCGCCGCGAGCGAGATCGAGAAAGGGAACATCAACGTCGCGACCGCTGCCGCGATCCGTGACTACGTGGCCAAGGGCCGCGGAACGGTTCCGGGAGGGCTCGTCGAGACCGCCGACCGGCACCTCGCCCCGTCAAAGACGCCGTGGCAGCAGGTTCTCCGGTCGCACGTGAAGCGGGCGTTGGGATCCAAGCTGGGGTCCTACGACACCGACCGTGCCCGTCGTTCACGCCGCCACCACGCCGCCACGATCCAGACGGCGACGGGCCGCAAGCGGCTCGTCGTCCCCGGTTACGTTCAGCCGGTCCCGCGTGTCCTGGTCGTCCGGGACACGTCCGGGTCGATGAACGCCGACGACATCGCCGCAGCGGGCCGCGAGATCGAGACGATCGCGAAGCAGGTCGGGGTCCGCGGTGACGACCTGCTCGTCATGGACGTCGACGCTGGTGCCCACCAGGTCGTGCCGTACAAGGACCGCAAGAGCATCGAGAAGGTCGCCGGACGCGGCGGCACCGACATGCGGGTCGGCATCGAGGCCGGATGCCAGATGCGGGAACGCCCCACGGTGATCGTCGTGATCACCGACGGGTACACCCCGTGGCCCAACGAGCGCCCGACCGTCCCGGTGGTCGCCGCGATCGTCCCGCAGAGCAGTGGCGGTGTGGAGGCTGCCGAGGGACTCGTGGACAAGCTGCCGCCGTTCATCAAGGGTGTCGTCGTCGAACCGGGTGACCAGTGAACGCCCCGCCCCCGGTTCGTGTCTGCCGGTCCAACGTCCACACCGAACCGGTTCCGGCTGTCGTCGTCGGCACCTTCGACGTCAGCGCCGCCAACCCGGATGCACGCCCGGAACCCGACTCGGCGTACTGCCTGCGGTGCGGAGCCGCCCTCCACGCGATCGGATACTTCTTCCCCGGCAACCCGGCCGACGCCGCCGAGCTGACAGAGCACTTCGACGTCCTCACCCGCACACCGAACCAACAGGAGACACCGTGACGAACCTCGACACACCCACAGCGGTGGAACCTGACGGCGCAACCCGGTTCGCGATCCTGTCCGAAGGGCGCCTGCTCGGGTCGGTGTCGCAGACGGAGGGCCGCAAGATGGTCGACCTGCTGCGGGAGCACTCCGTCGACACGCTGGCCGACTTCTTCACCGACGCGTTCGAGCTCGACAACAACCCGACCAAGGAGACACCGTGACCACCTGGACCTGCTGGCGCGACCCGGCCCACGACACCACCGAGCTCACACGGCTCGGGTGGCCCGAATGCGGTGTGTGTGGTGCCGGCCCGTCGTACCCGGACCGGTTCGAGTACGTGCCTAACGCATGCGAGGTGGCGGTGTACGTGCCTGCCCCTGGTTCTTCCGGCAGGTTCGCGCCGCGGTCCGCTGTCGTGGGCTACCCGACCGACGACGGTCAGGTCCGCGTGTACTTCGAGGGGTGGGTGTACGGGCCGGCGCAGTACGGCGAACGGGACACCCGCGGGCTGTGGGAAGCCGGCGTGGACCACGCGGCCGGCCGGATGATCGTCTCGTACCCGACGGTCGCGACCGGGGTGTATCCGGCCGAGTCACTGATCCGGGTCGGCACCCATTGGCCGAAGCAGCTCCGCACCGTCGTCGACGACGAGGACGCGTTGACCGCCTGGTTGAACGCCAGGTGACGCTGCGGCTCCCACTCGCCGCTGGGCAGGGGTAAACAGGAGCAGGCGGCTCGTCGGATACGTCCAACGAGCCGCCTGCCGGTGGGTCACCATTCTCCGTCGAGGAGAACAAGGATCTTGACTACGTGAAAGACCAAGATCGTCCAGGTCGACAAGCCCTTCTTCTCGTCGTCAGGGCGCTTGTACTTCTTCATGGGTGCCACCTCCTTTCTTGTCTTCGGCTTTGGATTTCGACCGGCGCGACCCGGAGCGAGGCCGAAGAGGGACACCGGTGTCAACGGTGTCTGCGCGCCAGGAGAGTAGGCCGCTATCGGGGCGTCCCGTGTCCTGTCGGGAGTGACGGGCGTCGACGCGAGAACTCGCCGTGCGGGTGCACGCACGCCGCATCCCCGCACACAAACAGGGTGTCAACAACCTGACGCAACCACTTCAAGGAGCACCCCGTGTCGGTCAACAAGGTCACCAGCCCCACGATGCGCACCATTGCCGCGTTCGTGAAGGGCAACGTTCCCGCTGTCGTGTGGGGTGAGCCCGGTCAGGCGAAGTCGGCCAAGATCGAGGCAGCCGGACGCAAGTCCGGGTACTGGACGAACACGATCATCGGGTCAATCCGTGAGTCGTCGGACTACCTGGGCCTACCGATGGAGACCGACGGTGGTGTCACGTACGCGCCCCCGGCGTGGGCGCGGCAAGCGAACGAAGCCGACAAGGCGCTGCTCATCTTCGACGAGCTCACCACGACCGCCCCGTCGACCATGAAGGCGATGCTGCGGGTGCTGCAGGAGCGGTTCGCCGGCGACCTGCCGTTGGCGGACGGTGTCCGGATGCTCGCGATCGCGAACCCGCCCGAGACCGCGGTGGACGGGTGGGACCTGCCCGCCCCGATCGCGAACCGGCTCGGGCACATCGAGTGGCGCTTCGACGCCGACGAGTGGCTGACCCACGTGACGACCGGGTTCGCCCACACCGACACCACGTCGTTCGACGACATGGTTCAGGCCGGAACGATGGTCGACAAGGCTCGTGCGGGCGGTTGGGTGACCGGGTTCCTGCGTCACCGCCCCGACCTGCTGGCCCCCGAGGTGCCGACCGACCCGACGATCGCCGGTCGGGCGTGGCCGTCGCCGCGTGCCTGGACGAACGTGATCTCGGTGCTGTCGGAGGTTCCCGCCGACGACGAGGAAGTGGCGGCGCTCGTGGTGAAGGGTCTCGTCGGGGAAGGTGCCGCCAAGGAGTTCTTCGCGTGGCTGGCCGTGTCCGACCTGGCCGACCCGGAAGCGGTGCTCGCCGACCCCCACTGCGTGAACTGGCGCATCGAGCGCCCCGACCGGGTGTTCGCGATGCTCGCGTCCGTGGAGGCCCTGACCCGGTTCCGTGGGGACGCCCGGACGTGGGAGAAGGCGATCGAGGTGGTCGCGGTGGTCGCGGAGTGCGGCAAGCCCGACGTGGCGATCCCGGCTGCACGGACGCTGCTGACTTCGGCCCGACCGAAGGGGTCCAAGTTGGACGTGGCCCGCATCCGGGAGCAGTTCTCCGACCTGATGGCTCGCACCGAGCGGGGGTTCGCCGCTGCCTGAGCGTTCCGTGGCGCCCCCGCACACCGTGGGGGCATGGCACGACGCAAGGATCTTCACCTGGACGGCAACGGTGGTCGCTTCGCGCCGTTCCATGCCCCGGAGGCGACGCTGGACGAGCTGCCGGCCGCCCCGGTCGACATCGACGACTTGTGGGGCGACCCGGCACCTCCGCCGACCGCGGTCGAACCAGAGCCGGAACCTGCGCAGGTGGTGCCGGACGACTTCCCGGCTGTGGGCGAGCCCTCCGGGTTGTACCGCCGCTACGTCAAGGCCGTCGACGAGAACGGCGAGAACCTCTATCTGGACCCGATCAAGGTCACCGCGTGGAACCGGGACGCGTTGGCTGGCCTCACGCAGAACGACATCGACACCCGGTCTGAGGCGTACTGGGCTGCGCTCGAAGCCGAAGAGGAGGCGTTGGCGAACCGGGTCCGCGCCGAAGACGTGACGTTGCCGGACGACCCGACCGCCGAAGACCTGCGGCGGGTCGCGACCGCGATCGACGAGGCGTTCACCACACGCCGCAGCATGGACGGGTCGTTGTCTCCGAAGTCCCGCAGCGCCCGGAACGTCCTGGCCCAGGTGTACGGCACCGAGGACCGGGCGATTGTCGCGTTGGGTGCCGCGGTCGCGAAACGCGCCGACCAGGTCGCTGACGGGTATGCCCACGGGGGTGCCGAGGCGACCGAGAAGTGGTGGCTGGACCGGCGCATGGAGCTGGAAGCCGACGAGCGGGCCGCGTTCGACCGGGCGCAGGCGAACGGCGAATGCATGCCGGGCGCGACGTACTACAAGTCGCCGGACCTGGTGAACCTCGAATCGGCTCGGGACGAGAAGACGCAGCAGGCGCTCGAAGACATGACGGACGCGTACCTGCGGGTGCTGGCCGAGGTGCGCCCGATGGGCGGCGAGTTGAAGCTGCACGAGAAGTCGTCGAAGCCGGGCGCGAAAGTGATGGCGTCGACCGCCGGGTTGTGGCCGGCCGACTGGTTGGACGTGCACAACCGCGCGGCCACCCCGCTGCACATCGGCGCTTCCAACCGTCGCGGGCACTACGTGCACCACAAGCTGGAACGGATGAAGACCCGCGGCCAAGGCACCGAGGTGCTCATGGGCCGGACGTTCTACAGCGGCGAGATCTCCTTGGAGCCGAAGCGTCGCGGCTACCAGTACCACTACGGGGCCGGGACGTACATCCACGATGTCACGTTCTACGAGCCGATGAGCGACGAAGAGAAGGCTGCACGGTACCCGGGGAAGTCCGAGTCGGACACGAAGGATGCTGTCGTCGGCAAAGAATGGTCCGTCATCTCGGCCGACGAGATGGCAAGGCTGGCCGACTACAACCGGTCCACGAGGGGCGAGGCGGCAGCGGACCGCACCACTCGAGGGTGGGAGCTGGCCACCGACCCTCGGTACAACAACGGGGAGCCGTTCTACCGGAAGAAGAAGATCCGGGCCAACAGCGACGGGTACGAGACCGTGTCCCAGATCCGGTTGTCGTCGTCAGGTGGCGGTCTGCCGCGGCGGGACGCCCGTTACCCGGTCGCGGTCCACGAGTTCGGTCACCGGATGGAGTACCTGGTGCCGAACCTGTCGGAGATGACGCATTCGTGGCGCAAACGCCGAGTCGAGGAGTCACCGACGGAGGACGGGCGCACGTTGGCGACCATCTACCGGGGCACCCGGGAGAAGGGCTACCGCGACGAGTTCCCCGATCACTACGTCGGGAAGGTGTACGACCACGGGACGAACGGCAAGACCGCGGAGTCGTTCCGTGGTGCGACCGAGGTGTTCTCGATGGGTGCCGACTCGGTGTTCGGGGGCCGTCAAGGCGGCCTGATCGGTTTGTCTCGCAGCGACAAGCCTGACCCGGACATGCGGGCGTTCATTCTGGGTTGCTTCGCCAGTGCCGGGATGGCGTCCCGCAACGTGTGAGCCGCCGGCTGGGTCGTGCTGGCACAGGGTGTACATGGAGCCCACCCCGTCACCGACTGACAGCCGGCGCGCCTATGTGGTCGTCGAGCTGGACGGCCGTCTGGCGTGGTGGCTGCCCAGTGGTGTGTTCGGCGGTGACCCGGCCCTTGTCGCCCACGCGGACGAGGCGGCGGACGGTCACTACCGGGTCGAATGGGGTCGGTTGCCGGCGCCGTTGACTGCGGGCCGGCGCACCGCGATCGCGGCGTTGACCGCGCTCATGTACGAGCACCCGGGTCGGACCCGGATCGTGCGGTGGCCCGACCAGGTCCGCGACTGGTGGGTGGAGAACACCTACGAGTGCGCCGGTGACTCCTACGACCACGAACCGGAGCCGTCACGGTGACCGCAACGAGGTCGTTCACGCTCCGTGCCGACGCCTCTGCCGACAAGGTCAGGGGCGGCTACTACACCCCGGAACCGTTGGCCGAGTTCGTGGCCAGGTGGGTTGCCGGCGCCGGCCCGCGGCTGTTGGAACCTTCGTGCGGTGACGGGCGGATCCTGCGGCATCTGGCCGCCCACACCGACCAGGCCCATGGTGTCGAGCTCGTCGAGATCGAAGCGGCGAAAGCCCGGGTGTTCGCCCCCGTGGACGCGACGAGCCTGTTCGACTGGTTGGCCGGGAACGGTCACCAGGTCTGGGACGGGGTGGCGGGTAACCCGCCGTACATCTCGTTCGGGAACTGGCCGCCGGTCCAGCGGGAACCGGCGCTGGACCTGATGCGCGTACACGGGTTGGACCCGAACAAGCTCACGAACGCGTGGGTGCCGTTCGTGGTGGCGTCGACCGCGGTGACCAGGCCCGGTGGCCGGGTCGGGTTGGTGTTGCCGGCTGAGCTGTTGCAGGTCGGGTACGCGGCACCGTTGCGGGACTTCCTGGTCCGTTCGTTCACCGAAATCACGCTGGTCGCGTTCGAGCGGCTCGTGTTCGACGGGGCACTCGTCGAAGTGGTCGTGTTCTGCGGGGTCCGCGGCGACGGCCCTGCCCGGGTCCGAACGGTTCGCCTGGACGACACGGACGGTCTCGACGGCCTGGTGCTGGACACTGCGCCGGCACCGGTCGTGTTGCACGAGCACGAGAAGTGGACCCGGCACTTCTTGGAACCGACGCAGGTGGAGGCGCTGCGGGACGTGGAGGCCACGCCCCGGATGAACCGGTTCCGTGACTTCGGGGCTGTGGAGGCCGGGATCCTGACCGGGTGCAACGACTTCTTCACGTTCTCTGACGCCGCCGCTGCCGCGGCGGGGGTGCGTGAGCACTGTGTGCCGTTGGTGGGCCGCAGCGCCCAGTTGACGGGCCTGGTGTACGACAAGGAGGCCCGTGACCGTGACCTGGGTCTTCCGCACCGCACCTGGCTGCTGAACGCGCCCGGCGAGCTGACCGACCCGGCGTTGGCTGCGCACGTGGCCGCGGGGGAGACGGCGGGGGTGCACCGACGGTTCAAGTGCTCGATCCGTGACCCGTGGTGGTCCACCCCGTCGTTGTGGGTGCCCGACCTGTTCTTGGCGGTGCACACCCACCTGGCACCCAGGTTCGTGGCGAACACGGCTGGGGCGACGGTCACGTCGACGATCTTGCGGGTCCGCGCGAACATCGGGGTGAACCCGGTCGGGTTCGCAGCCGTGTTCTACAACAGCGTCACGTTCGCGTTCGCTGAGGTGTCCGGTCGCAGCTACGGAGGCGGGGTACTCAACATGGTGCCTCGCGAAGTCGAGTCGTTACCGATCCCGTCACCGTCATGGGCCACCGGGGAGCTCATCGGGGACGTGGACCGGCTCTTGCGTGCCGGCGACACGGTGAAAGCGCTCGACCTGGTCGACCACGAGGTTCTGGTCAAGCAGGCGGGCCTCGACCCGGAACTGGTGGCCCGGTGCCGGGACGCGTGGGTGTCGTTGCGGGACCGGAGGATGCGCCGCAGCCGCCGGTGATCACTTCGTGTGCGCCCCGCACACCGACGGGGCATGAAACCCATTTCGGATGCTGCGAAGCAGGCACGTGAGGCGTACCGCCAGGCCAACGGCGAGTTCGGCGTCCAGTTGCGCGGCGAGGCGACCCTGATCGACCTGTCCGAGGACCAGTTGACGTACGCGGCACGGATGGAAGGCGACCTGGCCCGGCATGAGGCCCTGGTGAACCTCGGGTACGCCCCGCCGACCGCCCTGGTGGCCCTCACCCCGGCTTCGTCCCGCGACCGGATCGAGGAGGACTGGGCGCAGCGGTTCATCGTCGCCGGTCACGGCGGTGACACCCAGGTCCCCAAAGCGCGCGTCGACTCATCCCCGGGCCAGTTGCCAGGCCGTTCGGTCACCGGTCTGCGTCGTACGTACCGCAAGTCCTACGAGGTCGACGGGTGGACGTTCCGTCTCGGCGGCTCGAAGACGTCGATCCTGCGCGACATGGCGGAGATGAACACCCGGACCCTCGACATGACGGTGAACGCGACCGACGACCAGGGCCGCCCGGTCGAGATGGAGATGCGGATCACGAAAGGCGTGAACGGGCTGTGGGCGGTCACGCCGCTCGGTGTGGGCGGCGAGAAGGCTGCGATGGCGGCCGCCGGCGTCCAGGCCATGCTGGAGGCGCGCAGGCCCACGATGGTCCCGTCGTACACGGGTGGTTTGGCGGCCCGTGCCCGTGACAACATGGCCGCCGAAGGCGTCGAGATGAGCCCGAACCTGCGTTCGCAGTGGATGGCCGGGGTCAACTACTCCGACGTCGAAGGCATGATGACGATGAAGACGCTGACGGGTCGCGTGTACGGCTACTCGGTGCCCAAGAGCGTGTTCGAGCAGATCGCGACGTCGACGAGCCCGGGCCGGGTCTACAACGAGCTGGTGAAGACCCAGAAGGGTCACCCGACGAAGGCACCGCAGGTCGACGTGACCGAATGCGGCTCCTGCCACCGGGTGTACCCGTCAGCTCGTCCGCACCGGTGCCCGACCGGCCACGCGGCCCCGTCGCAGGAGATCCGGTCCTCGAACCGGGTGCACGACGAGGCGGCCCGGAGTTTGGCTGACCGGATTCTGCGGCGCCGCCGCGGCCGGTGAGCTGCGCCCGCGTGTCGCCACTCTGCCGCTGACCAGGTTGGGCAGGCACAGGACAAGCGTGACCGTGCAACAGATCGGTCGCAACGCCCTTGCATGCCCCCGCAGTACCGACCAGAAGAGAGCACGACATGACCGACGTCGACTACCCGGAGCCCGACTCCCTCACCGTGGACGGCGTACCCGGACCCGAACATGCGCACGCTGACGGGACACCGTGGAAGTACGCGCTGACCCGTGGCCCGCAGACGATTCTGGCGGACTCGCCGACCGTCCTCCTCGGACACCTGATCGAAGGGTACGACGAGATCCCTGACGACGAGGAAGGCGACGACCAGGCGCTGGTCTCCCGGGTCGAGCAGGCTGTGCTGGTCTGTTCGATGGTGCAGGCGATGCTGTGCGCGGACGCGACCGCCGAAGGGAACTTCAACCCGGAGAACGAGTCTGAGGCGACGCTGACGGCGCTGCTGGGGGACCGGACCATCCCGGTGCTGAACATCGACAAGTGGGAGCACCCGGTGCCGCTGGTCGTGCTGACGACCGACTACGCCCCGTACAGCACCCATGCGCCCCCGGCCGGCAACGTGATGTGGATCGACCCGTCCGACGAGGCGATCTTCCTGCAGTCGTTGGCGGGCCTGGGCATCATCAACCTCTACGTGCACGGCGACGCCTGAGGTCAACTACCCGGCCCTGAAGGGTCGGGCTTGGGGCCTCGCGGTCCCAAGTTTCCTGTTTCATCGGCGGGGTGTGTTCTCCGGGAGGGTTGTCCTCCTCGGAGCCTGACTCCGTCTCCGCAGGCGAGCACCGCGGTAGCCGCGGCTCTGATGTTGGTGGCCGCGTTGATGTCGCGGTCGTGGAGGGTGTGGCAGTGCGGGCAGGTCCAGGACCTGACCTTGGTGGGGATGGGGCCGGTGATGTGGCCGCATCCGTTGGTCGAGCACATCCGGGTGGAGGGGTAGAACCGGTCGACGTGGACGATGTCGACGTCGTGCCAGTCGGCTTTGTACTCGATCATGGTGCGCAGTTCCCGGTAGCCGACGCCGAGGTTGCGTCGGTTGCGGGCTGCTGTTCGTGCCACGTTCGTGCCGGGGTTCTCCACGGTTCCTCGGCCGGTGCGTGTCATTCCCCGCACGTCCAGGTCTTCGAGTCCGATCGCTTGGTTGTCACGAACGAGCCGGTAGCTGGTCTTGTGCAGGTGGTCGCGTCGCCTGTCGGCGATCTTGGCGTGCAGTCGGGCCACTGTGCGGGCGGCCTTGGCGCGGTTCTTCGAGCCTTTCTGTGTGCGGGCCATGCGGCGTTGTGCTCGGGCGAGCTTGTCTTCCAACGTCTGCCTCGGCATCAGGCCGGGGGTCTTGGCGGTGGCGATGGTTCCGTCGGTGTGTTCGGTGGACACGGTGATCGTGTCGACTTGTCCCATGTCCACTCCGGCCACCCGGCCCGGTGAGGCGCCGGCTGGGGCGGGCATCGGGTCGACGGGGGCGTCGAAGAGCAGGGACGCGAACCAGCGGCCGGCCGGGTCACGGGTCACGGTGACCGTGGACGGGGTGGTGTCGGCGGGCACGGCCCGGTGCCAGACCACGTCGAGCGGGCGGGTGGTCTTGGCGAGTTTGAGGACCGGGTCACCGGCCGGGTCGCGGGTGTAGGAGAACGCCCGGTAGGTGAACTCGGCCGAATCACGGGACCGGCGCTTGGCCTTGAAGGTGGGGTAGGCGGCTCGTTTGTCCCAGAAGTTCATGAACGCGGTGTTGAGGTGGCGCAGGGCCTGCTGCAACGGCACCGAGGACACCTCGTTGAGCCAGTCCAGGTCGGGGTCGCGTTTCCATTCGGTGAGCAGGGCCGAGGTCTCGACGTAGGAGATCCGTCGGTGTTCGTCTTTCCAGGCGGCGGTGCGGGCGGCCAGCGCCCGGTTGTACACGAACCTGGTGCATCCGAACGTGCGCGCAAGGAGTGCCTCTTGCTCGGCGTCGGGGTAGAAGCGGAACTTGTAAGCCCGCTTCACCAGTCGTGTCATAGACACGATCATACACTATGACCTACCGGTGTCGGCAACTAGTGGCTGCTGTCGCGAAGACGGGCCTCCTGGTGTCGGCCTGGTGGCACAGGGCATCGTGAAAGGACGAGCGGTCCGTGTCCTCCATGGTGTCTCGCGCTCCGCGCGCGAACGTGGTGACGCGGCTCCTCCCGGCCCTGAACGGCCAGGTTTCCGCCGCTCGCTACCCCGATGACTCGACGACGACGGCTCACGACCGCGGGCGCCGCAACCTGCGCGGTCGCGATGCTCGCGGTCGTCACGTTCTACGGCAGCGGCGACGACAAGGTCGGCAACGACCCTGCGGGCCCCGGCCCGTTGACGGTGACGGTGGCCGGCGACCTGGACGGCGACAACGCGGTCAGCGACGCCGAACGCGATGAAGCGGAGCAGGCCCAGAACATCGCCACAGGGCTCACCGACAAGCTCCTGCCGGAGAAGTCGGCCCGCAACGCGGTCAGCATCATGGTGACCCCGCCCGGCGAGGAGTGGTGGGACGTTGCGACGTCGTACGCTGCCGACCTGTTCCTGTACCGGGTGCCGGCCCCGAAGAACGTGAACTGGTACGCGGTCACCTGGGCGCGGTCGGTGCGGCAGTTGGACGCGACCGGCGTGCACGTCTACCCGGCGGTGCACCTGGCGTTCCCTGACGAAGAGGCCGCGGTCGAATGGATGAACTCGCTGCCGACCGGGATGGCCGTCATGCCGGTGGTCCGCGGCAACGTCGTCTCCATCGTTCCTTCGACCCTCAACCAGTACCGGGAGCCGTTCCCGCAACGGTTGGCGAGGATCGCGGACGTGAAGCAGACGACTGGTTTCTGGTCGGTCGACTACCGCAACCGGGTCGCGTTGGAGGCACCGGACGCGTTGCTGCCGTCCGGGTACCGGGCGTTCTGGAAGCACCTGGGGTTCGCGGGCGCCTCCTGGCAGGCGGTGACCCGTGACCCGGGCCGTTGGGTCGGGACGCTGACCGGGTGGGACGCCGACCAGGTGGACTCGGAGAAGGCGGCGGCGGCGTTGAAGCCGTATGTCTCCGACCAGGGTCTGCTGACCGACCATGTGCTGTTCACGTTGGACGGGGTCGACACCCCTGAGCTGGACCGTACGGCGAAGAACGACTTGGGGGCGTCCGCGTTGGCGCCGTCGGGGGTGCCGGACGGGACGGACTTCATCCTGGTGACCGACCTGGGGTTCCGGGCCGCGGTGTCCGGTGGCCTGGTGTCGCACTTCGACGCCCCGTTCGACATGTTCGCGTCGTGGCTCGTCGGGGGCACGATGACGACGGAACCGCAGGTGGGTGCGTCGACGGATGCACAGTCCGGTGACGACAAGCTGCCGGTCCAGCCGTCGCTGGATGCGACCCCGACACCGACGGCCGACTCACCGGATGACGTGAAGCAGTCGGACTACCCGGATCCGTACGACGACGAGTCGACGCGGGTGCCGACCCCGGAGATCGAACGGGAGTCGCCGACGTACGCCGAAGCCCCGAAGCCTTAGCCGTATCGTTTCGGGGTTATCGGACTCGCCTGCTGTGCCGTGGCGCTAGCGTGTGTTTCGCACACACTTGCGACCCACGAGCCCCGTGAGGGGGCGTACGGAGGCTGACGAATGACCTTGCGAGGCGTGATTACTGCTGTGCTGCTCGGGATGCTGGCGGTTCTGCCGGTGCAGGGGCAGGTGGCGGCTTACAGCCCGTCTGACGGGGCCGCGGCGACTGAGCTGCCGACGGTGACGAAGTTCGAGGTTGACGAGTACGCGCTGCTGCGCGACCGCATGGGTCGTGACTACTTCCGCTACCAGGTGGCCCCGAACCCGGCGTACCCGGACGACTGGCGGATCGAAGGCTCCTGCACTGGCCCGAAGGGGTACTCCGGGTGCGGGGTGCTGCACTACTCATCGTCCGAGCTGATCGGCGGCTACGCGATCACGTTCCCGCCAGTTGGCACCCTGTTCTACAGCCTGAACACCGACACTGCGCCGTACGGCGACTACGTCTACACGTTCACCGTCACCACGTACGGGCCCGGGAAGGTCCCGCAAGTCACCACGCATCAGGTGCCGTTCACGGTGCGTCAAGGGACTTCGATGACCGCGTTGTCGGCACCGCAGACGACGTGGAAGAAGACCACTGTGCAGGTCACGGTGACCATGGACGCACCCGGCGGCGGCGTCCTCACCGCACCCGGACGCAAGGTGTTCATCCAGGCACGGCGTGCTGGCAAGTGGCGCCCCATCCCTGGCTCTGCTGGCACCACCGACAAGGACGGCCTCGCCCAGATCACGTTCGCGACCCCGGCCCGCCGCGGCAAGTCGGTCAAGATCCGCGCGGTCACCGAGAAGTACCAGGACTGGGCCGGTTCCAAGTCGCGAGGGGCCAAGATCAGCCGTCAGTAGACCCCGTTCCAGGACATGTAGCTGGGCACGTGCGACGGGAACAGCTTCGGGGTGGCGTTGCGCCACGGCTCGCCCGGGCCGCCGCGACGGCTCACGTACACGCCGCCGTCCGGGCTGCGCCACGACTCCGACCCGGTCGCGAACACGTTCCAGTCGTACGTCGCACGAGTGCAGCTCAGCGCCCCGTCGACCGGCCACCGGAACCCGGTGCGGTTCCAGCTCCGGGCGTTCCCGGGATTCTCCCACCCGGTCCCGGCTTCCAGGCTGGCGATGAATCCGGGACCCTGGAACGACCGGACCGCAAAGATCCCGGTCATGGTCCTCTTGGCCGGGACCGTGTAGTACGGGTCGCCGTTGCCGATCATGAACTCCTGCAGGTCCCACCCGATGTCCGGCGTCCCCGGGTTGCCGTCGTTGCCGACGCTGTACGTGGTGTTGAACCGGTACCCGTTCGGTTCACCCCAGGTCGCGCCCGCCGGGTTCGGCACGTAGTTGGTGCCCGCCTGCGCGAGCCCGGCGAAGAACGGGACGCCGTCTTCGTTCTCGGCGGTAGCGGTCGCCCCGTACCAGTAGTAGAACTGGTACGCCGACGCGTACTCGGTCTGGTTCGTGCCGGTCGAGTCCTTGTAGCCGTTGGTGGCCCGCCACTGGCCGCCCAGCCGCCAACCGTCCACGCCGGGGTTGCAGAACGGCGCGTCCGACAGGTACGAGACCGGCGGGGGAGCGGTCCACAGCGTGACGCTCGAACGCTGCCGCAGCCAGTTGTTGCCCACCGGGTCCGCGGCCAGCTCGAACGCCGCCGTCGCGGGAACAGGAACAGTCCACTGGGAGTAGTTCGCCGGAACACCGGCCGGACCACCCAGGGTCCACTGGCACTGCTTGTAGCCGGTCACGTTCCCGGACCCGTCGGTGCCGTTGGCGTGCCAGTTCACGTACACGTCGCCGTCGGTGTGCACGTCCGGGCTGCCCACGGCCGCCGCGTCGTCGTTGCGCCACTTGGAGCGGAGCCCGAAGTTGTAGCAGGCGCCCCCGCCCTGGTCGTAGCCCCACGAGTTCGCGAGGTGCTGGTACCCGCCCAGCGAGTAGTGGTTGTGACCCTCGGACGCGGTCCAGGTGAACGTCGCGGTCGCCGCCTCGTCGGTGAAGCAGTCGGAGCTGTTGGTGTCCCAGCAGGCGTGCCCGAGGGCGGCGTTCTGGTTGGGGCGGGCCTCCTGCGACCACCACGACCGGTACTGGTTCCCGTTGTCCTGGGTGACGGAGATGGAGACCCGCTTCGGGTAGGAGTTCACCGTGTGCGTGACGCCGGCACCGCAGCCGCCGGGGTTGCAGCTTCGGCCCACCAGCGTCTCCGTGGCGCCGTACGCCCCAGCGAACACTGTGCTGGCCGACGGCACGATCGACCAACCGGACGCCGTGTTCTGGAGCCCGTTCTGCAGCACCGACCCGTTGCGCAGCACCTGGCCGTAGCAGGTGTTGTACGTCGCCCAACTGCACGACCGTTCCCCGTCGCCGTTGGAACCGACGACGTCGCCGTCGACGAGGAGGCGGGCGGTCGCGGAGTTGTTGTCGCAGTTGTAGACGCCGTTGGTGTCCGAGTCGGCCACGTCACGGCACGCGTCGGCGGTGCCGTTCCCGACCGTGAACGTTGCCGGGGCTGCCGGCGCCTGGTAGGTGCGCACCGCTTCCGCACCGGTCGCGGAGCTGTCGCCGTCGGTGTGGTTGGCCTTCCCGGCGGTGGTGTTCGAGTACGCCGGGATGGTTGCGGTCAACGCCGGAGACGGGCAGTACGAGACACCGCCGGAGACCTTCACGGCCACCGGAGACCCAGGGACCAGCGTGCACTCGTTGAGCGAGTACGGCTGGAAGATCTGTTCGGTGCCGGCCTGGTAGCCGCCCAGTCGCAGGCAGTCCGACCATCCGGACGGGCACGGGTTGGCGCCCGAGGACGGCGACATCGACCACACGCCGACGTCTTGGGGGGCACGCAGGAACGGGCCGAAGAAGTCGAACGACAGGTACGTCTTCAACCCGAGCCGGGTCGCCCCGGTCGGCAGCGTCCACCGCAGGCTGGCCACGCCCCACTGGTCGACGGTCGTGTTCTCGTCGGTGTCCGAACCGATGCCGTACATGGTCGGGTCGTCGGGGAACTGGAGGACCGTGCCCGTGGCGTAGCGTCGTGCCTTCGACGGGGCAGCAGCCTCCGGGTTGGGGGTGCGGGAGTCGTAGGCGGCGTACACCCACGTCGAGCCGAGCCCGACCGTGGTGTCGTTGAACGGGTTGGCGCAGTCGTTGCCGGGGTCGGAGTCGGTCGAGTCGCACACCTTGACGACCGTGCCGGTCGGCTGGCCGGACGCGTTGACGCCGGTGGCCCGGTACAGCTTGTACGCACCGTTGCCGCCGCTGATGGAGACCCGGTTCGAGCGGTAGTTGTACGCCCCGGCGGTCACGGTCACGACAGGCGGGCCGGCCGTCACGGTCACGGTGAACGTGGCGGTGTCGGTCTGGTTCGCCCAGCCGCCGCGCGGGTCGGTGACCCGGTACGTGAACGTGTGGGTGCCGACCTGGCCGTCGTCAGGGTCGAGGGTCACGTTCCCGCTGGCGTCCGCGGTCACCCAGGAGGGGAGCGCGGTCACCCACGTGAGCGTGGTGCCGGTGTTCATCCGGTCGTTGGCGAGGATGCTCGCGACACCGCCGACGTCGGCTTGGACGGTCGCGATGTCGTCACGGGCGGCCGGGCCCGGGTACACGGTGAAGACGGCGTCGTCACCTGCGGTCGTGTTCGAGTCGTTGCCGTCCAGGGTCGGGTTGTGACCGTCGACGAGGCGGTAGAAGATCCGCACGTCGTCGGCACCGACCGTCTTCACCCCGGTGCCGCCGTACGACTCGTCCAGCGTGGTGACGACAGCGTCGGACCCGTTCACGGTCACGGTCAGACCGGTCGGGTTGTTGATGTCGTCGGCGGTACCCCACGTGTTGTCGGGGCCTTTCGCGACGACCCGCACGATCGAGACGATCGGGTCGGCCGGGCTGGGGCACCCGAGGACGAGCACACCGGACCCGTTGTCGCACTGGTCGTTGCCGAGCACGTTCGTGGTCTCGGTGGACCCGACACGCTGAGCCAGCGAGTTGTCGGTCGCGTCGGGGGCCCGCGGCGGCGGGTTGATCGTGACGGTGACGGTCGCCGAGTCGGTGTCGCCTTCGGCGTCGGCCAGGATGTACCCGAACGTCTCGGTGGCCGAAGATGCGTCTGCGCCGGCGTAGGACGACGTCACGGAGACGGTGAAGCCGCCGACCCCGTTCGGGGTGACGGTGAGACCGGTCGGCAACGCGGTCGCGGTCTGGGCGACGGTCACCTGGCCGGGGTTGCACGTGCCGGCGCCGGAACCGGCCGGGCATTCGTCGTTCGAGATCACGTTCACGGTGACCGTGGACCCGCCTTTGCGGACCTGCACGGCGTCGTCGTGGGCGGCGGGGTCGCTGCGGTCACCAGGGTTGACCGTGTCGCCTTCTGCGGCGTCCAACGCGGCAGCGGAACGAAGCGCGACCCGCCCGGTGGTGCCGGCGTGGGCGTCGAAGTCGGTGGTGACGAGCTTGACGTCGGATTCGATGTCGTCGTCGGGGTCGAGCGTGGCCCCGTCCTTGTCCTTGTACCCGAACCGGGTGTTGTCGGTGTTCACCTTCCGGGCGATCACCTTGTCCGACTCCCATGCCGCGTCGGCGTCGAAACCGGTCGAGGACGGCAGGTTGTTCAAGGTGAGCGACTCCAACGTGCCGTCGTTGCCTTCGCCGGCGACCCGGTAGTACGTCCGGGTGAGGGTCTGGTCGGCGTTCTTCTTCTGCAGGACGAGCTCCCCGCGGCCGGCGTTCAACACGACGTGGGCGGCACGCACGTCGCGGCTGATCCGGTTGAGCGACTCGACGCCGGCGGACTGCTGTGCGGCGTGGTCGGCGACCTGGGTGCCGGAGTCGTTGGTGCGAAGCCAGAACGTGAAGAACCCGCCGATGACGATCGACCCGATGAGGGCACCGATCATCACAGCGACCACGGACTCTCCGCGCTCGTTGCGGGCCCACGGGTGCCGTGGCGTGGTCTGCATGGTGGTGTCCTTCCGGTGGTGCGGGGTCATGGCCGAGGCAAGCTGTCGACGAACCCGGTCTTCTCCAGGAAGTAGACGGGTGTGGGTGCCTCTACGTTGCTGGTGTACGGGGCGCCGGCCGGCTGATACCGGGGGCGCTGCCAGGTGACCGAACTGGACCCGGCGGTGGCTTCGTTGAGGACGACTCGGCCGCACGCGAGCGACCCGGTGAGTGAGACGGATGCCGCGGCGGCGGGGGCGTCAGGGTTGTACGGGGCGTTGTAGCAGGTGCCCCTGGGTGCGTAGATGTAGACGCGGTTGAGGATGCGGTGAACGCCGGGGCCGTGGAACAGCACGTCGCCGTCGACGTACAGGTGCAGTTCGCCGCTGAGGCCGGTCGAGATGGACCCGGTGATGCGCAGGTTGCCTTTCACGACCGCGGTGACGACACCGGTGGCGCTCCGGTTGACCGTCCCGAGGATGGTGCTGGCGTCGGAGCACAGATAAGAACCGGAAGCGGCGGCGTTCAGGTTCGCGACGGTGAGCGCCTGGCTGCCGGGGCACGTTTCGGCGTTCGCCATTAGGTCGTCGAGTTGGGTCTTGTCCAGGTAGGCGTTCAAGCTGGACCGGTCGAACGTGCCGGGTTCGGCGTACGCGTTGATGCCGGCGTTGCTCGGGGGTGCGACCTGGTCGGAGTACGACACGAGGTTGGCTCCGCCGGCCTCGTCGATGCTGCCGCCGTAAGCGTCCCACTGACCGTTGACGGTGCCGTACACGGTCGAGACAGCGTCGTTGCCGGTGGCGACCGCGGCGCCCCACGCACCGAGGGTGTCGGGACCTTCGATCCCGGCTTGGCGTGGCCCGGCCGGGATCCCGGCGGCGTTGCCGTCACCGGAGTCCTGGGACGACGACACGAGGCGGGACCGGACCGGGAACGTGGCGTTCTCCTCGGTGTCTTCGGCGACCCCGTTCGTGTTCGCGGTCGCGTTGAACGTGACCGTCTGTGCCTCGACGTCGGTGGTGTACCAGGTCGTGAACGTGGATGTGGCGGCGAGGGTTCCGCCACCGGACTCACCGGCCGCGAACGGGGTCGAAACGCCGGTGTTCCAGTCGTAGAGGAGCTGGGACTGCGCCTGGTCGACGGCACGGGACGCTTCGGTGAACTCGCGGGACTCGCGGGCGGCGTTCCTCGAGGATGCGGCGGCACCGACGATGAGCAGCATCGTGCCGAGCAGGATGACGACAATGCCCATCGCTTGAACGGCGATGAACCCGTTCTCGTCGCGGGTCCGGGTGCTCATAGCGTGCCTTCGGTCGGGATCGCTTCGGACGGGGTCGCGGTCCGTGTGATCGTCTCGGTGACGCTGCGTTGCCGGGTGTCGCCGGCGGGGGTCCAGGTGGCGGTCATGGTGACCTGTTTGCGCCCGAAACCGGACGGGTCCTGTGCGGGTGTGCCGACCCAGTCGACGGTCGTCGTGATGGTGATGTCGACGTCTTCGACGGTGTGTTCGCGGGTCCGTTCGATGGTGACGGGCGGGCATTCCGCGTCCGGCCAGTCGACGAGCGTGGTCGACGAACCGGCTCCTTCGTCGGTGCCGGCGCCGCAGTGTGCGACGGAGGCCCACGGCAACGCCATGGTCTCTTCGGCGAGACCGGTCAGGTACTGGTCGACCGCGTCGACCGACTCGTGGTGCCGCAGCGACGCTTGCACGTTGCTGGACACACCGAGGGACCCGGCGACCACGACGGTGACCATGGCCATGCCGACGAGGGCTTCGATGAGGATCGACCCGGTTTCGTCACGCGCGCGGGCGCGTTTGAACGAACCGAAGGCGTGTACCAGTCGGTGGTACCGGTTGCGGGTCATGTCGGGCCTCCCAGGTCGCGGGTTCTCCCTGTGCCACCTCGACTGGCACCATGCGCCAATCACGGGTGTCGACGGCACCGGGTCACGGCCCGCACGGCGAGTCGTCCGCGTCGAACGGGCCGGGTGCACCGGTGTCCGAGTCGGCGATCGCGCCGCCGACCGAGTTGTAGA
Source organism: uncultured Ectothiorhodospiraceae bacterium (assembly GCA_937867305.1). Lineage (GTDB taxonomy): Bacteria > Pseudomonadota > Gammaproteobacteria > JAABTG01 > JAABTG01 > JAGNLM01. Next base: position 4,493 of record CALMKJ010000131.1, on the reverse strand, counting down.
ACACCCACCCGTCGACGTCGGTGTCGCTCATGTGCAGGACGCAGAATGTGTAGTTGGGGCCGTTGACCGTGTACCGGTGCAACGAGTTGTTGTTCGTCAGGTTGACGCCCAGGTCGCCGGTCGTGACGGTGTCCGGGTCGGAGTCGGCGGGGCCGACGGTGATGGCGTCGGGGACCGTCGAGTTGTCGGTCAGGTACGACTCGATGCCGGTGGCGAGCTGTTGGGCGTCCGAGCTGGCCCCGGTGACGTACGCGCGGGACCGGAACATCGCCATCGACTGGACCGCGATGACCGCGATCAGGGCGAAGATCGCCATGCCGAGGAGAACGTCGAGCAGGGCCAGACCGGTCTGGTCGTGCCGCCGGCTGGTGCGGGTGAGTCGGTGTCGGGGTGTGGTGACCATGCGTGTCCTCCGGCCTTCGGCCTGGGCGGTGTGGTGGCGTTGTGGCCCACGGAACGGCAGGGGGTGCCGAACCGGCCCGCGGGCACTTGACACCATGCGCAAACCGCACGCCGACCGGCACCCCGGTTTGCGGGGCGTCTACCTGTAGGGACGTGCCGAACGCAGGTGTTGTTGCCGGCGCGTCGCCGTCTTCAACGGGAAAGCACCCGAGAGGGCCCGGCCCCGAAGGACCGGACCCTCTCGTTGAGGTCGTGCTGTGCGGCCAGGCCGCGATGGATCAGGAGCAGTCGCCGTCACCGGAGCTGATGACCTTGCCCTGCTCGGCGTCGTAACGAGCCTCCTTGTCGTTGCCGGTCACGCAGATGACGTAGTCACCGATGCCACCGGACACGACGGTCGCGGTGTTCGCGCCGGTCAGGTTGACACCCAGGGCCTCGATCTCGGTGGCCGAGAAGGCGGCGGTGGCGTCGTTCACGTCGGCCCACACGGCGTTGGGCTCGGTCAGGGTGCCCTCGATGCCGGTCGCGAGCTGCTTGACGTCGCTGGTGACCTGCGAGACGTAGGCCCGCTCACGGAACTGGCCCATCGCCTGAACCGCGATGACCGCGATCAGGGCGAAGATCGCCATGCCGAGCAGGACGTCGAGCAGGGCCAGACCGGTCTCACCGTTGCGGCGGGCCTCCAGGCGGGCGTCGATCTTGGACTTCAGGGTGTACACGTTGGTGTCTCCTCGTTCGTGCCCCGCAGGGCTGTGGGTTGGGTGTCCGTCTGCGGGGCCGGGGGCTGGTGCAGGTTCCCTTGCGGGATCCGGACACTTAGCACCATGCGCAAACTTTTCGGTTTCCTGCACCGTGTCGGTGACGGGGCTGAACCGTGCGGTCAGGGGCGGGTGCGCCGCAGGAAACGGGTGCGGTCCGGCTCGTCGAAACCGAGCCGCTTGTAGTACCCGACGAGACCCGGTTCGCAGTACAGCTCGATGTCGTCGACCTGTGACAACGCGGGATGGTCGAGGAGTGCTTGCACCACGTGTTGCCCGAGCCCTTCGTTGCGCCGGCCCGAGTCGACGACCACGTCGAGGACGAGCGCCTTGAACTCGTGGTCGGTGACGGCGCGGGCGAACGCGACGAGTTGTCCGTCCTGGTCAGCGAGCCCGACGGTGACGGGTGCGGTGGACAGTGTCCGTTCGACCCGCCGGTACTCCCGGTCCCGCGCCCACCATGTTTGGGCGAACAGCGCCATGAGGCTGTCCAGGTGACGGGTCGTGACCGGGGCGACGAGCTGCAACGAGTCGTCGGGCACAGCGTTCACCGTCCGCGCCGGCGCTTGTCTGGCACGGTGAACAGGTCCGGGACGAGCATGTCGACGTCTTCGTCGATCTGTTCCAGTTCGTCGGCCCCGACGTCGCGCACTTCGGTAACGGGTTCGTGGTCTGTTGCCGGGCCCAGCTCGATCGGGTCGTGGCCGGGCGCGGTCACGGTGCCGGGGGTTGGGGCGGCAAGCCACCAGTCGGCCGGTGCCAACACGATCTCGCGTTCGGGGACCACGACCCGCCGCTTCTTCTGCGTCTTCGGTTGCCGGCGCTTCGGCAGCCGGCGGGCCTTGGCCGGCGTCAGCTCGTCGTCGTCACGGTCGAGAGTCACGGGTTCCACGCCGCCCTTGCGGCGGCGAACCAGGTACGCGACCCCGCCGATGAGTACGACGGTCACGCCGACCGCTGCCCCGACAAGCTGGAACGGGAACACCTTCGACGCCCCGGCACGTGCCGTCATCGTCGACGGGTTCACCCAGGTGACGGTCCTGCCGTCGGCTTCGCCGTTCGTGGCCGACACTTCACCGGGGAACGTCAACGACATCTCGACCCTGGGTTCGGGGATGCCGTCGCCGATGGACGGGGTGATGAACGAGATGTTCTGGGTGCCGTCGACGACGAACTCGGTGCCTTCACGGGTGATGGTGAGCCTGGTCCCCAGGGCGTTCTGGATCGGCAACGTGTCGAAGTAGTTCAACGGGGCGTCACGGAACGTGACCTTCTGCCCCAGGAACCCGGTGTCGGTCACGACCGACTCGACGGTCGAACCGGGGAACATCACCTTCGTCTCGTTCTCGTCGAAGATGGGTACCCCGTTGGTCTCCCCGTTGCCTTCAGGTGACGTGGTGGCGACGCCGACGAACAACGTGCCGCTGATGGTGCCTTCCTCGCTGACCTCGGCGTCCAGGTCGGCCGCGTAGCAGCCGGACAGGAAGAACACCGCGGCGACTGCCGCCCCGAGCCGCGCGACCCGGACGGCCCAGGGGTGGTTCATGAGACCCCGTCACACGGGTTGCCACCGGAACCCGGCGGGGCACCGGTCTCGGACTGGGTGATCGACCCGGACGGGCTGTGGTAGGCGGCGTACGCGTCAACGGACCCGTCGTCGGTGCGGTGGATCATGCAGAACGCGAACGACTTCTGGTCCGGGTAGACGATGTAGCGGCCCACTTCGATGCCGGTGGTCAGGTTGGCGCCTTCGATGCCGGACACGTCCGTCGGGGACGCGCCGGGACCCCAGTCGGGGTACGTCACTTCGGGCGGCCCGGTGTCGGTTCCGACCGGCGGCAGCTCGTTGTTGTTCGTGAACTGGGCGGACAGCAGGAGGCCGAGGTCTTTCGCTGCCGAGGTTGCTTGGGACTGGTACCCGCGCTGCCGGTACAGGCCCATCGACTGGACGGCGATGAGGGCGATGAGGGCGAAGATCGCCATGCCGAGGAGGACGTCGAGCAGGGCCAGGCCGGTCTCGCCGTTGCGCCTGGCGGCCCGCCGCGCAGCGAGCGTGTGTTGCAGTCGGGACATGGGGCTTCTCCTGTGGGGCGGGGTTCACGGTTCACCATGCGCAAACTGCACACCGCGACTGCTCCGCGTCAGAGCTTCGCTGCCTCGAACACCTGGATGAGGTTGACGAAGCGTCGACTCTGCGACCGGGTGACGATCACAGCCCGCGGGTTCGGCATCGGGTCGGCGGACAGGTCTGCACTGTCGAGCACGAACGTGAGGGAGCCGTTAACGAAGAAGGTGGGTGGACGCCACATCAGGCCCGTTAGGTCGTTGACGTTGACGCGCTGGTCGACGAGACCGTTCACCTTGGCACGCGGACCGTGGTGGTTCAGCAGGATCCATGTCCCGTCGAACGCGACCGACCCCATGTGACCCTTGGCGCTGACAGGGTGGGGCAGGTCGATCGACTGGTACCGGGCCACGCCCTGCACCGGGGGAGCGCTGGTTTCACTCTCGGGCGGACCTGACCGACGGTCGGTGCGGTCGCCCACGACTTTCGTGTCCCACACGCTAAGGCCGGGGACGCGGAACGTGCGCCGCACCTTGCCGTCGGCACCCAGGGACAGGCTGATTGGGCCGCCGCCGACACTGGCCCCGAACCCTCTGCGAGAGAGGGTGAACCGGAACGGTCCGAACCTCTTCGACTTCCGGAACTGGACCACGTTCAGCTCATCTCGCAGACGACCCCGTCGCCGTCCCTGTCTTCGTAGTGGTCGTACTCGGGGTCGACCCCGCGGACGTAGTCGCCCGAACCGGCGTTGTTGGCGTCCTCGCAGGTGCTGTACAACGTCGGGGAGCTCGCTTCGGCCAGGGCGCGCGCTTCGGCCAGGGCGCGCGCCTCGGCCAGGGCGCGGCGGCGTTCTGCAGCCCGGCGTTCCTTCTCCGCCTGCGCCGCGGCAGCTTTCTCCACAGCGATACGCCGACGTTCGGCTTCGGCTTCGCTCCGCCGCTTCTCCGCCGCAACCTTCCGACGCTGCTCGGCCTTCCGTGCCTTGCGAGCTTTCTCCTTCGCCTTCTTCTCAGCGGCTGCCTCGGCGCGCTCCTCAGTCTCCTGTTCCTCAGTCGCCTGAATATCGGCGGATGAAACCCCAGCCGACTCCGACTCCGATCCGCCCTCATCGCCGCACTGAGCAAGAAGGAAGAACAGTACGAGGACCAGGCTGACAGCCAGGACGACCCGACCGTGGAAACTGACTGACTGAGGAGTGCTCATGCGCCATCTGTGCCACCCACCCCGCCCAGGTGGCACAGATGGCGGGCGCGGCGACCACCGTGCCC
>CALMKJ010000130.1 GCA_937867305.1 uncultured Ectothiorhodospiraceae bacterium | reverse complement strand
GGGTGGGGGAATTTCAGGTGGCCACAGGTGGAGGAGTTTGGGTGGCCGCCGGGGCTATCGGTAAGAATCGACGCCTATCCCTAAGAATCGACCCCCATCCGTGAAGATCGAGAACCTGTATGCCGGCGCGACGCCGCCCCCCCGCGGCGAGCGCTTCGAGATGCTCCTCGCCCACCGGAACCTGGTGGTCGAGCGAATCGTCAGCTCGTCGTCGATCACCCCGAGCGAGCAGGTGCAGACCCAGGACGAATGGGTCGCGCTGGTGCGGGGTGAGGCGCTGATCGAGATGGCCGGCGAGAGCGTCGCGCTGCGTTCCGGGGACTGCCTGTTCATCCCCGCCGGTACGCCCCACACGGTGCGGAGCGTGTCGGAGGGTGCCCTCTGGCTCGCGGTTCACCTCCATCCGCTGACGCCTGGTCCGCCGTCAGGGGGTCCCTGATCGGTCGCGGTCGGTCCCGGGGCGCTCTCGGCGGGTATTCGAGCGCTCTCCGCGGGTATTCGGGCGCTCTGTGCGGGCATTCGAACGCGCTCTGCCGGCAAGGCGGCCCCGACGCGTCGTCAACCGCTGCCCCGGACTTGCGGGGAGGGCGTCGGACGTGCTACAGGTGCTACTTGTGTGTCACATCGAGGCGTCTGCTGACAGCCTGACCATGACAGCCACGACCACCATCCGCCTTCCGCCCGAGCTCCGCGGGCGGGTCAATGCCCTTGCCGAGGCGACCGGCCGCTCCGCGCACAGCCTCATCATCGAGGCGGTGGAGCGGTACGCAGCCTACGAGGAACAGATGCGCGACCTCGTCCAGGAGGCCCTGGCAGCTGACGCCGACATCGAGCGCACGGGGGAGGTGTACCGTGCCGAGGACGTTCATGCCTGGCTGAGCCGCTTGGCGCGCGACCCTGTGGCAGGGCGGCCCGCGCCGTGGCGTCGGTAGTCTATTCGGCGCGGTCACTGACCCATCTCGAGCGCGCCCTTCGGTTCCTGCGTGACGAGAATCCCCAGGCGGCGCTCGACGCCGTCGTGGCGATACAGGGCGCCGTCGATGCGCTCGCTTCGCATCCGCTGATCGGCCGGCGCGTGAAAGGGGATGTCCGGGAGCTCGTCATCTCTTACGGCCGCACCGGCTACCTGGCCCTGTACCGATTCGTCGTCGCGCGCGACGAGGTACGGGTTCTTGCCATCCGCCATCAGCGCGAGCTCGGTTTCGTCCCGTAGGCGAGCCGCAGACGTCCGGCTCTCCATCACCCAGGGCAAGGACAACCCCGCCGTCGACCGTTTATCCTTAGCCCTCGGGGCATCCGGGGGTCCCCTGGTCCCCCAGGGTGTCCCCTGGTGCCCGTCGGTACCACCCGGTACCCCTGGTACCGCCTGGTGCCCGTCGGTACCCCCCGGTACCCCTTACCCCCGGGGCCACGGCCCCGCGCCCGTACGCCGGAGGAAGTCGGATGCTCGACCTCAGCGCCCTGGACCTCGCGCGGATACAGTTCGCGTTCACGATCTCTTTTCACATCATCTTCCCCGCGATCACGATCGGCATGGCTGCCTATCTGGTCGTGCTCGAGGGCCTGTGGCTGTACACCCGGCAGACCCTCTACCGGGACCTGTACCACTTCTGGGTCAAGATCTTCGCGCTCAACTTCGGCATGGGCGTGGTTTCCGGGCTGGTGATGGCCTACCAGTTCGGCACCAACTGGAGCTTCTTCTCCGACTTCGCCGGCGGGGTCACCGGTCCCCTGCTGACCTACGAGGTGCTCACTGCCTTCTTCCTCGAGGCCGGCTTCCTCGGCGTCATGCTGTTCGGCTGGAACCGGGTCGCCCCGGGGCTGCACTTCGTCTCGACGGTCATGGTGGCGCTCGGCACGCTCATCTCGATGACCTGGATCCTCGCCTCCAACAGCTGGATGCAGACCCCGACGGGCTTCGAGATCGTCGACGGGCGCGTGGTCCCGGTGGACTGGCTCGCGGTGATCTTCAGCCCGTCCTTCCCCTACCGACTGGTGCACATGGCGATCGCGGCCTTCCTGTCCAACGCGCTCTTCGTCGGCGCCTCGGCCGCCTGGCTCCTGCTGCGCGGTCGGGACAACCCCGCCATCCGCACCATGTTCTCGATGGCGCTGTGGATGTTGTTGATCGTGGCGCCGCTGCAGGCGGTGGTCGGCGACTTCCACGGCCTGAACACCCTCGAGCACCAGCCCGTGAAGGTCGCGGCCATGGAAGGGCACTGGGAGAACCACCCCGGCGAGGGCGTGCCCATGGTGCTGTTCGCGCTGCCGGACCAGGAGGCCGAGACGAACCGCTTCGCGGTGACCATCCCCCACCTCGCGAGCCTCATCCTGACCCACAGCTGGGACGGCCAGATCCCGAGCCTGAAGGACTTCCCGGCCGAGGACCGGCCGCCGGTGGCGGTCGTGCTCTGGTCGTTCCGGATCATGGTGGGTCTCGGCGTGCTGATGAGCCTGCTCGGGTTCTGGGGCCTGTGGCTGCGCCGGGGTGGGGAGGTCTATCGCTCGCCGAACTTCCTGCGCGCGATGCTGTGGATGGGGCCCACCGGCCTCGTCGCCCTGCTGGCCGGGTGGGTCACCACCGAGGTGGGACGTCAGCCCTGGGCCGTCTACGGCCTGCAGCGCACCGCCGAGGGGGTGTCCGGCCACGGCGTGCAGCCGCTCACGATCTCGCTGGCCCTGTTCGTGCTCGTGTATTTCGCGGTGTTCAGCGTGGGCATCGCCTACATGCTGCGCCTGGTCGCCAGGGGGCCGGTGATGCACGAGGGTGACACCGCCGTCAGCGGTGGACCGGGCCACGAGCGCCAGCAGATGCGTCCCATTTCGGCCGCGACCGACGACGAGGCGGACGCGGCGCCGACGAGGAGCTGACCAACATGGGTATCGACCTGTCCGTCATCTGGATGGTGCTGATCTTCTTCGGCGTGATGATGTACGTCGTCATGGACGGCTTCGACCTCGGCATCGGGATCCTCTTCCCGTTCGTGCCCGCGGAGCACGACCGCGACGTCATGATGAACACGGTCGCCCCGGTGTGGGACGGCAACGAGACCTGGCTGGTGCTGGGCGGGGCGGCGCTGATGGCGGCCTTTCCGCTGGTGTACTCGGTGGTGCTGAGCGCGCTCTACCTGCCCCTCGTCTTCATGCTGCTCGGCCTCATCCTGCGCGGGGTCGCCTTCGAGTTCCGCTTCAAGTCCCACGACCACGAGCGCCACCTGTGGGACAAGGCGTTCATTCTCGGTTCGCTCAGCGCCTCCTTCTTCCAGGGGGTCGCGCTCGGCGCCTACATCCAGGGGATCCCGGTGGTGGACCGCGCCTTCGCGGGCGGTCCGTTCGACTGGGTGGCGCCGTTCCCGCTGTTCACGGGGCTCGGGGTCGTGGTGGCGTACGCGCTCCTCGGCAGCACGTGGCTCATCCTGAAGACGGAGGGGTCGCTGCAGGCGGCGATGATCCGGGTGACCCGCCCGCTGCTCTGGGTGCTTCTCGGCTTCATCGTCGCGGTGAGCGTGTGGACGCCGCTCAGCCAGGAGTCGATCGCCCGGCGCTGGTTCACGCTGCCGAACACGATCTTCTTCTCGCCTGTGCCGCTGCTGGTCGCCTTCTTCTCACTGCGGTTGTGGCGGTCCCTGCAGGGGGAGCCGCACGCCGCCCCGTTCCTGTACGTGCTGGGGCTGGTGTTCCTCGGCTACACCGGGCTCGGCATCAGCCTCTGGCCCATGGTGATCCCGCCCGACGTCACCCTGTGGGACGCGGCAGCGCCCCTGCAGAGCCAGGGCTTCGCCCTGGTGGGCGCACTCGGGATCATCCCGTTCATCCTGATGTACACCGCCTGGTCCTACTACGTCTTCCGCGGCAAGGTACGGGCGGGCGAGGGCTACCACTGACCCGGCGGAAAACGGGGACAGCGGAAAACGGGGACATTCTGGTTTTTCGCCGATAAACCAGAATGTCCCCGTTTTCCGTCCATTCTGGTTTCTTGCGGGAAAACCAGAATGTCCCCATTTTCCACTACAGCAGCTGGTGCTGTAGCAGATAGGCGCCTGCGCCCGCGAAGTAGCCCGCCAGCGCGAGCGCGCTGATCTTGCGCACGTACCAGAAGAAGTGGATCTTCTCGAGCCCCATCGCCGCGACGCCCGCGGCGGATCCGATGATGAGGATCGACCCCCCCGTGCCTGCGCAGTACGCAAGGAACTGCCACAGGAAGTGGTCCGGGGGATAGGTCGTGAGGCTGTACATGCCCATCGACGCGGCTACGAGTGGCACGTTGTCCACGATGGCGCTGGCGATGCCGATGATGAGCACGATGACGTCGAGGCGCCCGACGGTCTCGTTGAGCCACTCGGCGAGCGAGGCGAGCACGTGGGTGTGCTCGAGGGTGGCCACCGAGAGGAGGATGCCGACGAAGAACACCAGCGACCCCATGTCGATGCGGGTGAGCGCGTGGACCAGCGTGAAGCGGTGCTTGTCCTCGTCGTTCTTGCGCCGGTGCAGGAGGTCTCCCACCAGCCACAGGATGCCCAGACCGAAGAGCACGCCCATGAACGGCGGCAGGTGAGTCACCGTCTTGAAGGCAGGCACGGCCACCAGGATCCCGATCCCGAGGAAGAACATCAGATTGCGCTCGAACGCGGTGGTGTGCAGACCGTGATCCACGTCGATCACCGACCTGCCCACCACCAGCCGGCCGCGCAGTGCGTAGGCCGTGAACGCGAGCGGCAGCAACATACTCACGAGCGCGGGCACGATGACCGAGGTCACGATGGCGCCCGCCGTGATCTGTCCGCCGATCCAGAGCATGGTGGTGGTGACGTCGCCGATGGGGGACCACGCGCCGCCCGAGTTGGCGGCAATCACGATGATGCCGGCGAAGAAGAGCCGGTCGTCGTGGTTCGCGAGGAGCTTGCGCAGGAGCGAGATCATCACGATCGTGGTCGTCAGGTTGTCGAGGACGGCGCTGAGGAAGAAGGTGACGAAGGCCACCAGCCACATCAGCGAAGTGAGTTTGGAGGTGCGTATGCGCTCGGTGATGACCTCGAAGCCGTTGTGGGCGTCCACGACCTCGACGATGGTCATCGCCCCCATCAGGAAGAACACGATCTGCGCGGTGCCCATCAGCGAGTGGCCGAGCTCCTCGTTCAGCACGTGCGGGTCGCTCGCGGCGAGCGCGTAGATGGTCCAGAGCACCCCGGCCGCGATCAGCGCTGATGCGGACTTGTTGACTTTGATGGGGTGCTCCAGGGCGATGGCGGCATACGCGATCACGAAAAGGACGACGATGGCGGCGATCATGGGAGTACCGTTCCGGAAGCGGGCGGGAGACGACCGTAGGAAATCTTAGCAGGTCGCTGGGAAGTGCAGCACAGCACCGGGCATCGAGCCTCGGGCCTCGGGTATCGGGCCTCGGGTATCGGGTATCGAGCCTCGGGCCTCAGGCGTCGGGCAGCAATCCTCGATCATCGGTGCCGACCGGGGCCCAGCTATCGCGCCTGCAGCCGGAACCAGAGCACGGCGTCGAACGGAAGGCGGTCGCGGGCGCGGCCCAGGTCGCGGTCGTGGCTGCGGCCGGGAACAGGATCGTCCCCGAGTGCGGGGATTTCCTGTGGCCGGGCGACGAGCACCTTCTCGACCGTTGCGTGGGCGATGCGATACCCGGCTGCCGTCAGCGCGGGTTGGAGCTGGTCGGTCACCTCCGGTCGGGAGAGCAGCTCCGCGACGTAGTGGTTGATGTCGTCCCGGTGCGGTCGTCCGGTGCGGCGATCCCAGCGCGGGTCGACGGCGGCGGTGCGCGCAAGGTGTGCCGAAAGCCAGGGGTGGTCGACGATTCGCCCGAGCGAGATCGCGGAATAGACCGACCCGACCGGTGTCTTGCCCCCACTTGCGACGGCTTGCTCCAGCACCGCGCCGAGGGCGGTCGGGTCGGTCGCGCAGTCCAGATACTCCGGATGAAACGTGCGCACGCGTAGTACGTGCGGCTCCTGCGTGCTCCTCTCGACGCTGAGGGTGCACTCGCCGACGGGACGCGAGGCGAGGACGAGGTCGTCGGCGAACGCAGCGGTGGGGAGGGCGGTGGCGAGGGCGGCGCCGGCGAGTAGAGCAGCGGCGCGGGCGAGCGCAGCGGTGGCGCGCGCGCCCCGGCTCAGCCCAGCCAGGCCGCGGTCCTCGGCCTGCGCGAAGGCGCCGAGCCGGTGCGGTACGGGGGTTTCACCCACGGCCCGAGTGTAACAGGACCCCGGGATGGACGAGGCTCGCGGGGCCCGTGAGCCGGGCTATCTCCCGTCCCGGCAATCCTCCTGCCCGCGGATCGACGATTGCCCGCCCGCGGTTCGACGACTTCCCAGTTGCGGCGCGACGACTTCCCCCCTGCCGCTCGACTACACTAGACCGCCGCGACCGGTGTCCGGCCGGTGAATCGCTCTGCCGGTGAATCGCTCTGCCGGTGAGTCGCTTCGCAGCCGAGCAGCCGAGTCGCTGCGCCGCCGAAATGCTTCGCCGCCAAATCGCTTGTCCGTTTACGGAGGGCTCCACCCGTGCAGGACCACGTCTCCGAGATCAGCCGGGTCATCCAGCTCGCCGTGGCG
>CALMKJ010000129.1 GCA_937867305.1 uncultured Ectothiorhodospiraceae bacterium | reverse complement strand
GAGCGGGCCTTCAGCTCCGGCTGCATCCGGATCGAGAACCCCATCGAGCTGGCGGGGCTGCTGCTCGACGACGGCAACCGCTGGGGCCGGGACCGCATCCAGGCCGTGATCGACGCCAAGCACACCCGGACCGTGTTTCTTCCCCGCCCTGTCCCCGTGCTGTTACTCTACTGGACTGTGTCCGTGGACGCGGGGGGGCGGATCGGGTTCAAGAAGGACATCTACGAACGTGACCGGACCGTTCTGGAAGGGCTCGCCCAGAGCTCGAGGGCCAGAACGTGGCCGGCCGTATGAGGCGCCTCCAAACCTGTGGGGAGACGACCTCCATAAAAGCGGGAGCAGACCGCCCCGACGTTGGGCGTCCGTGACCCGAGGACCGGTGCAGCGCAGCCATTCCGGGCGCGGCGCCGGACGGAAGCACACTCGGGAGGAGAACAGGCATGCAGAGCGACGACACGCTGAGGGACATCATTGCCGGCCGCAGACGATTCCTCAGGCTTCTCGCCCTGATGGGGCTCGGGATCGGCGCGGCAGGCGTGGTGTCCCCAGCCGCCGAAGCGGCAACTCGCATCAAGAAGAAAGTGGAAAAGGCGAGGGTCGTGAAGTTCCGCCGGGCAAGCCGGCCCACGCGCGCCCCGCAGGCGCAGACCCACCTCATCGACCGCTATGACACGCCCAGCTATGCCGAGGACCAGTTCGAATTCGTCTCGCCGAGCGAGAAGACCCTTTCGCTGATCGCCCCGACGACGGGCGAGAAGGCCCTGGGTATCCCCTTCTGGTCCGAGGGAAAGTACCAGCCCGACGCCATCCGGGAAGTCGCCCACATCATGCGCGACTGGCGCACCGGCGACACCTGCCCCGTGGACACTGCGCTTCTGGACCTGCTCTACGACCTCCAGCGCCGGCTCGGCACCACGGAGCCGTTCCAGGTCGTTTCCGGGTACCGCTCTCCGGAGACCAACGCCGCGCTCGCCCGGCAGAGCCGCCGCGTTGCCCGGCAGAGCCTGCACATGGAGGGCCGGGCCATGGACATCCGGCTCGGTCGGCGCGGCGCCGGCGAGATCCAGCGCGTTGCGCTCGCCCTCGGGCGCGGTGGCGTCGGGTACTACCCCCGCATGGGCTTCGTGCACGTGGACACCGGGCCAGTCCGTCAGTGGCGCGGCTAGTCTAGTCCCCTGCCGTCGCGCCACCTGTGAGCCGGGTCGCAGTTTTCGCTGCGCCCGGCTCTCGAGTCTTCACGCCAGCTCCCCGAACCAACCCCGCCGCACCGCCCACTTGGCCACCTCGAGCAACGGCACGACCGACAGCGCGAGCGCGCCCACGATCATCCAGTCGAGAGCCGTGAGGGAGTAGGTCGAGAAAGGTTCCTGCAGGACCGGCAGGTAAACCACCACGGCGAGGAGGCCCATCTCCCACGCCACCGCCAGGTTGAGCCAGCGGTTGGCAAACGGGCGGCGCAGCACGGAGTGCCGGTCCGAGCGGAAGCTGTACGCCTTGAAGAACTGGATCAGCACGAGCGAGACGAAGGTCATCGTCATCGCCTCCTCGACGCCGCGCCCCGATTGCAAAGCCCAGGCGAAGAGCCCGATGTTGGCGAGTGTCGACCAGACACCGCCGGCCACCATCAGGGCGACGACCGGACGGGTGAAGAGCCCCGCCTGGGGGTCACGGGGACGGCGCCGCATCAGGTCCTCGGCCGGGGGGTCCACGGCGAGGGCGAGCGCGGGGAGGCCGTCGGTGGCCAGGTTGACGTAGAGGACCTGCACGGCGGTGAGGGGAAGCGGCAGTCCCACCAGGACGGCGCCGGCCATGAGCCCCACCTCGCCGATGTTCGAGGACAGCAGGTACATCAGATACTTCTTGATGTTCTCGACGATCCCCCGCCCCTCTTCCACCGCCGCGACGATGGAGGCGAAGTTGTCGTCGGTCAGGGTCATCGCGGCGGCTTCCCGGCTCACGTCCGTGCCGGTCAGCCCCATGGCCACCCCGATGTCGGCGCGCTTGAGGGCCGGGGCGTCGTTGACGCCGTCGCCGGTCATCGCGACCCGGTGGCCCCGGGACTGCAGGGCGGTCACCACGCGCAGCTTGTGCGCCGGGGACACCCTCGCGTAGACGTCGATCCCCTCCACCTCACGGGCCAGGTCCTCGTCGCTCATGGCGTCGAGGTCGGCCCCCGAGACGACCCGGCCGCCCTGGAGAAGGCCCAGCTCCCGGGCGATGGCGCGGGCGGTGACCGGGTGGTCTCCCGTGATCATGACCACCTTGATGCCAGCACGGCGGCAGGTCTCGATGGTGTCCCGCGCCTCGGCGCGGGGCGGGTCGCTCATCCCCACCAGGCCGAGGAAGGTCATGCCCGTTTCGGCGTCCGCACGGCCCGCCCCCTGCTTGCGGGCCACGGCAAGCACGCGGAGCGCCTCGTCCGCCATCTGCCGCGCGGCGGCCAGGACCCGCTCCCGCCCCGCGGCGTCCAGGGGGACCTCGCCCGAGGCCGTGAGGACACTGGAGCACTCCGCGAGCACCACCTCCGGGGCACCCTTCGAATGGGCCACGACCCCCTCGGGGGTCTCACTGAGCACCGTCATCCGCTTGCGCTCGGAGGTGAAGGGGACCTCGTCGGCACGAGGGTTCTCCCGCTCCAGGGCGAGGTGGTCGAGGCCAGCCTTGGCGGCGGCGACGATCAGCGCCCCCTCCGTGGGGTCGCCGCGCACGTGCCAGCGGCCCTCCCCGGAGCGCGCGAGGCGGGCGTCGCAGGAAAGGGCCGCCGCCTGCAGCAGCGCGTGCAGCGGCGCGCTCGCGGTGGCGTCAATGGCGGAGGGGGCGGTCGCCCCTCCCCCGGCGCGCGGGCGGAATTCACCCTCCGGCTCGTAGCCCGAGCCGGTCACCTGAAGGTCCAGATCGGCCACCAGGATCCGCCGCACGGTCATCTCGTCCCGGGTCAGGGTTCCGGTCTTGTCGGAGCAGATGACCGAGGTGCTGCCCAGGGTCTCGACCGCCGGCAGCCGGCGGACCAGCGCGTGCCGCTGGACCATCCGCCGCACCCCGAGGGCCAGGGAGATGGTGACGACCGCGGGGAGGGCCTCCGGGACGACGGCCACGGCGAGCGCCACGCCGAAGATGAACATCTCCACCAGGGGTTGGCCGCGCAGGAGGCCGAGCGCGACGACCAGGGCGACGACCACGAGGGCGGCCTTGGCAAGCGAGCGCCCGGCCCGGTCGAGACCTTCCTGCAGGGGCGTTCGGCGCACCTCAACCCCCGCGATCATCCCCGCGATGTGGCCGACCTCCGTCGCAGGGCCGGTCGCGACCACCACGCCAGCGCCTCGCCCGTAGGTGACGGCCGTGCCGGCGAAGGCCATGTTCCGGCGGTCCCCGAGGGCGGCCTCCTCGGGAAGCGCGGCGGTCTCCTTCTCCACCGGCAGCGACTCTCCGGTGAGCGCGGCCTCCTCGGCCTGCAGATTGACCGCCTCGAAGAGCCGCAGGTCCGCGGGGACCCGGTCACCGGATGCGAGCAAGACGACGTCGCCCGGCACGAGGTCCCGCGCCGGCACCTCCACCTCCTCCCCTGCGCGCAGGGCGCTCGCCATCGGCGCCGCCATGCGCTGGAGCGCCTCGAGCGCCCGCTCCGCCCGGTACTCCTGGATGAAGCCCAGGAGGACCGCGAACAGGACGATCACGGTGATGGCGACCGCCTCCGTGGTGTGCCCGAGCGCTGCCGAGATGGCGGTGGCCACCAGCAGGATGACGATCAGGACGTTCTGGAACTGCCCGAGCAGCAGGGCCCAGGGGCTCACCCGGCGGGGCGGCGCCAGCTCGTTGGGCCCCCCCGACGCGAGTCTGCGGGCCGCCTCCGCGGAATCGAGCCCTCGCTCCAGGGACGTGCCGAGAGACGCCACCACCTCGGCGAGGCCGAGGGCGTGGGGAGCGCCTGCGAGGATGGGGGTAGGCCCACCGCGGGACGGGCTCACCCCGGGAGAAGCGTCGGATTTCTCGTGCATCGGATTCCCTCCAGAACGGACGCGGGCGCCGCAGGGGCCGGAGACGCGAACAGCCTCGTGAGGCCGGCGGACCGGCCTGCCCCGACCGGGTCGCTGCGAGGGAGAGTGTATCGCGGAGCCGGCGGCAGCCCCCAAAGACGCGGACGCCGGCTCACGCCGGCGTCCGTTCCCTACCTGCAGTGGTTGCCTACGGCTCGAAGACGTACTTCGGCTTGAACCACTTGACCAGCAGCGGCAGCACCGTGAGCGCCGTGATGACGTCGATGACGAGCGCCTGGGCGATGTACACGCCGAGCCCCCAGGTGTTCGCGAGGTCGGTGGCCAGCAGTGGGATGAAGCTGCCGAGCAGGACCACGACCGACCCGATCACCGCCGACCCTGTGGTGTCCAGGGTGTTGCGCAGCGACCTGGCCCAATCCCTGCCCGTCGCCAGCATCTCCTCCCGTAGCCGCGACACCATGTAGATGCCGTAGTCGACCCCGAGGCCGATGGAGATGCTGAGGGTGACGATGAGGTGGAACGCGAGGTTCCCGGACCAGTTCTCCACCGCCGTGAAGTACCCCCCCAGCCCGTACTGCGCGAAGAGGGTCACGAACAGCAGCCCGATCAGCATCGCCGCGATGGGCAGCGACCGGAACATCAGCCACGCCACGATGAACACCGCTCCGGCGGTCTGCAACGGGCTCTCGAGCCAGATGTCCATGGCCACGTTGCGGGTTGCCTCGGTGGCACCGAGGAATCCGCCGACCCCCGGCCGCACGTAGTTGGGGCCCTCCACCGACAGCTCGTTGGTGTCCCCGGAGGTGTCGGAATTCCGGAAGCCGAAGTTCACCTGCTTGAAGCCGGCGTCGTTCTTGTGCTCCTCGATGTACTGCTCGATCTCCATGGTCACCTGGTGGGTCTCACGCGGGTCCATCGTATTGATGAAGCCCATCACGAGCCCCTGGTTCCAGTCCCGGGCCACGAACGAGTCCATGTCCCCCGAGCTGGTCATCGTCTCCAGCAGACCGTTGTACAACTGCACCATGTCGTCCGGGTCCCGGTCGTCGTTGGGGTCCACGGACTTCAGGAACGCCTTGGTGGGAATGTGGAAGAACTTCAGCTCCGGCTTCTCGCCCGGCTCCGCGGTCAGCAGCATGTTCACCAGCTTGATGTACTGCGTGTAGGAGCCGGTGAAGCCGATGAACGGGTGAGCGCGCATCCAGTCCTCGAGCTTCTCGACGTCCGCGAGGACCTCTGCGTTGTTGAAGATCCCTTGCGCCCCCATCGTGTCCGGGTCGTGGCAGCCCTTCGGCAGTGCGTCGGCGTCACACTCCGGCTTGAGGGGCTCCTTGCCCCGGATCGGGATGGTGACGGAGATGACACCAGGCATGACCTGATTCAGGCGCAACAGCTGCTGGATGGTCTCGGACTGCTTCTTGAAGGCCGCTCGCGAGTAGTCGATGCCCCTCTCCACGCCAGGCATCAAGTCCTCCCGGGTGCCGTCCAGGATCCGGGTGTAGTACCCCGACCAGACCATCAACCCCACGACCAGCACGATGGGCACCCACCGGGCCGGCCCCATCACGACGCGCTCGAGGAAGCCCCCGACGCGCGCCTCCCAGGCGTGCCCACCCTCCTTGGCCGCCTCCTGGGAGCAAGGGAACACCAGCATCAGCAGCGGGATGAGCGTCGTCGTCGTGATCAGGAGCGACAGCATCCCGAACATGCCGAAATAGGCGTAGTCCTTGTAGAAGGACACGTCCACCGTCGCCAACGTAGCGAAGCCCGCGGCGTCCGTCACGATGGACAGCGTCGCCGGGATGATGGTCGTCCCGATGGCCCTCTTCGCGGCCCTGTCGCACACGGGCGTAGCGGCCCGCTCCTGCATGAAGCGCCGCGTCACCTGGACCGAGTGGCCGATGCCGATGGCGAGCAGCAGCATCGGCGTGAGCACCATCATCGTGGTCAGCTTGAATTGAGAGAGCCCCATCAGCCCGAGCGTCCAGACGATGGTCGCGCCCACTCCCAGCAGCGGGAACACCGCCCCCCGCCAGTTCTGGAACTCGAGCCACAACACCGCAATGACGATGGCGATCGAGATGACGAAGAGCCACCACTTGTTCACGAGGTCCGCGAGCATCCACGCGAGGAAGTACGGCTCGCCGGCCACGAGGAGCTCGCCCCCGACCGCCTTCAGCCGCGGGTCCTCGCTGTACCGGTCCATGATCGCCCGCACCTGGCGAACCCACGGCAGGTAGATCTCCTTCACGCCGTCGTCGTAGTCGGCGATGACGAACGTGCCCTTCGCGGTGCACTTCTTGACCTCACGCTCCTCGTAGGTGCAGCGCTTGCCCTGGGGGTCCTCGAAATAGAGCAGCATCGGCCCCATGACGGGGTTCTCTTCGAGGCCCACCTTGAGGAACTCCAGCTGCTCCTTGGCCGCGGCCGGGTCGGTCGTGCTGATGCCGGACGTGGGAATGAGCCGTTTGAACACGAGCCCGTTCTCGTCGGCGCCCATGTACTTCACCTTCTGCGCCGCGAGATTGATGAAGTTGGCTACCCGCGAGTTCGGGAGGGCCACGAGCTCCCGGTGGAGCTCCTGAACCAGGTTGACGATCCCCTCCTGGTACACGTCGCCTTTCTTGACGATGATCCCGAACACCATCAGGTTGCCCATGCCGAACTTTTGCTCGCCATAGGCGTTGGTCGCAACGTAGTGGTTTCCTGCCGGCAGCAGGGTGTCGGGGTCGTTGCGGATGTCCAGGTCCTTCACGTAGTAGCCGAGGAACGCGGTGACGGCGGCCACGAACAGGATGACCAGCCAGCGCATCTTCACCACCCAGTGCGCGTATTTCTCCGGGAGCGTCTCGTCTCTTTCGGGTGCGTCGTCTTTCGCGGAGCTCATGGGATTACCCTTGTAGGAACGGACCGAGGCGTCGTGCGCGCGAGACGTCCGTGTCCCGCGCGGGCAGGGCTCCTCTCAGTACCCTGCCATCCCTCCACCACTCAGTCGAAGAGGTACTTCAGGCCGATCTGGACGCTCGAGGAGTCCTTGAACTGCCCGAACATCGAGTCACGGTCGCCCCAGTAGGTGTTCCACTCGGCCGTGCCGAGCAGCTTGTCCGTGAAGGAGTACTCCACGTCGAGCCGGTTCCACCACCCACCACCCTCCTCGTAGATGGTGATGTTGTTCCAGCGGTGCTCCTGGGAGTCGCCAAAGGGCTTGGAGAAGAACAGCGAGTAGAACTCCTTGTTCTTCCGCGCCTTCGCCATCCCGTTGGTCAAGTTCATCGTCGGGAAGTCACCGGTGTAGCGCGAGCAGTTGAACTGGAGACCGGTCTGCGTCGTGCAGGTCCCCTTGTCGTCCACGTAGTCCATGTTGCGGAACTGGATGAACTGACCGCTGATCATCATGTTGGTCAGTACCGTGATGTCCGCGCCGAGGACGTACTTGAAGATGTCGGCGTCCTCCATCTTCAGGCCGCTGGCCACGTCGCCGATCCCGAGGAGAAGCCGGTCGACCACGGGCTGCTTCGTGTCCTTCTGGTACAGGAACTCGCCCCGGAACACGATCGCACCCAGGAAATCGGTGTCCATCGCGTAGTCGAAGGACCCACCGATGTTGTGGACGCGATTCAGCTTTTCGGTGAAGCGCAGCTCAACGGGATTGCTGTTGTAGGCCCCCGCCATTCCGAAGGTGGGGTCGGCCGCACCGTAGTACTGCCCGCCAGCATTGTGAAGGAGGATGCTCGTCGGGTTGGCGGTGGGACTTGCCAGATTCGTCTCCACCTCCGAACGGCTCCGGTCGGTGGACGGGTTGGGGACGTAGACCGTCTGTCCCCCCATCGTCACCGGCATCGAGGCAGCCCGCTGAACCGCGAGCTTCTCGCCCGTCGTCGCATCGTGCCAGCTCATCTTGATGTACGGGTTCGGGTCGTAGTTGTAGAGGTAGTTGACGGAGTAACCGAACCCAGCATCGGTGGTGCTCTTCCAACGGAAACCGACGTTGGGGTTGCCGTCACTGGGGTAGTCTCGCTCGTAGACCGACCTGGCACTGCTGCCGTTAAAACCAACGCCTGAGAAACTGTTGAATGTCGCAAACGTCGCATTCGGCATCATCTCGAACGCCGACGTGGGTTTGCTGTTCGGCCGCCAGACGGTGTCGGCAAAACCCGTTCCCGTCAGCGGCATCAGGTTGGTCTCGTAGTTGTTGGCGTTTGGATCGACACCGCAGCCCATCAGGCCGCACTGGGCGATGTTGTTCAACAGCATGTAACCGGGCGCCGCGAAGGCCGGGTTATAAGCGGGATTCGACGGGTCGAGAATCTGGCCTGGGGCGCTCGCAGCGTCCCACGTACCCCTGGCAAAGCCGTCGACGGTCAGGCCGGCGAAGGGCAGCAGGCCACCAGGATTGGCTGCGCCGCCCGTGAAGGCGCCGCCCATCGCAGCGTTGGTAAAGCTCTGTGCGGTGCCGCCGAGGGTGGGCACGATACGGAGGAACCCGTTCACCGGCCCGGTGATGGCGTCGACCCCCTTCATGATGAAGGCCTCGCCGTGGTTGTCCTGGGGGTCCAGGCCCGGGATCTTGTTCTCCTCGGACTCGGAGAGGAGGAACTGCAGGCTGCTGCGGTCGGAGACGTTCTTTTCCGCCTTCAGCATCCAGACCGGGATGCGCGAGTCCTCCATGGTGTTCTGACTGAACTCGCGGTAGTCCGTGGGGTTGATGATGTCGAGGAGCTTGATGCCGTCCGCGGTGCCCCACACCACCTGCTGCTTGCCGAGGCGGAACTGCCAGTCGGCCAGCTTCGTGTCGACGTAGAGCTCGCGCAGCCAGTCCTGCTGGCTGTAGAGGTGGTGCCCCTTGTAGTTGCGGTCCAGGTTCCCCGTGGACTCGTAGATGAGCTGCAGGTCCGCCGTCCAGCTCGTCTGTTCGCCGATCGGACCGGTCAGGAACATGCGTGCCGAGTTCTCGAACTTCAGTACGTCTCCCGCATCGGAGTCGGCGTCGTCGAGCATCGTCCGCGCGAGCCCGGTCGGATGTCCGTGGTG
>CALMKJ010000128.1 GCA_937867305.1 uncultured Ectothiorhodospiraceae bacterium | reverse complement strand
GCTGGGGGTCTATGTGACCGGCCAGAACCGCGCCCCCGCGCCGGTCGCCGGCGAGGTGGCCGAAGAGCCGGAGATTGCCGAAGTGGGCGAGGCGCTGGTCAAGTTCTACTTTGAATCCGGCAAGTCCGAGTTGCCCGCCGACGCCGAGGGCGAGCTGGCCAAGGTCGTCGCCAAGCTGGCCGAAGACCCGTCCAGGCTGGTGCTGCTGTCGGGCTACCACGACGAGACCGGCGGTGCCGCGGTGAACGCCGAGGTCGCCAAGGCCCGCGCCGTGGCCGTCAAGGACGCCCTGATCGCCGCCGGCCTGGCCGCCGACAAGGTCAAGATGCGCAAGCCCGCCGTGACCCTCGGCGGCACCGACCCCGCCGAAGCCCGCCGCGTGGAGGTTCGCGTCCAGTAACGGGGGCGGATTTCCTGCTGAATCGAAGAGCCGGGTTCGCCCGGCTTTTTGCTTTCTGGACTTCTGGGGGCGAACCGAAAGCGAAGTGGATTAAGTTTTTGGTATATTCCATTGAGGTTTATGTATAATTTTATACAGATAAACTTCCATGGACATCAACACCCCCGTTCCACCGGCCTGGAGTCAGTCGGGGGTGCCATGCGTCGCCATGCCCCTGCCCGCCATCTCCTGCACCATCCCGCTGCTCCCCGGCCACGGGGAGCGGCTCGTGCCCTGCCGCCTGCCCCTGCCCGGGGTCGTCATCTTCGTGCACGGCGTCAACTCCGACGGCGAGTGGTACGACGCCGCCGAGCAGGGCCTGTGCAAGGGCCTCAACACCCGGCTGGCCCGCCAAGAGGCGCAGCTGGCGCTCCCAGGCGACGGCACCGGGCGGCTGATCCCCTGCGCGTATACGCCGGAGCTGGACCCGGAAGGTTTTCTCAGCCGCGACCGAAGTCACGCCAATTTCATTCAAGACCAGTCCAACTGGTCGCCGGTGATCCGCTTCCGCTGGGGCTACAAGGCGCACCTCGATGACATCAAGGACTTCGGCGACAGCGTCTTCCTCAACGAGGACGACTACTGGGGCGGCGGCCCCTTCGCCAACGGCTGCTCCGCGCTGGCCGACCTGTGGACCGACGGCCTCAACGACCGCCTCTTCCTGTGGCTCACCGCCCAGCACCTCAACCCCGTACCCGGCCGCGAGGTCTACCACTGCCCGCACCGGGCCTACTACGCCTTCGCCGCGCTGCGCCTGGCCCGGCTCCTCAAGTCCATCCGGGACAAACAGGCCGACTGCCCGATCACCGTGGTCTGCCACAGCCAGGGCAACATGGTCGGCCTCGCCGCCGCCTTCCTGGCCGACCGGCTCGGCATCCAGGCCGACAATTACGTGTTGTGCAACCCGCCGCTCAGCCTCGTCGACAAGAACGGCACGGAAGACTGGGTCCAGCGCTACACCACCAACGGGGCGGGCCAGAGCGGCCGGGTCAGCCATGGCGCCCGTCTCGACACCCTCGCCAACTTCTTCAAACTGCTCAAGGCCCGCGCCGGCTGCGAGCCGCCCGCCGAACGGGTGGATCAATACATGGCCAACCCGAAGCCGGCCGACGGCAGCCCCGGCTTCACGGCCGCCAGCGACCGCCAGCAATGGGGGCTCGATGGCCGCCACACCCACGGCCGCGTCACCCTCTACTGCAACCCCCACGACCAGGTCATTTCGGCCGACTCCGTCCAGGGCATCGGCTGGCGCGGGATGAGCGCCGACGAGATCGCGAAGACCGGCGGGGCGGGCGTCTTCGCCCAGCGGGTCTTCGCCCATGCCTACCCGGTGGGGGCGGCGGGCGGCAAGGACTACGACTTCTGGGCCGAGCGCAACAAGCGCGACCCCGACCCCTATCCCGGCAGCTTCTGGATCCCGCCCTCGCCCCCGGCCCACTATGCCCTCCAGCAGGGCGTCACCTCCAACCAGAGCGTCGTCGGCAAGGTGCTCAGCGTGCTCTCGGCGCCCTTCTTCATCGTCGCCACCGGGGCGGTCAAGGCCCGGGTCAATGCCGACCCGCGCACAGGCTGGAAGATCCCGATCAACGCCCCGGCGCTGCCGGAGTCCTTCCTGCCCGAGACCCGGCACTACGGGGAGGTGTTGGAGGAATTCGACGCCTCCTTCGATCCGGCCGGCAAGGCCCGCAACCGGAACAGGGCCAACGCCCCGCCGGACGACCCTTACACCCAGCACGGCGTGCACCGCACCCGCGACGGGCGCGACTCCGATGCCCCGCTGGGCAACGAGCACACCGAAGCCCAGCTCCGCTACGAACACCGCGCCCAGCTGCGCATGAAGGCCCGCCGCCAGGGCAAGGCCGAGGCGGACGGCAGCGTGCCCGGCGAGACCCAGGGCGGCAGTGCCAGCGCGGACTACCAGGCCTGGCGGACGGGGGAGATCCGGCAGATGCTGAAGGACTGCGTGAACGCCCACGCCACCGACCACTCGTCCATCCTCACCAACCCGATGCACGCCGAGAAGGCGCTGGCCTACGACGTGGCGATCGGGGTGTGTACGCTGAGCGAGCAGGACTGGCGCGAGCTGCGGGTGGAAGCGGATTGGCGGTATTGTGTGGAGGGCTTGGATAAAGCTCACCCCCATCGCTACCTGGGTGAATATTTCATGCTCGGCTTCATGGATAAAAAGCCCCTCGAAGAGTGGGTCAAGTCCGGCGAAGCCCGCCGCCCGGCGGGGATCGTCGATACCCGCACCTACGCGCGGCCCGAGCCGGGGGCGGCGTCATGATGGACTTCTTCTTCGCCAGCTGGCCGCGCCGGCTCGCCAGCGGGCTGCTGGTTTATGCTGCTGGTCTCGTCGGAATCCTTTTGCTGACCTGGAAGCTCCTCCCCGATCAACCCTGGGACACGGAAGCCCTCATCATGCGACTCTTCATCCTGCCGCTCCTCCTCGCCATCGCCACCCTGTCCCTCGGCACCGCCTGCACCACCCGCGGGAGCGTGACGCCCGGCCCCGCCGAGGCGGCGGCAGTCCAGTCCGCCGAGCCCTTCCGCGCCCAGGTGGTCGGGGTTCAGTGGATGAATCCCCTGGTCTGGAAGGACTACCCGACCGAATGGCAGCTGCTGTGGGTGCAGGGGCTCGCCGGCCCCAACAAGAGCGACGTCCAGGTCAAAGCGAATCCGGAGAAATACAGTCGCGTCGGTTTTGTGGCTTCCATCGTCTCAAGTCTCAATAAGACCCGACCATTTGAAGAAACCTTTGGTCTGTACGTTTTTGACCTCATCCGCCCCTTCGGCACCCCCTATGCCCTGTACGACACCTACTTCTACACCGTGCAGCCGAAGAACCCGAAGCACTGGCGCGAACTGGCCGGGATCCGGGTCGAGCTGGCGATCCCCGACACGCCCCGGCTGCCGCCGGCCCAGGCCGCGGAGTTCGTGCGCACCGCCCTGCGGGACGAATTCTCCTTCTACGACGTCCCCATCCTGTCCACCGCCGACATCCCCGCCGACGTCAGCCTCACCGTCGGTGGCGCCAGCGCCGGCTTCCACTCCCTCGCCGCGGCGATGGACTACCTGGAGGCCCACCCGGACAAGAGCGTGTGGGTGATGAACTGGGATGCGCCCGACTTCCCCAATGACAAGTCCATCGCCGAGAACTGCACCCTGCTGATCCTGGCTGGCCCGCGCCTCGACACCCAGCGCGAGCCCCTCGCCTGGATCGCCCGCCCGGCGGTGCGCTCCGTAGCCGACGCCGAACCCGCCGAGGGCCGTTCCCGTGCCGCCCAGGCCTGGCACGACGCGCTGCGGGTGGCGGCGGAGCAGGCGAAGGTGGAGCCCGCGCGCATCGGCCGGGTGATCCACGACGCCGGCAGCGGCGCTGCCTCGGGCGAGCGCATCGGCCGCCTCGCCGGGGCGATGAGCGAGACCCTGCCGGAGCTGGACTTCCTGAAGGACGGCTTCAACACCGCCAAGCTCCTTGGCGACATGGGCGCCGGCAGCGCCGTCACCAACCTCGCGCTGGCGGTCGCCTGGACCCACCAGAAGGGCCACCCGGTGCTGGTCGCCGGCACCACCGAGCCGGATCGCGCCACCGCCGTGGTCGTCACGCCCCCGGCCCGCGCCCGACGCGTTGACCCCACCAAGGACTGGTTCCGCGCCCGCGGCGAGCGCCACGCCTACCTGCCCTGGTGGGGCCTGCGCAAGGACGTGAAGTGGGAGGGCTACATGCAGGGGTATTCCCAGTGAGGGCGGGGCGTCGGGGGCAGCCGGGGCCCGGGGCCGGGAGGCGTCGCCCCATCCTGCCGCTCCTCCTCGCCATCGCCACCCTGTCCCTCGGCACCGCCTGCACC
>CALMKJ010000127.1 GCA_937867305.1 uncultured Ectothiorhodospiraceae bacterium | reverse complement strand
TCCGCCTCGGCGGCGAGGGCGAGGCGGGGGAGAACGGGGGTCCACCGGGAGACCTCTACGTCCAGGTGGCCGTCAAGCAGCACGAGATCTTCGTGCGCGAGGACAACGACCTGCACTGCGAGGTCCCGATCAGCTTCGTGACGGCGGCGCTTGGCGGCGAGCTCGACGTCCCGACGCTCAGTGGGCGCACCACGCTCAAGGTCCCTCCGGAGACCCAGACCGGGCGGGTGTTCCGCCTGCGCGGCAAAGGGGTGCGGCCGGTGCGCGGGGGCGACGTGGGAGACCTGCTCTGTCACGTGGTGGTCGAGACCCCGGTCAAGCTGACTGCGAAGCAGAAGGAGCTCCTGCGCGAGCTCGAGTGCACGCTGGGGGAGGACTGCGAGGCCCATCGGCCCCAGGAGCAGTCCTGGCTCGAGCGGGCCAAGAAATTTTTCGAGGGCATGAAGCTGTAGAGGAGGGGCTGTGACGCGAATCGTGGTGGCAGGCGCCGCGGGGCGCATGGGCCGGATGCTGGTGGAGGCGGTCGCCCGGGACCCGGAGGCGACCCTGGTCGGTGCGCTGGAGCGCTCTGGCAACCCGCAGCTCGGCGCGGACGTGGGGGAGCTGGCGGGCCTCGGACGGCTCGGGGTGCCCGTCGTGGACCGCCTCGACGACATCGGCGAGCCCTTCGACGTGCTGGTGGACTTCACCCAGCCCGAGGCCACGCTGGAGCACGCCGCCTGGTGCCGCTCGGCCGGCCGGCGCATGGTGGTGGGAACGACCGGCCTGTCTGCGGACCAGCGTGCGGCGCTGGAGACCGTGGCGCGGGACGTGGGAGTGGTCTTCTCGCCCAACATGAGCGTCGGGGTGAACCTCTGCTTCAAGCTCATCGAGACCGCGGCCCGCGTGCTCGGCGAGGACTTCGACGTGGAGATCGTCGAGGCGCACCACCGGCACAAGGTCGACGCGCCGTCGGGGACCGCCCTGCGCATGGGGGAGGTGGTGGCCGCCGCGCTCGGCCGCGACCTGCAGGCGTGCGCGGTGTACGGGCGTGAAGGCCGGATCGGCCGGCGTTCCCCCACCACCATCGGCTTCGCGACCGTGCGCGCGGGGGACATCGTGGGGGAGCACACCGTGCTGTTCGCGGGCGAGGGGGAGCGGGTCGAGGTGAGCCACCGGGCCTCGAGCCGCGCGACCTTCGCACGCGGGGCCGTGCGTGCGGCGCACTGGGTGGCGGGTCACGGCGCCGGGCTCTACGACATGCAGGACGTGCTCGGGCTGCGGGACTGAGGGCGGGTGTCTGCGATGCGAGGTGCGACGATGCGCGAGCCGGCACTGCTGGCGCTCGAGGACGGCAGCCTCTTCCGCGGCGAGTCCATCGGCGCGGCGGGCGAGACCGTGGGCGAGGTCGTCTTCAACACCGCCATCACGGGCTACCAGGAGGTCCTGACCGACCCATCCTACGAGCGGCAGATCGTCACCCTCACCTTCCCGCACATCGGAAACGTGGGGACCAACCGCGAGGACGAGGAGTCCTCGCGGGTCTACGGCGCGGGGCTCGTCATCCGGGACCTGCCGGTCGCGCGGAGCAACTGGCGCGCCGAGGAGGGGCTCGATGCCTATCTGCGCCGCCATCGGGTGGTCGCCATCGCCGGGGTGGACACGCGGCGGCTGACACGCACCCTGCGCGAGAAGGGAGCGCAGAACGGCTGCATCGTCGCCGGGCCCCGCATCGACGAGGCGCGGGCGCTCGCGGCTGCGCGGGAGTTCCCCGGGTTGAAGGGCATGGACCTCGCCCGGGTGGTCAGCACCCGATCCTCCTATGGCTGGGAAGACGGCACCTGGGCGCTCGGGCGTGGTCACGCGGTCGGCGAGGGGCGGGGAGCGCCCTGGCACGTGGTGGCCTACGACTACGGAGTGAAGCGCAACATCCTGCGCAATCTCGTGCACCGCGGGTGCCGCGTGACCGTGGTCCCGGCCGAGACCCCGGCGCGGGACGTACTGGCCCTGAAGCCGGATGGGGTCTTCCTCTCCAACGGGCCGGGCGACCCGGAGCCTTGCGGGTACGCCATCCAGGCCATCCGCGAGCTGCTCGATACCGGGATCCCGCTGTTCGGGATCTGCCTCGGGCACCAGCTCCTCGGACTGGCGAGCGGGGCGCGTACGGTGAAGATGAAGTTCGGGCACCACGGGGCGAACCACCCGGTTCAGGACCTGGACAGTGGCAGGGTGATGATCACCAGCCAGAACCACGGCTTTGCCGTCGACGAATCGACACTGCCGGCGAGCGTGCGGGCGACGCACCGCTCGCTCTTCGACGGCTCGCTCCAGGGGATCCACCTCACCGACCGGCCTGCCTTCAGTTTCCAGGGCCACCCGGAGGCGAGCCCCGGGCCCCACGACGCCAGTGCGCTCTTCGACCACTTCCTCGAGCTCATCGAGGAGCGCGCCCGGGCGCGGCAGGGCGTCTGAAGGGGCCGCGCGGAGGGCACTCGTTCCATGGGCAAGAGAACCGACCTGCGCAGCATCCTCATCATCGGCGCCGGACCGATCGTCATCGGCCAGGCGTGCGAGTTCGACTATTCGGGGGCGCAGGCCTGCAAGGCGCTGAGGGAGGAGGGTTACCGGGTCATCCTGGTGAACTCGAACCCCGCCACGATCATGACCGACCCGGGGATGGCCGACGCCACCTACATCGAGCCGGTGCACTGGGAAGTGGTGGCCCGGATCATCGAGAAGGAGCGCCCGGACGCGCTGCTGCCCACCATGGGTGGGCAGACGGCGCTCAACACGGCCCTCGACCTCGCGCGCGAGGGCGTGCTCGATCGCTTCGGGGTGGAGCTCATCGGGGCGAGCCGCGACGCCATCGACAAGGCCGAGGACCGGGAGCGGTTTCGCGAGGCGATGCGATCCATCGGGCTTGCGACCCCGCGCGCCGCGCCCGCCCACAGCCTGGAGGAGGCGCAGCAGGTTCAGGCCGCCATCGGCTTCCCCACCGTCATCCGCCCCTCGTTCACGTTGGGCGGCAGCGGAGGGGGGATTGCCTACAACCGGGAGGAGTTCGTCGAGATCTGCGAGCGCGGACTCGAGCTCTCGCCGACCCGTGAGCTTCTGATCGAGGAGTCGGTCCTCGGTTGGAAGGAATTCGAGATGGAGGTGGTGCGGGACCGCAAGGACAACTGCATCATCGTCTGTTCGATCGAGAATCTGGACCCCATGGGGGTGCACACGGGCGACTCGATCACCGTGGCCCCGGCGCTGACCCTCACCGACAAGGAATACCAGGTCCTGCGCGACGCCTCGATCGCGGTGCTGCGCGAGATCGGGGTCGAGACGGGCGGCTCGAACGTCCAGTTCGGCATCCATCCGGCCGACGGCCGGATGGTGGTCATCGAGATGAACCCGCGGGTTTCCAGGTCCTCGGCGCTGGCCTCCAAGGCGACCGGCTTCCCGATCGCACGGGTGGCGGCCAAGCTGGCGGTGGGCTACACGCTGGACGAGCTGGCGAACGAGATCACCGGCGGGGCGACTCCGGCCTCTTTCGAGCCGACCCTCGACTACGTGGTGACCAAGGTCCCGCGCTTCACGTTCGAGAAGTTTCCCCAGGCCGACCCCCGCCTGACCACCCAGATGAAGTCGGTGGGCGAGGTGATGGCCATCGGCCGCACCTTCCAGGAGTCGCTGCAGAAGGCCCTGCGCGGGCTCGAGACCGGCGCGGACGGCTTCAACGAGCGCCTGGACCCGGACGCCGAGGACTCGCGCGTGTGTCTCGAGCGTGAGCTCCGGCAGCCGGGCCCGGAGCGGATCTGGTACGTCGGGGACGCCTTCCGCATGGGCTACTCGGTGCCGGAGGTGCACGCGCTCTCGCGGATCGACCCCTGGTTCCTCGCCCAGATCGAGGACCTGGTCGCCGAGGAGGGTGCCCTGCGGGGCCGCGGTCTCGAGGGGCTCTCCCCCGGCCGGCTCCTCGCCCTGAAGCGCAAGGGTTTCTCCGACCGCCGGCTCGCGGCCCTGCTGGGGGCCGAGGAGCAGGCGGTGCGCGAGCTCCGGCATCGGCACGGGATCCGGCCCGTGTACCGCCGGGTGGACACCTGTGCGGCGGAGTTCGCGAGCACGACCGCCTACCTGTACTCCACCTACGAGGAGGAGTGCGAGGCCGCCCCCAGCGACCGGCGCAAGGTCGTGGTGCTCGGCGGAGGGCCGAACCGCATCGGCCAGGGCATCGAGTTCGACTACTGCTGCGTGCAGGCCGCGCTCGCGCTGCGCGAGGACGGGTTCGAGACCATCATGGTCAACTGCAACCCGGAGACGGTCTCGACCGACTACGACACCTCCGACCGGCTCTACTTTGAGCCGGTGACGCTCGAGGACGTGCTCGAGATCATCGCCCTCGAGCGGCCTCACGGGGTCATCGTGCAGTACGGGGGGCAGACCCCGCTGAAGCTCGCCCGGGCGCTGGCCGCTGCCGGGGCCCCGATCATCGGCACCACCCCGGACTCGATCGACCTCGCCGAGGACCGCGAGCGCTTCCAGGGGCTCATCGAGGGACTCGGGCTGCACCAGCCCCCCAACCGCACGGCACGCGCGCTGGACGAGGCGCTTTCCGGCGCGGCGGAGGTGGGTTACCCCCTCGTCGTGCGCCCTTCCTACGTGCTCGGTGGGCGGGCGATGGAGATCGTCCACAACGAAGGCGAGCTGCGCCGGTACATGCGCGCCGCGGTAGCGGTGTCCAACGACTCCCCGGTGCTGCTCGACCGGTTCCTCGACGACGCCACCGAGGTCGACGTGGACGCCATCTGCGACGGGGAGAGCGTGCTCATCGGCGGGATCATGGAGCACATCGAGCAGGCCGGGGTGCACTCGGGGGACTCGGCGTGCTCCCTGCCTCCGTACGGCCTCAGCTCGGCGTTGCAGGACGAGCTGCGCTCCCAGACGGAGCGCATGGCGAGGGCGCTCGGTGTGGTCGGGCTCATGAACGTGCAGTACGCCGTCCAGGGTGGGGTGGTGTACGTTCTGGAGGTCAACCCGCGAGCCTCGCGCACGGTGCCGTTCGTCTCCAAGGCGACCGGTGTGCCGCTCGCGCGCGTCGCGGCCCGCTGCATGGTGGGGCAGAGCCTTCACCGGCAGGGGGCCACGCAGGAACAGATCCCGCGCTACTATTCGGTCAAGGAGTCGGTCTTCCCCTTCGTGAAGTTCCCGGGGGTCGACCCCCTGCTCGGGCCGGAGATGAAGTCGACCGGCGAGGTGATGGGGGTGGGCCGCACCTTCGGCGAGGCCTTCGGCAAATCGCAGCTGGCCGCGGGCATGGTGCTCCCGGCCGGTGGGGTGGCCTTCCTCAGCGTGCGCGACGCGGACAAGGCGAGGGTGGTGAGGGTCGCGCGCGACCTGGTGGAGCTCGGATTCGAGGTGGTGGCGACCCGGGGCACGGCCGAGGTCATCGGCGCCGCCGGCGTGCCCTGCCGGCGGGTGAACAAGGTGAAGGAAGGGCGGCCCCATATCGTGGACATGCTGAAGAACGGTGAGGTTTCCTTGATCGTCAACACCACCGAGGGCGAGCAGGCCATCGCGGACTCCTACGCCATCCGGCGCACCGCGCTCAAGAACAAGGTCGCCTACACGACCACGCTGGCCGGCGCGCGCGCCGTGGTCATGGCCCTGCGGGGTCCGGGGACCGGCGAGGTCCACCGCCTGCAGGACCTGCACCGGGGGCTCTTCTCGTGAGCCGCTCACCCATGACCGTGCGCGGGGCAGAGCGGCTGAAGGAAGAACTGCAGCACCTGAAGTCCGTGCGCCGCCCGAAGGTGATCCAGGCCATCGCGGAGGCGCGGGCCCACGGGGACCTGCGAGAGAACGCCGAGTACCACGCCGCACGGGAGGAGCAGGGCTTCATCGAGGGGCGGATCGCGGAGATCGAGGGCAAGCTCGGCAACGCCCAGGTCATCGACGTCACCCAGGTGAACGCCGGTGGGCGCGTGGTGTTCGGCGCGACGGTCGAGCTCCTGAACGCGGAGACGGAGGAGGAGACCCGCTATCAGATCGTGGGCGAGGACGAGGCGGACATCAAAGTGGGCCTCATCTCCAATACTTCGCCCCTGGCGCGCGCCCTCATCGGCAAGATCGAGGGCGACGTCGTGTCCGTGCAGACCCCGAGCGGGCGGCGCGACTACGAGATCGTGGGGGTGCTCTACGTCTAGGAAGACCGTGACGAGGCCGTCGCCCCCGCGGCATGGCTAGAACCCCCAGCAGCCGCCGCTGGCTTCAGGAACACCACGCCGACCCCTTTGTCCAAAAGGCCAGGGCTGAAGGGCTGCGTTCGCGCGCCGCCTTCAAGCTCATGGACCTGGACCGCCGGTACGGGCTCATCCGGGCGGGTTCCAGGGTGGTGGACCTGGGGGCCGCGCCCGGAGGGTGGTCGCAATGGGCGGCACAACGCGTGGGGCCGCGGGGCCGCGTGGTGGCGGTGGATATCCTGCCCATGAGCGCCGTGGCGGGCGTGAGCTTCGTCCAGGGGGATTTTCGCGAGGAATCCGTCCGGGAGACCGTGCGGGAGGCACTCGGCGGGCTCGCCGCGGACCTGGTCCTCTCGGACATGGCCCCGAACCTGAGCGGGATCCAGGCGGTCGATCAGGCCCGTTCCATCGAGTTGGTGGAGCTGGCCCTGGACTTCGCGCGGGCCACGCTCGCCCCCGGTGGGGCGTTTCTGGCCAAGGTGTTCCAGGGCGAGGGGCTGGAAGAGTTGTTGCGCTCGATTCGCGCGGATTTCGCCGCCCTGGAGCGGCGCAAGCCCGAGGCGTCCCGGGCGCGGTCCCGGGAGCTCTACGTGCTCGCCCGGGGCTACGCTGGTGTATAGTCGAATCGACGTGGGCGGAAGGGGGCAGACCTGTCCCGCCGGGTCTCGCCCTCAGGAGATAGCGCATTGAACGACATGGCGAAAAATCTGGTCCTGTGGGTGGTGATCGCCCTGGTCCTGATGTCGGTTTTCAACAACTTCGGACCGCGCAGGATGGCCACTCAGCAGGTCGAGTACTCGCAGTTCCTGCAGGACGTCAAGCAGGGGCGGGTGCAGAAGGTCGTCATCGAAGGCAAGTCGCTGCAGGTCACGGGCCAGAGCGGGGAGCGCTTTACCGTTTACAGCCCCGAGACGGACAACCGGTCGCTCGTCGGCGAGCTGCTGGAGCACGGAGTGGCCATCGACGCCAAGCCTCCGGAGCAGCAGTCCCTGCTGATGCAGATCTTCATCTCCTGGTTCCCGATGCTGCTGCTCATCGGGGTCTGGGTGTTCTTCATGCGCCAGATGCAGGGCGCGGGTGGCGGCCGCGGCGCGCTGTCCTTCGGCAAGAGCCGTGCGCGGCTGCTCGGGGAAGACCAGGTGAAGGTGACCTTCGCCGACGTGGCGGGCGTGGAGGAGGCGAAGGCCGAAGTCGCCGAGCTCGTGGACTTCCTGCGCGATCCCGGCAAGTTCCAGCGCCTGGGTGGCAAGATCCCCCGCGGCGTGCTGATGGTCGGCCCCCCGGGCACCGGTAAGACGTTGCTGGCGAAGGCGATCGCCGGCGAGGCGAAGGTGCCCTTCTTCACCATCTCCGGCTCGGACTTCGTGGAGATGTTCGTGGGCGTCGGTGCCTCGCGCGTGCGCGATATGTTCGACCAGGCGAAGAAGCACGCGCCCTGCATCGTCTTCATCGACGAGATCGACGCGGTCGGCCGTCACCGGGGCGCGGGCCTCGGCGGTGGCCACGACGAGCGCGAGCAGACCCTGAACCAGTTGCTGGTGGAGATGGACGGGTTCGAGGGCAACGAGGGGGTCATCGTCATCGCGGCGACCAACCGCCCCGACGTCCTGGACCCCGCGCTGCTGCGCCCGGGCCGCTTCGATCGCCAGGTGGTGGTGCCGCTTCCCGACATCCGGGGCCGCGAGCAGATCCTGAAGGTCCACCTGCGCAAGGTGCCGGTGGCCGAAGGTGTGAACTCCTCGGTGATTGCCCGCGGCACGCCCGGATTCTCGGGGGCGGACCTCGCCAATCTGGTGAACGAGGCCGCGCTCTTCGCTGCCCGCGCCAACAAGAAGTTGGTGGGCATGGAGGAGATGGAGCGCGCGAAGGACAAGATCATGATGGGGGTCGAGCGCAAGAGCATGGTGATGAGCGAGGAGGAAAAACGGCTCACCGCCTACCACGAGGCCGGCCACGCCGTGATCGGCCTCTCGGTGCCCTCGCACGACCCCGTTTACAAGGTGAGCATCATTCCCCGGGGGCGGGCCCTCGGCGTCACCATGTTCCTGCCGGAGGCCGATCGCTACAGTTACAGCAAGGAGCGTCTGGAGAGCCAGATCTCGAGCCTGTTCGGCGGCCGGATTGCGGAGGAGGTGGTCTTCGGGCCCGAGCGGGTCACCACCGGCGCCTCCAACGACATCCAGCGGGCGACGGAGCTCGCGCGCAACATGGTCACCAAGTGGGGGCTGTCGGATCGTCTCGGTCCGCTCTCCTACGGCGAGGAGCAGGCCGAGGTCTTCCTCGGGCACAGCGTGACACAGCACAAGACGGTCTCCGACGAGACCGCTCACATCATCGACGAGGAGATCCGGTCGATCATCGACCGCAACTACCAGCGCTCGAAGCGCATCCTGACCGAGCATCGGGCGAAGCTCGATGCGATGGCGGAGGCGCTGATGCACTACGAGACCATCGACTCCGAGCAGATCCAGGACATCATGGCAGGGCGCGAGCCGCGCCCGCCGGCGGAGTGGTCGGACTCGGGCCCCACGCGGGGCGCGGGCAAGTCCAGCGAGGCGCCTGCCGGCGGCTCGGTGGGCGAAGGCGGTACCATCGGCGGCCCGGCCAGCTCCCACTGACGTCGGCTTGCCGGGGAGGGTGCCCGCAGTGGGACCCCGGTTGGACTGCGCCGGCAAGCCGCTCGACCTCTCGGTCCCCCGGGTCATGGGGGTGTTGAACGTCACCCCCGACTCCTTCTCGGACGGGGGGCGCTTCGCGCGCCTCCCGCTCGCGCTGGAGCGTGCCCGGGAGATGGTTGCCGAGGGGGCGGCGATCATCGATGTGGGCGGGGAATCCACGCGGCCGGGGGCTCCCCCCGTCGGCGTCGAGGAGGAATTGCGCCGGGTGCTGCCGGTCGTCGAGGCCCTCGCCGCCGAGCTGCCGGTGCCCATCTCCGTCGACACCGGCACGCCGAAGGTCATCCGCGAGGCGGTCGCGGTGGGCGCGGGGCTCGTCAACGACGTGCGGGCGCTGCGGGTCCCCGGGGCCCTGGAGGCGGCGGCCGCCGCCGGTGTCCCCGTCTGCCTGATGCACATGCAGGGGGAGCCCGGGACGATGCAGGCGAGCCCCCGCTACGACGACGTGGTCGGCGAGGTCGTGCGCTTCCTCGAGGAGCGGGTGGCTGCCTGCGAGGCTCAGGGGATCCCGCGGTCGCGGATCCTGCTCGACCCGGGCTTCGGGTTCGGCAAGACCCTCGAGCACAACCTTCGACTGCTCCACCGGCTGGACCGGGTCGCCGCAGTCGGCCTGCCGGTGCTCGTGGGGATGTCCCGCAAGTCGATGTTCGGGGCGCTTCTCGACGCGCCGGTCCACCGCAGGCTGTATGGCGGGCTCGCCGCTGCCGTGGTCGCGGTGATGCGTGGGGCGCGCGTCGTGCGCACCCACGACGTGCGCGCCACCGTCGAGGCGCTGGCCGTCGTCAGCGCGGTGATGGATGCGGGCTGACGGGAGAGCCCGGGAGAGGAGCCCCGCGGGAAGAACGCGGCCTAACGGAAGAGCTTGCGCAACCGGCGCTCGGACTGGGCGCCCACCAGGGCCGCGGCGATCTTGCCGTGGTGCAGCACGATGACCGTCGGTGTGGCGCTCACCCCCAGACGTTTGGAGAGCTCGCGCTCCTCGCGGGTATTGACCATGACTACCCCCGGGTGCTGCTTGGCCAGGCGCTCCATCCGGGGTGTCATCAGCAGGCAGGCGGAACAGTCCGTGTTGTAGAAGTAGAGGACCGTCTTGCCGTCGGGGAGCAGCCGGTCACCGAGGAGGTCCGCGACCTCGGGCGCCGAGTGTCCGATCATCTGGCGGGTGGTCAGCCAGATGCCGACGTGCATCACCACGAAGGCGAGGAGCACGCCGGCGAGCAGGTAGGGGAGGATTTCGGTGATCTGGGCCATCGGACTCTCTCCATCGAGACGGGTCCCATGCCCGGAGGCGGGACTCTTGCTGATTGTCAGCGCAGTATAGCCGCTGCAGGCTGCGGAGTCCGCCCGAGCGGGAGTGCTCGCCCGAGCTCACCCGCCCGACCCCGTCCCTGCGAATTGATTTCGCTGCCCGCGCCCGGTAATCTCCTCATCCCTCGCGGGGCCTGGGAGGCATATCGGGGTGACGCGCCGGCGGTTGGTTGCGGGCAACTGGAAGATGAACGGCAGCCTGGCGGGGGCGGATGCGCTCGTCGGCGCGGTCGTGGCGGGCGCGAAGGGCTTGAGCGCCGAGGTGGCCGTCTGCCCGCCATTCGTCTACCTGCCCCGGGTTCGCGAACTGCTGAGGGGCTCGCCGGTCGCGCTGGGGGCCCAGAACGTCTCGCGCGAGGACCCGGGTGCCTTCACGGGCGAGATCGCGGCCCCCATGCTCCGGGAGCTCGACTGCAAGTACGTGATTGTCGGCCATTCGGAGCGCCGGGCCCTGTACGCGGAGGGCGACGCGATGGTGGCGGACAAGTTCGCGCGCGTGCTTCGTGAGGGACTGGTGCCGATCCTCTGCGTGGGCGAGTCGCTCGAGGAGCGTGATGCCGGACGCACGGAGGCGGTGGTCGCGCGCCAACTCGACGCCGTCGTCGAGCGGGTCGGCGTGAGCGAACTCGGGAAGGGAGTGGTCGCCTACGAGCCAGTCTGGGCGATCGGCACGGGGCGCACCGCCACGCCGGAGCAGGCGCAGCAGGTGCACGCATTCATCCGCGGGCGCGTGGCGTCCCGCGGCGCCGAGGTGGCCGCGGGGCTGCGGATCCTCTACGGCGGGAGCGTCAAGGGCAGCAACGCCGGAGGGTTGTTCGCGATGGCCGATATCGACGGTGGCTTGATCGGGGGGGCGTCCCTGGTCGCCGATGAATTCCTGGCGATCTGCCGGGCCGCGGGCTGACCGCCATGTACTCGGCATTGCTCGTCCTGCAACTTCTCTTCGGCCTCGCCGTGACGGGCCTGATCTTGCTGCAGCACGGCAAGGGGGCGGACGTGGGCGCGGCCTTCGGCGCGGGGGCGTCGGGTACCCTCTTCGGCGCCCGGGGCTCTGCGTCCTTCCTGTCCCGGGCGACCGCGGGGCTGGCCATCGCCTTCTTCGTGAACAGCATGTTGCTCGCCTATCTCGCGAGCCACACGGTGGAGCCTGCGAGCGTCGTGGAGCGGGTGAGCGCGCCGGCCCCGGCGGGGGCCGTGGAGGTTGCGCCGCCGACCTCGGTGCCCGCAGAGCCCGCACAACCGGCGGACGTACCCCAGGTCCCGCCGAGCGGGGGTTGACGAAGGCCGGTTGACAGAAGGCGGCCGCTCGATCAGTCTCACAATTGCAGGCCACGCCGACGTGGTGGAATTGGTAGACACGCTGTCTTGAGGGGGCAGTGGCGCAAGCCGTGTCGGTTCGAGTCCGACCGTCGGCACCATACAGGCATCTCGCTTCGGATATCGCGCCGCTCGGGGTAACGCACCGGTGGCGCGTACGGTCCGGAGCGGGCTCGTGACCCGGCAGGAACCGAGCAGGCGCTGGGGCCAGGGGGAGGCCGGACGCTGACATGCTGGACAACTACCTCCCGGTCCTCGTCTTCATCCTCGTCGGCATCCTTTTCGGAGTCGGCCCCCTCGTCGCGGGATTCGTGATCGGCCCGCGACGCCCCTACGACGAGAAGCTCTCCCCCTACGAGTGCGGCTTCGAGCCGTTCGGGGACGCGCGCGCGCCGTTCGACGTGCGCTACTACCTGGTGGCCATCCTGTTCATCCTCTTCGATCTGGAGATCGCCTTCCTCTTCCCCTGGGCGGTGGTCCTGGACCAGATCGGTCTCGCCGGCTTCCTCGCGATGATGGTCTTTCTCGCCATCCTGGTGGTCGGTTTCGTGTACGAGTGGAAGAAGGGGGCGCTCGAGTGGGAATAGAGGGCGTTCTGCGCGAAGGGGTGTTCACCACCACTGCCGATCAGCTCATCAACTGGGCGCGAACGGGCTCGCTCTGGCCGATGACGTTCGGCCTGGCCTGTTGTGCCGTGGAGATGATGCACGCGGG
>CALMKJ010000126.1 GCA_937867305.1 uncultured Ectothiorhodospiraceae bacterium | reverse complement strand
GCGCCTCGTGCGTGAAGGCGACCCTGCGCCCGAACCCGCAGATCCCGCTGGTCGAGGGCTGACTCGGAGCTAGATGCCGAAGGGCGGCGCGTAGCGCACCTGCCCCGACGGCAGGGGGCGCATCGGGTCCAGGGTCATCGCCAGGAGCGCCTCGTCCGGCACCTCGATCGAGAGCCGGATACCGGCCTCGGACGCCCGGCGAAACCCGAACCTCGGGTAGTAGTCGGGATGGCCGAGAACCACCACATGCGCCTCGCCCTGCTCTCGGGCCAAGGCGAGCGCGGTCTCGATCGCCGCCGTCCCGGCGCCCGTTCGTTGGTGCTCGGGGGCCACCGAGCAGGGCGCCAGGCAGAGCGCGGGGCTGTCGCCGATCCAGCAGCGTGTGAGCAGCGCGTGGCCGACGACCGTTCCCTCGGGCGTGGTGGCCACGACCGAGAGCCCCTCGATCCAGGCCGGGTCGGCCCGCAGGGCGTCGACCAGGTCGGCCTCGGCGGAGGTCTCGAACGCCGCGAGCGTGACGGCCCGGACGGCGGCGATGTCCGCGTCGGTCTCCGGGCGGGTGAGCCAGCCGGCGCTCTCTGGCACTGTCATGTCCCAGTACTACCAGTGAGACATCCGGCGAAGCCAAGCCGACCGGCCCTCGCGAAATGCCACCAGTGCGGCCTTCTGAAGCCACATGCTGACTTCAGAAGGCCGCACAGATGCCAAACTGGCTCTGCGGCCCGGGCGCCGCGCCTAGCGGCAGCCGCTCTTCAACTCGTCGGCCGTCAGGACCAGGTCGGCGGGTGGCGCGGAGACCGTGACGGGCTTCTCTTTCTCCGGGGACGGGTACGCAACCGTGGTGTCCATGATCTGAAGGGTTACGCGTGCCTTGAGGGGGACGGGGCCGCTCACGCGCTCGATCATCGCGAGCACGTCCGCGCCCTCCATCGCGACGGAGGTGACCCGGCTGCCGTCGTACCCGATCTCAACCGGGACCCGGTCGCTGTCCTGGACGCCCGTGAGGTCGAGCTGCAAGACCACCTCACCGAGAAGCAGGTTGATCGCGGCGCCGGCGTTCAGGTCTCCCACCATGACGGACCCAGCTTCATTCGCGAACCCGCTGGTTCGAAGGCCGAACAGGAGGCTGAAGTAGACCGGCACATCCGGCTTCATGGCCAGCATGCCCAGGGGATACTCCGAGAACCCCGTCGCCAGCCAGCACCCCTCGGAGTCACCCTCCCAAGCGCGCATCTGCATCCAGACGGTGCCGCCTGTGGATTTCGCGTCCATCACGTACGACTTCTCGCGCGGGCGCGTGAACACCGAGGTCGCTTCCCAGCCGGACAGCACAGCAACCCCGGTTGTTTCGACGAACGTGTCGCCGTTAACGAGGACTTGGGATTCGAACCCGGTGACCTCCTCGTACTTCATGGTCTTCACCGCCTTGCGGAGAGCACGCTTGGCTGCGGCGGGCCCGGCCTCGGCCTCGGTTGGCGACTCTTCCGGCTCGCCCTCGTCCGACGTGGCATCGCTGGCGTCAGCGGAAGGCGTGCCGACCTCGCTCGCCGCCTCGGTGTCGGCGTCGGAGCCGCACGCTGTCACGAGCAGGAGGAGGAACGCCGAGGCCGCGATCTTGGTTCGCACGCTGGCGACGCTAGGGCAGGCCGGCACCCAGCACGCGGGAACCAACAAACCCGCAGATCCATACGTGGAAGCGGAGCGATCAGGTGGGGTTGCGGACTTCTTGCGGCTCCCGCAGACCGCGGCTAGGCCAGCCAGCCCTGAACGAGGCCCTCTCGCAAGCCCGTCCACGCCGTGTACGTCCGCGGTGAACACGAGGCATCGTCTCGATGCGGTTCGACATGTGCCACAAGCTCGAAGCCAGCGCCGCGCCAGTCATCGTCCTTCTTCCGATGCCGGGCAACCCGGAATGCCGTGCGGCGGTGGTCAAGTCCACGGTCGTGGTGGATGAAGGGGCCACCGCGTGATCCGGTGGCTGC
>CALMKJ010000125.1 GCA_937867305.1 uncultured Ectothiorhodospiraceae bacterium | reverse complement strand
CCAGCGCGGCGACCTTCTCGGCGAGCGCCGTGTTGATGAACTGATTCAGGCTGACACCGTCGCGCTTCGCCGCGCGGCGCGCCGCGGCCAGTATGCTCTCCGGGGCGTTCAGCGCGTAGTTACTCTTGCCCATCTCGCAGTCTCCTCGCCAGCTCGCAGGGCAGGCACGCCTCGACCCCGAACCGCGCCGGCAGGTCCCCGAAGTCCCTGAGGTTGAAGGTGACGAGGTGCGTCGCCCCGGCGTTCGCCGCGGCCTCGAGCACCATGTCGTCGTCGTGGTCCCGCAGCAGCGGGTGCCACAGGACCGAGAGCGGCACGGGGCGCACCGTGGAAGCGAGCGTGTCGATGACCACGTCCACGTCGGCGGCGCTGGCCCCGGTGCGGGCGAGGGTCTCGGGCTCCTTGAGGAGCGCCTCGTACTCGAGCATCAGCGGCACCGAGGCCGCTGCCGGGAGCATGCCCAGGCCCACCTCCCGCAGCAGATAGCGGGACGCCTCCGTGGGGCTCAGGGCTGCCGCGACCACTACATCGGTATCCAGGACAATCAGCATATGCTATAGCGTATAGACTTGACGGCGGATGTCAACCGCCCTATCGGCTCTGCCCGGAAATCCTGCAGTCGGAGGACACCCCCCGGCGGGACCGAGACTGCCCCCTGGCCCCACACAACCCGGAGCTTCTCACGCGCGACGGGTGCGGGAGGGCGGGCTTACTGGTGCCAGAACCCGGGGTGGAAGAGGAGCAGCACCGGGAACACCTCCAGGCGCCCGACGAGCATGGCGGCGCTCAGCAGCCACTTCGCCGCGTCGTTCAGGGTGGCGAAGTTCGATGCGGTCTCCCCATAGCCGACACCCATGTTGTTGAGACAGGCTGCCACCGAACTGAATGCGCTGAGGCCATCCACACCGGTGGCTACCAGCGCGAGGGAGAAGAGGCAGAACGCGAGGATGTACAGGAAGAAGAAACCCCAGACCGCAGTCATGACGCGCTGCTCGATCACTCGGGCGCCGAGCTTGATTGCGATGCTGGCACGCGGGTGGAGCAGGAGCTTCAACTCCCGGTCGCCCTGCCGGTGAAGGAGCAGGAAGCGGATCGCCTTGATGGCGCCGCCGGTGGAGCCCGCGCAGCCCCCGAAGAAGCTGCCGAGGAGCAGCAGGAGGACCAGGAAGATGGGCCACTCGCCGGGGTAGCCGGCCGTGACCAGTCCGTTGTCGGCGATGATCGACGGTGCCTGGAACAAGCCGTGGTAGAGGGCGTCCCAGAAGGGGAACGTTCCGCTCCCGTAGAGCACGGCGACGGTGAGGGCAATCAGGATCCCCATGACCCCGGCGTAGAACCGGAACTCGGGGTCGCCGAGGTAGACCCGCACGCTGAGGGAGCGCCAGGCGAGGAAGTGGAGCGCGAAGTTCACGCCGGCGATCAGCGTGAACACTCCGGCCACCACCTCCACCGGGGCACTGTGGAAGTGACCGATGCTGGCGTCGTGGGTCGAGAAGCCACCCAGCGAGAGGGTCGAGAACGCGTGGGTGAGCGCGTCGAAGGGGTCCATGCCGGCAATCCAGAAGGCGAGGGCGCAGGCCACGTTGAGGCCTAGGTAGACCAGCCACAGATTCTTCGCCGTCTCGCTGATCCGGGGGGTGAGCTTTTCCTCCTTCATCGGGCCCGGTGTTTCGGCGCGGTAGAGCTGCATGCCGCCGATCCCGAGGAGCGGGAACAGCGCCACCGCCAGAACCACGACACCCATGCCCCCGACGAAGCAGAGCTGCATGCGGTAGAAGTTGATGCTGTGGGGCAGCGTCTCGACCGTCGGCAGGACCGA
The DNA here is from genome assembly GCA_937867305.1 of uncultured Ectothiorhodospiraceae bacterium. Taxonomy (GTDB): domain Bacteria; phylum Pseudomonadota; class Gammaproteobacteria; order JAABTG01; family JAABTG01; genus JAGNLM01. The sequence continues at coordinate 348 of CALMKJ010000125.1, read as the reverse complement.
GGCCCCCGTGGTCGTGAGTCCGGAGACGGCCTCGAAGAAGGCATCCACCAGCCGCATGTGCGGGGCGTCGGACAGCATCAGGGGGATCGCGCCGAGGAGCCCGAGGGCCACCCAGAACACCGTGACCACGAGAAACCCGTCCGTGGTGTGGACCTCCGGCGTTCGCCCGCGCGTGGGCAGCCAGAGCGCGAAGCCCATCCCGAGCATGGTCGCGAAGGCCTCGACGAACGGGGCGGTCTCGCCATCCTCGTACCACCAGCCGATGGCGATGGGGGGCAGCATGGAGACGCTGAGCACCATCGTCAGCAATCCCAGCAGGTACAGGATGGTCCGCAGACGCATGAGCCC
>CALMKJ010000124.1 GCA_937867305.1 uncultured Ectothiorhodospiraceae bacterium | reverse complement strand
AAGGGATGGCGGGGCTACCGGGCGAGCCGCGGGCGAAGCCTGCCGCCAGCAGCGTGAGAACCTCGTCATCGGGCCGGTAAACCCCGGGCAGGGGCACTGCCCGGCCCTCGGCCGAGCGCCGGAGCCGACTGACCGCGTCCAGGTGGGCGGGCGAGAGGAGGTCGAACCTGGCGAAGGCCTCGATCAGATCGAGCGTCTGGATCTCTGCGAGAGCCCCGAAGTATGGCGTCCAGTCCTCCCGCCGGTCGAGCCAGTCGTGCCAGCGCTCCTCGAACTGGTCCTCGAGCTCGGCGGGCAGGTTCCAGAGGGTCATGCACCCCGGCGGGGCGAAGAGCTCCTGGCAGCGCGCCCGGGCCACGGCAAAGACCACCCGCGCCTGAGCGAAATAGTGGGTCGCCGGGAACCCGCGCTTGAGGGCCATCGCGCCGTGGCGCCCCAGCATGCCGCGGGTGTTCCACCAGCGGGCGAGGTCCATCTCTCCCACCCGGGCCACCACGAGGCGCAGGCGGAAGAGGCGGTCGAGGTCGATCGAGGTGGCGACCACGGGGCTGCCTATGGTTCTCGACAAGGTACCGGCGGGGTGCGCCGCTGCGCCATATGGTAGCGGGCGAGCGACGATCGCGCTTGCCGCAACTCATTCTCACGACAACGGAACTGGAGTCTCGGCCGGGTAGCCGGCTACTTTACGTAGAGCGATTCCCGTCGCCCGCCGGGACCCGCCGGCCGGGGCGGGGAACGTATGCCTGTGCCGCGATGGGTCCGTCCAACGTCTTATGGGCTATCGAGTGCCTCAAGTAAGCCGCCGTGGGGCCATACGCGTACGGGGAGTCAGGTACGCTACCGCCCCGGCCGAGCGCTCGGAGGGGCCGAATTAACCACGTTACGTACCCACTGGCTCACCAGATGCGCCTGTGGCGGTCTTCCGCCGACTGTCTTGGCTCCCAAATCAACCGGACAGGCTCTGCCTGCTGTCATGAAGGCCGACGAGCTGCTGGTGCATTGCTACGCCGAGCGCAAGGACGGCCAATGGCAGGCGTTCTGCCTGGACTTCGACCTGGCGGCCCAGGCAGACACCTTCGATGAGGTGCGCGCGAAGCTCGACGCCATGCTCGATGACTACGTCGCCGAGGCCACCCGACCCTCCGGCCTTCCGCGCCAGCCCGCGGCTCTCCGCAGACACACGCTCCTCTCCCGGAGACAGGTTCGCCGCATGGTGCCCTTGCACCACCATCAAATCAACAAGTTACAGAGCAGCCGCCAGCGCGCTGTTTATCCGGGAAACCCTGGGGAAACTTCCGGCGCCCATATCGGGCCCCCAGGATTGACGGTGGCCCGACCGCTCACTAGTAGTTCGTCACAGTGATTCTGACCATTTCAGGCGGCCTTGGCCGGCTCGGTCAGGACGTCGGCGGTGATCGGTTTGGGGTAGACACTACCGAGCTTTTCGCGAGCACGGGTGACATCGAAGAGCCACTTGATTCGGGCACCCGCGGCGTTGCGCCGCCGGACCCACGCCGCGACTTCGGCAGCCAGTGTGGAGCGCCGCGGGCTTCTGCGCGGAGAGGTTGTCGAGCACGACCCGGATGGTGCTGGCCTCGGGGTAATGCACCGTCGCCAACTCGTGCATGCACTCGGCGAAATCGAGCGCGGTCTTCCGCTCGCTGGTCTTCACGTGCCGCCAGGGGCGATGGGCGTCGAGGAACACGAAGAGGTTCGCGGTGCCATTGCGCCGGTACTCGTAGTCGATGCGTGCGCTCTGGCCGGGCTCCATCGGCCAGGGCTCGCGGGTCTCGCCGCCGAGCGTCCATCAGATGCTCGTGACGCTGCAGCGCAAAGGGTTCATCCGACGCAAACCAGGCCAGGCACGGAGCCTTGAGCTGCTGCTCGACTGCGATGCATTGCCGAGGTTGCTGTGATAACGCACTGTTTCAACTGATCAAAACCACTGTGACGAACTACTAGGGCACGGCCCCGGCGTCCCCGAGCGTCGCGGCAAGCGCCTCGGCCAGCGAGCGCGGGGAGTGGACCGTCACCCCGCCAAAGCTCCGCCCGTAGCCAACACCGAAGTGGGTGCGGTCGCCGGTGACCAGCGCTTCGCACTTCAGCCCGATTGCCGCGGCAAGCACCGGCCGGTCCTTCTCCGGCAGCCACTGCACGTCCGTCACCCGCGGACCGGGCACCGAGGCCGTCGCCTGGTGCAGACCGGCAAGCAGGGTGTCCAGCACCGCCAGGGCTCCGGCTCCCTTGCGGGCGAGGTTCCGCCGCGCCTCGATCACGACATAGTCGTCGACCCAGCACTCGTGCCCGGCCTCGAGCAGTCGACGCAACAACTCGCGCACCGCACCGTCGGACTTGGCCGCCGAGAACAGCACGTTTGCGTCGAGAAAGACCCGCATCCGGGCGCAGAGGCGAGCGCGTCAGCGCGCGGAGCGAGCGGGCGTCCTCTTCCGCGTCGCGGGCCTGCGCCCCGGCCGCTCACGGAACAGGGCCGCCAGATCGGCCTCCGCCTCGTCGAACTCGTGCTCTCGCTCGGAGGTATAGAGCTCGACCGGCAGGGTGACCGCCGGGCGCAGCAGCAGCCCCTCGGGCGTGGTCTCGGCGATCAGCTGGTCGTCGGCCTTGAGCCCCAGGGCCTGGCGGATCTTCGCCGGCAGCGTGATGACACCGCGGCTGGTCATGGTAACGGTCGTTTTCACGTATTGCAGTGTAGCAGTATTGCTGCCGGATACGCGGGTCGCTCGGGCCCGCCGGTCCGCGCCCGGAGGGTACCGCCTAGGGCACCGCCCCGGCGTCCCGGAGCGTCTCGGCAAGCTCCTCGGCCCCCCCGCGCGCGCGGGCGGCCGATGCGCTCGGCCAGCACCGCCGGGTAGCTCTCCTCGGGGCGCACCC
>CALMKJ010000123.1 GCA_937867305.1 uncultured Ectothiorhodospiraceae bacterium | reverse complement strand
CCCGCAAGGGCCAGCGGCTGCGCTGGGCGACGACGCCGCGAACGAGCTCGTGGAGACCGCGGTCCAGGCGTTGCAGGTCCACGTCCTCGGTGCGCAAAATGTAGTCCAGGTCCCGCAGGAACAACTCGCCCGTCTCCCCGTCATACTCGGGAGCGCCGGCGAGCCGGACCGTCCCCGAGACCAGGCCGGAGAGCGTCGCTTCCACCGCCAGCTTGCCCCCCTCGGCGGTGAGCCTCACCCGCGTGGGCGTGACCATGCGTCCTGCCCACTCCAGCGGCCGGCCCTCCAGGGCCGAGCGCAGCACTCGCTCTGCGTCCCCGTGGGGCAACGCCAATCGCGCTGGCAGTTCCAGGCTCGGGACCACCGCGGGTGCCACCCGCAGTGGCGGCAGCGGCGGTACGGGCAGGCCCTCCGCGGGCACCCCTTCACGCAGGCTCGGTCGCGCCGTGAGGCCCAGGAGCAGTTGCACCGCGCGCCCGTCCGCGACAGGCTGCGTCACCCAGACGGACACCGGGTTGAGCTCCAGCCAGAGGCCATTCTCCATCGGGATGGGGCGATGCAACCGCCGCCAGGCGAGCGTCGCGGGGACCTGCAGGTCACCGAGCCTCGGGGCCTCCCGGTCGATGACCTCGCGGGCCTCCTGCCAGAGTTTTTCGTGCAGCGCCCGGGCAACCGCCCCCGTGACATCGATGCCGGCGAAGGTCATCCGGCAAGGGTTCAGGAACTGGGGCGGATGGATGGTGGTCTCGACGGCCAGACGCCAGTCGGGGCGCAGCCCGAAACGGCTGGTCAGGGTCAACAGGACCCCGCGGGAAGGTTCGTCGACCCCGCAACTCCCACGCACGGTGAGCTTGTTCAGTACGGTCTTGCGTGCCTGGACCCAGTACCCGACCAGGGTCCGAACGACCAGGACGTTCCCCTGCACCTGCAGATCGAGCGGCCCGCGCCGCGCGGCATAACGCACCTGGAAGCCATCGTGGTCGTGCCAGGAGCGGTCCTGCCGCACCTCCTGGGGGATCCGGGCCTCGAGTGCGGCCATCACGGGAGCCAGGGGTACGGTAAGCCCCAGGGCAATCGCCGATTCCTCGGGCACCGCGCGGGCGTGCAGGGGGACGAGCGAGGCCAGCAGCAACGCCGCCGCACCACGCCGGAATCGCGCCGTCACGACAGACCCTGCCACGCGACGAAGGCCGCGAGCACGAGCAGGGCCAACCCGAACGCACGGGGCAGCCAACGCTGGGCGCGTTGCAGGCGACTCGCCACCGGTGGCGACTGCACCGCGAGGACGACGAGGCTCCAGGCCACCACACCGTGCACCACGATGGCCACCGGCAGGATGACGCGCCAGGCTGGCGGCGTTCCGGGGTGGAGCACCTGCGCGAACAGGCTCACGAAGAACAGAAAGGCCTTCGGGTTGGTGAGATTGCACAGCAGCCCCTCGACGAATCCACTGCGCGCACCCGGCTGGGCCTGGGCCCCGTCCGGCTGCCCCGCCCCGCTCGCCCGTGCCGGGTCCGAGAGCAGGGCACGGAGCCCAAGATAGGCCAGAAATGCCGCACCCGCCAGTTGCACCCCCGAGAGCACCGCGGGCGGCGCGGCGACGAAACCGAGCGACACCACGAGCATCTGCACGGACAGGCCCAGGGTGATTCCCGCCACGGTCCCGTACGCCCGCCGGCGGTTGCCTCCGAGGCTGTTCTTCAGGACCAGGAAGAAATCAGGGCCAGGGCTGAGCAGCCCGAGGGTCAGCACGAGCAGGACCTGGAGCAGTTCGCCGAGCATCGCCAGGGATCTCTCTCCTCACCGGTTTCGGGAGCGCCCGCGTGCCGTCCCCCGTGAGACCGGGCCCCGCGGCCGGCACAGTTTAGACCAGGAGGTTTCCGGGGCGGCTTGGTATCGAGATGGAGGTGTCACGAATCCGCCACTCGCCCCGCGTGCTGTCCAGGACATCTGCGAAACCCATCACGAAACCCGGGGATGTCCCTCCAGACGGGGATGCCCGCGCTCGCTAAAAGGCCTGAGGGGGTTGCTACAACCCGCTGATAAATCATGGTGAACGTCAGAAAAGAGAGTTATCGGCACTGAATTTGCAGATACCCCGACCAGGTGTATCGCGAGACAGAGATCGACCCATGACGCAGACCTGCCTGGACTCGATTCGACGTGCCTGGCTGGCGGGGGCCCTGGCGTGCCTCGCCCCGGCCGCGCCTGCCGGCGACAGCGGCTCACCCGGGGGCAGCGGACAGGCCCCGGGCGTCGCCTCTCCCCCACTCGCCATCGCCGCACTCAACCCCGGAGTGGCCCCCCATCCACGCCTTCTCCGCGAGCCGGAGGTCGGCCAGAGAGACCGACTCCCCACGGTCTGCTGGCACCACCACTCGGCCGAGGCAGCGGACGCGGCGCGCGTCGCCGGAGCCGGAGCCGGAGCCGGAGCCGGGACCAGAGTCAGTGCCGGAACCAGGGCCGGAGCCAGGGGCGGGGTCGGAGTCGCGGTCGGCGAGCGGACCCCGGGGGACCCCGAGAGGGCCCTGATGCTAAACACCTCACCGGGCGAGAAGGAGCCCCAACTCCGGGGGAACAGCGAGCCGGCGAACGACGCGCAGGGGGAAGAGTCCCGCTCGGCACGAGGCCCGGACGCTCCTCATGTGGGAAGCCGGTCATCCGAAGCCCCGGCCGGGGCCGGCAACCCCCCGAGGTCCCACCGGTCGGGTTCCCCGTCCGCAACCCCCGACCCCGTGGCAGCGCCGGGCGGGGGATCCGGCGCTCCCCCCTCCCCGGCTCTCCGTGCGTGGCCCACGACCGGCGGACCGTCCGGTGGACCGTATGGGCACCCGTCTGGCGGACCGTCCGGGTACCTGTCTGGGGGCCCGTCTGGCGGACCGTCCGGGGGCCCGTCTGGCGGTCCCTCCGGCGGCCCGTCTGGTGGTCCTGCGACGCAGAACCTGGTTCCGGTGAGCCCGGAGGACCTTCTGAGCACGCCGGAGCTCGGGGAAGGCTTGATTGAGACGGGCGGGTTACACCTCCCCACCTACCTGCCGGGCCCAGGGTCGGGCAGCGACACGCAGGCGACCGTCCCCGAATGGTTGTCGACGGCAGGGCCGTTGGGGCCGCGCCCCGTACCCGAGCCCACCACAGCCGCTCTTCTGGGCGGGGGGCTTGCCGCTCTCCTCGCCGGCCGGCGCGGTGGGCACCGCCCGAGCCGGCGAGCCCCGCTAGCCCTGAGCGCACCACACTTCACTCGGCCCTGAGCGACCGCACCGCCAGGGTGGAGGCGCCCGCCGCCGACAGAACTGGCAGGAAGATGAGGGCAGAGGCGTCCCCTTGTGACCCCATCGGCCCGGTCATACACTGCGCCGGGCATCGGCTGGCTGGCTTTTCGACGATTACCAAAGGAGACCAGACGTGTGAGCGAGCTGCGAAGTTCCACGGTCCTTTTCCCTGTCGTCTTCCTCACCCTGGGACTTCTGCTCCCCGGCTGCTCGCGAACGACGGAAGACGTGCGCGTCACCCTCTGCAAGGACATCGTGCTGAACGAGACCGGCTCGTCCGCGACGATCAAGGGCGCGGATGCCGAGACGAAAGGATACGAGCACGCGGCCGTGCGGGTGCGGTACTCCTCCCAGGGGCGGGACGGAGAAGCCGTGTGTTACTACGAATACAACGCACTGGAGAATACGGCTCTGCAGTTGAGCGACCCGCTGTCCGCCTATGCCACCTCGCCCTCCGAGGTGAAGATCGACGGGAAGAGCCTGACCCGGCCCGGGCTCGCGAGCGCGGTCAAGGGCGCGGTGACCAGGCAGGGAAAGGAACTCGTTGAGCAGGCCAAGCAGGGCATTCGAGACGCGCTCCAGCGCTGAGCCGTCCCCGCTGACTCCGGAACAGACAGCGGCCTGGGTGCGAGCCTATGGCCGCCAGTCCCGCGTCTACGCCTGGGGTTTCTTCCTTCTGATGCTGCCCGCCATCCTGGGTCTCATCTGGTGGGAGATGGGCGAACTGACCCAGGATGTCCTCTCGTCCTTCGGCTTCGCGGCCCTGGTCTTCTTCCTCCTGGCCCGGTGGTCCCGGCGGGCGACGACGCAGGGCTGGCTCGGGGTGGTGCAGGAAGTGAGCGCAACCCAGATGCGGGTGCGCCGCGAGGGGCACCCGCACGACAGCAACCCCTCGCGGGGCAGGAACCGGGACGGCGGGGAGGTCACCCTGCGGCTGCCCGATGAGCTGTGTGCATACTTCCGAGCGGGCGACAGGGTCTTCAAGCTTTCCGGGCTCGACTGGCCCGAGAAGGCAGAGTGGGATGGTCCGGAGCGGGTCTGCCTGGCGTGCGGCCGGCTCTACCCGCAGGGCCAGGGGCGCTGCCGACGCTGCAGCGCGCCGGAACCGGACCACGAAACCCTCGTGCGCCTGGCAGGCCGACCTCCCGCAGGTCGGCCGAGCTAGCGAGCGGCCTCGCCGCCGGCAAGGAAGCGGTCCAGCGCGTCGGCGAACGCCTTGCGGTCGGTCTGCGAGAGTGGCGGGGGGCCGCCCGTCACCATGCCACTGCTGCGCAGTGTCTCCATGAAGTCACGCATCACCAGTCGATCGCGGATGTTGTCGCGAGTGTACCGCTCCCCACGCGGGCTGAGGACGTGGCCGCCCTTCTCGAGCACCGCGGCGGCCAGGGGGATGTCCGCCGTGACCACCAGGTCGGCGGGCTCGAGCTCACGCACGATCCGGTTATCCGCCGCGTCGAAGCCCGCCGAAACGCACAGGGCGCGGATGTGGGGGGACCGCGGAACCACGACGGGCTGGTTGGCGACCAGGACCAGGGACACGCGCAAGCGCTCGGCGGCGCGGAACAGGATCTCCTTGACCACCCTGGGGCAGGCGTCCGCGTCGACCCAGATCCGCATCAGCGAAAAACCCGTGGGTCATCGACCCGAAGGAACTCCGCCGGGATCAGGAACGAGGGTGCAGGGGCCAAGACATGTCGCACGCGAATTTCATGCAAGAAGCCTTCGCAGAGGCCTTCAAGGGTGTCGCCGCCAACCGGGGTGGCCCCTTCGGAGCCGTCATCGTCCTCGACGGCGCGATCATTGGCCGCGGCTGCAACCAGGTCACGTCCAGCAACGACCCCACCGCTCACGCCGAGGTGGTGGCCATCCGTGAAGCCTGCAAGGCACTGGGACGGTTTCACCTCACCAACGCCGTCTTGTACGCCACCTGTGAACCCTGTCCCATGTGCCTGTCGGCTGTTTACTGGGCCCAGATCAAGACTGTGTACTACGCCGCCGACCGGCACGACGCGGCCCGCATCGGTTTCAACGACAGACTCATCTACGAGGAACTGGCCAAGCCCCCCGCCTCGCGTTACGTGGCGATGAAGCGTCTGCCGATGCCCGAGACCAGGAAGTTGTTCGACGGCTGGATGGAGAAGACCGACAAAACCTTGTATTGAAATGCATCGGCGCCTGATCGCCGACTGGGGTTTCTCACCCCTCTCTGCAACTGATTGATTTATTGGTCGGGGCGAGAGGATTTGAACCTCCGACCACCTGAACCCCATTCAGGTGCGCTACCAGGCTGCGCTACGCCCCGAGTCTGCAGTGTCTTGCCGTGCGGGAGGGAAGAAACGGATCACCTCGTACACGGCCCTCCCGAGGGCGTGTAGAGTACACCAGGTCTTCGAAAATCCCAACGTACGATTGGCCCCGGGCCATGCGGCGCGCGGCGCCGCCGACCGTCAGCGCTTGAGGATCTCCAGGACTTCCTCGAGCTCACTGCGCAACTGACGGACGATCTGCTGGCTCTGGCTCAGATCACTCTTCGCTTCCTCGCCAGAGAGCCTGTGACGCGCCCCACCGATGGTAAAGCCGTGCTCGTAGAGAAGGCTCCGGATCTGACGGATCAGGATGACGTCCTGCCGCTGATAATACCGGCGGTTGCCGCGACGCTTGAGCGGCTTCAGCTGCGGGAACTCCTGTTCCCAGTACCGGAGGACGTGCGGCTTCACCGCACAGAGCTCGCTCACCTCACCAATGGTGAAGTAGCGCTTCCCCGGGATCGGAGGAAGGTCACCGCCGCTCGACGGATCCAGCATAAGCCTCTACCCGCGTTTTCAGTTTTTGACCGGGGCGGAACGTGACGACCCGCCTCGCGCTGATCGGGATCTCCTCCCCGGTCTTCGGGTTTCGGCCCGGACGCTGATTCTTGTCACGCAGGTCGAAGTTGCCGAAACCCGACAGCTTGACCTGGTCCCCGGCTTCGAGAGAGCGCCTGACCTCCTCGAAGAAGGACTCGACCATCTCCTTGGCTTCCCGCTTGTTCAGACCGAGCTCCTCGAAGAGCTTCTCGGCCATGCCCGCCTTGGTCAACGCCATCGCTACGCCCTGAGAGTGGCCTTGTATTCCCTTTCCAACGCTTCCAGGACCCCTCTGACGACCGCATCGACCTCCGCGTCCAGCAAGGTGCGATCCGCCGCCTGAAGGGTCAGGGACAGGGCCAGGCTCTTGCGCCCACCTTCAATGCCTTCCCCACGATAAACGTCAAACAACTCAAGGTCATTTAGCATATCCCCCGCGGCCTGTCCAATCGCCACGCGCACCGCCTCTGCCGGCACGGCCTCGTCCACCACCACGGCCAGGTCCCGGCGGATGGCCGGGAACCGGGACAGAGGGGCGAACCGGGGGAGTACCCCCTGCTGCAGCGGCCCCAGGCCCAGTTCGAACAGATAGACGGGGCCCTCGATGTCTAGCGACCGCAAGTGCGCGGGGTGAAGGGCCCCGAGCCGTCCGACCTCTTCCGCGCCCCGGAAAATCGCGGCCGCCTGCCCCGGGTGCAGCGCGGGATGGCTCGTCGGCTCGAAACGAAACTCGGCGGCAACACCGGTTGAAGCGAGGAGCGCCTCGACGTCTGCCTTCACGTCGTAGAAATCCACCGGCCGCCGGGACAGACCCCATTGATCGGGGAGCGCGCTGCCGGAAGCGAGACCCGCGAGCACGGGCTCCTGCAGGGTCTCACCGCGGCGGCGCCGGAAGCGCAGTCCGGATTCGAAGAGCCAGACGCGAGCCTGCTGGCGATTCTGGTTGTGCCCCAGCGCCTTCAGCAACCCCGGCCAGAGGGTCGTCCTCATGACCGCCATGTCAGCGGAGATGGGGTTCGCGAGGCGGACCACCTCTTCCTCGGGGTCCAGCATGGCCTGCAGCGACGGGTCCACGAAGCTGTAGGTGATGGCCTCCTGGTAGCCCCGGTCGGCGAGCAGTCCCCTCAGCCGTTCCAGCGGCACCCGGGTCTCCGGGACGGGGCGCAGGTTCAGGTGCGCCACCGGCGCAGTGCTGGGTACGTGTTCGTACCCGGTGACCCGGGCGACCTCTTCGATCAGGTCCACCTCGATCGCGAGATCGAAGCGGAAGCTCGGGGGCGTGACCCTCCACCCGCCGGGCTGAGCTTCGACGCGGCACCCGAGCCGGCTCAGCACATCGGCCACCGCTTCGTCGGGGACGGCGATGCCGAGGATCTTGCTCAGCCGCGCCGCCCGCAAGGTGATCGGTGCCCTCGTGGGCAGGTGTTCCGGTGACACCCGATCGATGACCGGACCGCACTCACCGCCCGCGATCTGCACCAGGAGCCCCGTGGCCCGCTCGATGGCCCGGCGCTGAAGCTCGAAATCCACTCCCCGCTCGTAGCGGTGACTGGCGTCGGTCGCCAGTCCGAAACGCCGCGCGCGCCCCGCGATCACGCTCGGCGAGAAGAACGCGCTCTCGAAAAAGATGTGCCGACTCTCGGCGGTGACGCCCGAGTCGAGGCCGCCCATGACCCCGGCGAGGGCGATGGGGCCCCGGTCGTCGGCGATCAGCAGGCAGTCCTCGTCGAGACTCAGCGGGTTGCCGTCGAGGAGGGTCAGAGACTCTCCAGCCCGGGCACGGCGGACCCGGATGGCCCCCGAGAGACGATCCAGGTCGAACGCGTGCATCGGCTGCCCGAGCTCGAGGAGGACGTAATTGGTCACGTCGACGACGGGGCTGATGCTTCGCAGCCCGCTGCGCCGCAGGCGCTCCCTCAACCAGAGCGGGGTCTGCGCCGCGGGGTCGACGTTGCGCACCACCCGCCCCACGTAGCGCGGACAGTCCGCAGGGGCCTCGAGCTCGACCGGGAAGGTGTCGGGGATCACCGGGGCGACCGGCTCGACCGTCACGCTCTGGACCGGCTGCCGGGTCAGGACTCCCACCTCCCGGGCAACCCCCGCGACGCACAGACAGTCGCTGCGGTTCGGGGTGAGATCCACCTCGATGGCGACGTCGTCGAGGCCGAGATAGGTCACCACGTCGAGGCCGACCGGGGCATCCCCGGGCAGCGGCAGGAGCCCCTCGCTCGTCTCCGCCAGCCCGAGCTCCCGGGCTGAGCAGAGCATGCCGAACGACTCCACCCCCCGCAATTTCGCCCGCCGGATCTCCATGCCGCCCGGCAACCGGGCGCCCACCAGGGCCGTGGGGGCCTTCATGCCCACCGCCACGTTCGCCGCGCCACAGACGATCACGAGTGGCTCGGCCCCTCCGGCATCGACCCGGCAGACGTGCAGCCGGTCAGCGGCGGGATGCTGGGCCACCTCGAGCACGTGACCAACGACCACGCCCGAGAAGCGCTCCCCCACCGGCGTGAGGCTGTCGACCTCGAGCCCCGCGGCGGTCAGGCGCGCGGCGAGCCCCGCCGTGTCGAGCGGCGGGGAGACCCATTCCCGGAGCCAGCGTTCGCTGAAGCGCATGACGTTAGCGGAACTGCCGCAAGAACCTCAAATCGTTATCAAAGAACAGCCGCAAGTCATTGACTCCATAGCGAAGCATCGCGAGCCGCTCGACACCCATCCCGAACGCGTACCCCGTGTAGCGCTCGCTGTCGACCCCTACGGCGGCAAAGACGTTCGGGTGCACCATCCCGCACCCCAGCACCTCGAGCCAGCCCGAGTCCTTGCAGACCCGGCAGCCCTTGCCCCCGCAGATCACGCAGCCGATGTCCACCTCGGCGGAGGGCTCGGTGAAGGGAAAATAGGACGGCCGGAACCGCACCGGGAGGTCGGTCTCGAAAAACGTCTTGAGGAAGTCGTCGAGGGTGCCCTTCAGGTCGGCGAAGCTCACCCCCTCGTCGACCATCAGCCCCTCGACCTGATGGAACATGGGGCTGTGGGTCACGTCGGAATCGCAGCGGTAGACCCGCCCGGGCGCGATGACCCGCACGGGCGGCGCCTGGCGCTCCATCACCCGGATCTGCACGGGCGAGGTGTGCGTGCGCAGCACCGTGTGGGCGTCGAAATAGAAGGTGTCGTGCATCGCCCGGGCGGGGTGGTGCTCGGGGATGTTGAGTGCGCCGAAGTTGTGCCAGTCGTCCTCGATCTCCGGCCCTTCGGCGACCGCGAAGCCGGCCTGGGCGAAGATGCGCTCGATGCGCTCCAGGGTCCGGGTCAGGGGATGCAAACCACCGGGACGCCCCCCGCGACCGGGGAGCGTCACGTCGATCCGCTCGGCGGTGAGCCGGGCCTGGAGCGCCTCGGTCTCCAGCACCGCGCGCCGCCCGTCGAGGGCCCTCTGAAGCCGGTCCTTGGCCTCGTTGATCGCCTGCCCGGCCACCCGGCGCTCCTCGGCCGGCAACGCGCCCAGCGCCTTCAGATGGTCGGTGAGGAGTCCCTTCTTCCCGAGGTATCGCACCCGTACGGCGTCGAGCTGCGCCAGGTCGGCAGCCTGCTCGACCTCACGGCCCGCACGCGCGACGACCTCGGTCAGCGCGTCCATGCGCCTCCCGGTCAGGCTGCCGCGAGACTGGCGCGGGCGCGCTCTGCGAGCACCGCAAAGGCCGGCTTGTCGAACACCGCCAGGTCGGCCAGGACCTTGCGGTCGATGGCCACCTGCGCCTTCTTCAGTCCGTCCATGAAGCGGCTGTAGGAGAGCCCGTTCTCCCGGGCCCCGGCGTTGATGCGGACGATCCAGAGGGCCCGGAACTGGCGCTTTTTCTGGCGCCGGTCACGGTAGGCGTACTGTCCCGCCTTGATGACCGCCTGCTTGGCGACCCGAAAGACGTTCTTGCGACGGCCGTAATAACCCTTGGCGCGGTCGATGACTTTCTTGTGCTTGGCGTGAGCGGTCACGCCACGTTTTACACGGGGCATCTTCGGCCTCCTCCCTTAGCTGTAAGGCAACATGCCGCGCACGTTCCGCAGGTCGGTCCCGGCCACCTGGGCCGGACTGCGAAGCTGGCGTTTGCGCTTGGTCGCCTTCTTGGTGAGGATGTGGCGGCGAAAGGCCTGGGTCCGCTTGAACCCACCCCCGCCCGTGGCGTGGAAGCGCTTCGCCGCGCCCCGGTTACTCTTCATCTTGGGCATGTCTGCACTCCTGTTTATCGACTACTACCCCCGGCGGCAGGGACTGCTCCCGTTTCGCGGCCCGCCCAGGACCGCCGCCGGAGACTTTATCGTCAGGGTCCGAATCCGTTACTTCTTCGGTCCCAGCATCATCGTCATGAAGCGGCCTTCGAGCCGCGGGAACTGCTCCACCTTCGCGATCTCGGCCAGATCGGCCTCGACCCTCCGTAGTAGCTTGACCCCCAGTTCCTGGTGGGCCATCTCACGACCACGGAACATCAGTGTCACTTTGGCCTTGTCGCCCTCGGTGATGAACTCGACGAGCTTGCGCAGCTTGACCTGGTAGTCCCCCTCCCCGGTTGCAGGGCGGAACTTCATCTCCTTGACCTGGACCTGCTGCTGCCTCTTGCGCGCGGAAGCCTTGCGCTTGCTCTCCTCGAACAAGTGCTTGCCGTAGTCCATGACCCGGCACACGGGCGGATCCGCCTGGGGCGCGATCTCCACCAGGTCCACACCCGCTTCCTCTGCCATCCGGAGAGCATCTTCCCGGGACACGATCCCGACCTGCTCGCCTTCCGGCCCGATCACGCGCATCGTCCGAGCCGTGATCTCCTCGTTGATGCGGTACTCCGTCTTCGCAGTGATTGTCAGCCCTCCAGAACGACTCGACCGTGGCTCGCCACCTCTTCCCGGAGCTTCTCGGCGAACGCCTCCAAGGGCATCGCCCCGAGATCGGCTCCGTTGCGGGTGCGAACGGCCACGGTCCGGTTTTCCAGCTCCCGCCCCCCGAGAACGAGGAGGTACGGGACCCGCTGCAGAGTATGCTCGCGGATCTTAAGACCGATTTTCTCGTTTCTCAAGTCACACTCGGCCCGGAATCCCTGTTTCCGCAGGACTTTCACCACCTCCTGCGCGTAGTCGGCCTGCCCATCGGTGATATTGAGGGCGACCGCCTGGACCGGCGCGAGCCAGGCCGGCAGCTTGCCCGCGTGCTCCTCGATCAGGATCCCGATGAAACGCTCCATGGAGCCCAGGATCGCCCGGTGCAGCATGACCGGGACCTTTCGGCTGCCGTCCTCGGCCACGTATTCGGCCCCGAGCCGGTCAGGCATGGAGAAGTCCACTTGGATGGTCCCGCACTGCCAGACGCGCCCGATGGAGTCCCGCAGCGAGAATTCGATCTTGGGCCCGTAGAACGCGCCCTCGCCAGGCTGCAGCTTCCACTCGAGCCCCTTGCCGTCCAGGGCCACGGCGAGCGCCTGCTCCGCCCGGTCCCAGACCTCGTCCGACCCCACGCGCTGCTCCGGGCGGGTGGAGAGCTTGATGATGACCTCCTGGAACCCGAAGTCCGCGTACACCCGGAACAACAGGTCGATGAAGGCCGCGACCTCGGGCTGCAACTGCTCTTCGGTGCAGAAGATGTGCGCGTCGTCCTGGACGAAGTTCCGCAGCCGCATCAACCCGTGCAGCGTCCCCGACGCCTCGTTGCGATGGCAGGACCCGAACTCCGCCATCCTCAGGGGCAGGTCGCGGTAGCTGCGCAGCCCCTGGTTGAAGATCTGGATGTGGCCCGGGCAATTCATGGGCTTGACGGCGTAGTCCCGATTCTCGCTCCGGGTGGTGAACATGTTCTCCCGGAACTTGTCCCAGTGGCCGGAGCGCTCCCAGAGGGAGCGGTCGATCACCTGCGGCGTCCGGACCTCGGTGTAGCCGTGCTCCCGGATCACGTCCCGGATGTACTGCTCCACCAGGCGGTAAACGGTCCATCCCCGGTCGTGCCAGAACACCATTCCGGGCGCCTCTTCCTGCTGGTGGAAGAGGTCCAGCTGCTTGGCGAGCTTGCGGTGGTCGCGCTTCTCGGCCTCCTCCAGACGATGGAGGTAGGCGTCCAGGTCCTTCTGGCTCCCCCAGGCGGTCCCGTAGACGCGCTGCAGCATCTCGTTGCGCGAGTCGCCCCGCCAGTAGGCACCCGCCAGCTTCATCAGCTTGAAGGCCCGCAGCTTTCCCGTGGAGGGCACGTGCGGACCGCGGCAGAGATCCACGAACTCGCCCTGGCGGTAGAGCGAGAGGGTCTCGTTGGCCGGGATGGAGGCGATGATCTCGGCCTTGTACTTCTCGCCCTGGTCGAGGAAGAAGCGCACCGCGTCGTCCCGCGGCATCTCGATCCGCTCGACCGGCAGGTCGCGGCCGGCGATTTCCTTCATTCGCGCCTCGATCACCTCGAGGTCCTCGGGGCGGAAGCGCTCCTCCCGGGAGAAGTCGTAGTAGAACCCGTCCTCGACCACGGGGCCGATGGTCACCTGGGTCTCGGGAAACAGCTCCTTCACCGCGTGCGCCATCAGGTGCGCGGTGGAGTGGCGGATGACGTCCACGCCCTCGGGGTCACGCTCGGTGACGATCGCCAGCGTGGCGTCCCGGTCGATGCGATGGGACGTGTCCACGAGCCTGCCGTCGACCCGGCCAGCGACCGCTGCCCTGGCCAGTCCGGGGCCGATCGCGGCAGCGACCTCCCCCACCGTCACCGACTGGTCGAACGCCTTCTGGGAACCATCGGGCAGGGTGATGATTGGCATGTCAGGCACTCACTTCGTCAGGGCCGGGTCGAGGGGCGATACCCCGTTGCCGCCTCTCTGAGCGGCAAAAACGACGAAGGGGTTAGCCTGCTACAGCCAACCCCTTGTTTTCTGGTAGGCGCGAGTGGGATCGAACCACCGACCACTACCATGTCAAGGTAGTGCTCTACCACTGAGCTACGCGCCTGTGGGGCCGTAAAGATAGCGGAATCCCTGCCCGACGAGCAAGCGCGCGTCGCGGGCAACCGGACGGGTCCGCTCCGCGAACGCCGCGCGCTCGCTGGGGTCTGGGGCGCGCCGCCGGGGGGCACCGCTCAACCCGCCGCCCGGCGCCGGCGCCCCCGGGCCGTGGGCTCCTTCGCGATACCGAGGTGCAGGTCCTCGATCCGACGGATCTCGTCCCGCAGCCGCGCGGCCTCTTCGAATGCAAGATTCTCCGCGTGCCGGTACATCTGGGCCTCGAGCTCCGACACCTTCTTCTTCAACTGTTCGGGGGCGAGCGCGGCATATGCGCTGACGTCCTCCGCCACGCGAGCGTAGCGGCCCGCGGCAAGGACCGGGCCGCCCCTGGCACCCTCCATGATGTCGGCCACAGCCTTTTCCACCGACTTCGGCGTGATCCCGTGGACGCGGTTGTACTCCTGCTGTTTCGCCCGGCGTCTCTCGGTCTCGTCGATGGCCCGGCGCATCGAGCCCGTCACCCCCTCGGCGTAGAGGATCGCCTTGCCGTGGAGGTTCCGCGCGGCCCGCCCGATGGTCTGGATGAGGGAGCGCTCCGAGCGCAGGTAACCCTCCTTGTCCGCGTCCAGGATCGCGACCAGGGAGACCTCGGGGATGTCCAGGCCCTCGCGCAGCAAGTTGATCCCGACCAGAACGTCGAATTCGCCAAGCCGCAGATCGCGGATGATCTCCACCCGTTCCACGGTCTCGATGTCCGAGTGCAGGTAACGTACCCGGACCCCGTGGTCACCGAGGAAGTCGGTCAGGTCCTCGGCCATCCGCTTGGTGAGGGTCGTGACCAGTACCCGCTCACCATCCGCCACCCGCTGCACGATCTCGGAGAGCAGGTCATCGACCTGCGTCGCGGCGGGCCGGACCTCGATCTCCGGATCCACCAGCCCCGTAGGCCGCACCACCTGCTCCACGACCTGTCCGGAGCGTTCCAGCTCGTAGGGGCCCGGCGTCGCCGACACGAAGATCGCCTGGGGCATCAGCCTCTCCCACTCGTCGAAGCGAAGCGGGCGGTTGTCGAGCGCCGAAGGCAGGCGAAAGCCGTACTCGACGAGGGTCTCCTTGCGCGAGCGGTCCCCCCGGTACATGCCGCCGAGCTGGGGGATGGTGACGTGGCTCTCGTCCACCACCAGCAACGCGTCCTGCGGCAGGTAGTCGAAGAGGGTCGGCGGCGGCTCCCCCGGCTGGCGCCCGGAGAGGTAGCGCGAGTAGTTCTCGATGCCCTTGCAGTAGCCGAGCTCCTGCATCATCTCGAGGTCGAAGGTCGTGCGCTGCTCCAGCCTCTGGGCCTCGAGCAGCTTGCCCGCCTGGTGGAACTGCTCGAGCCGCTCCCGTAGCTCCACGCGCGCCCCGTCCACCGTCTCCAGCACCCGCTCGCGCGGCGTGACGTAGTGGCTCTTCGGGTAGACGGTGAGGCGCGGGACTCTCCGCAGCACCTCGCCCGTCAGCGGATCGAAGTAGCCGAGCGACTCGATCTCGTCGTCGAGGAGCTCCACGCGGATCGCGTCCCGCTCGCTGTCCGCCGGGAAGATGTCGATGACGTCCCCGCGCACCCGGAAGGTGCCCCGGGAGAGCTCGATCTCGTTGCGCGTGTACTGGAGCTCGGCGAGGCGACGCAGGATCTCCCGCTGGTCGAGGAGGTGCCCGCGCGCCAGGTGCAGCACCATGCTCATGTACGCGTCGGGGTCGCCGAGGCCGTAGATCGCGGAGACGGTCGCCACGATCACCACGTCCCTGCGCTCGAGAATCGCTTTCGTCGCCGAGAGCCGCATCTGCTCGATGTGCTCGTTGATCGAGGCGTCCTTCTCGATGTAGGTGTCGGTCGACGGGACGTAGGCCTCCGGCTGGTAATAGTCGTAGTAGCTGACGAAGTACTCGACCGCATTGTGCGGGAAGAACTCCCTCATCTCCCCGTAGAGTTGGGCCGCCAGCGTCTTGTTCGGCGCGAGGACGAGGGTCGGGCGCTGAACGCGCTGGATGACGTTCGCGACCGAGAACGTCTTGCCGCTGCCGGTGACCCCGAGCAGGGTCTGGCACGCGAGGCCGGACTCGATCCCCTCGGTCAGCTGCCGGATGGCATCCGGCTGGTCGCCGGATGGCGCGTAGCTCGAAACCAGCTCCAATGGCCTGGACATGCGCTGCAGGATAGCGCCCCCCACTGGGGGGGCCAATCTCCCGCCGGCGTCCCCGACCCGGCGTGGTGGCCCCTGGCGCAGAGGCCTGGCCCACCGGCGCCGGGAGGCGTGGGCGCCCGCTTGGTATAGAATTCCCCCCCTGACCGACACCCCTTTCACGCACCAGGACCTTAGCCGTGGAACTACGCCTCTCCCAGCGCGTACGGCGCATCAAGCCCTCCCCCACCCTCGCCGTGAGCGCCCGGGCGGCCGCCCTCAAGGCGGCCGGTCAGGACATCGTCAACCTCGGGCTTGGGGAGCCGGACTTCGACACCCCCACCCACATCAAGGACGCGGCCAAACAGGCCCTGGACCGCGGCTTCACCAAGTACACGGCGGTCGACGGAATCCCGTCCCTGAAGCAGGCCGTGATCCGCAAGCTCCAGCGCGACAACGGGCTCACCTATGCCCCGGAGCAGGTCGTCGTCTCCGTGGGCGGCAAACAGACCTTCTACAACCTCGCCCAGGCCCTGCTCGACGCGGGGGACGAGGTGCTCATCCCGGCGCCGTACTGGGTTTCCTACCCCGACATGGTGCTCCTGGCCGACGGGACCCCCGTCATCCTGGAGGGCACCGCGGAGCACGGGTTCAAGCTGACCCCGGAGCAACTGGAGCGCGCCATCGGACCGAAGACGCGCATGCTGGTGATCAACAGCCCCTCCAACCCGACGGGGGTCTGCTACACGCGGGCCGAGCTCGCGGCACTCGGCGAGGTCCTGCACCGGCACCCGAACGTGATCGTCGCCAGCGACGACATGTACGAGCACATCACCTGGGGCAGCGAGCCCTTCGCGAACATCCTGACGGCCCGGCCGGACCTCTATGAGCGGACCGTCGTGCTGAACGGCGTATCCAAGGCCTACGCCATGACGGGCTGGCGTATCGGCTACGCCGCCGGCCCCGCGCCCCTGATCCGGGCCATGGTCAAGATCCAGTCCCAGAGCACCTCCAACCCGACCTCCATTGCCCAGGTCGCGGCCGAGGCGGCCCTCGACGGCGACCAGGCGTTCATCGCGGAGATGGTGCGGGCCTTCAAGACAAGGCACGACTACGTCCTGGGGGCCCTGAACGGCATCCGGGGGGTTCGTTGCCTCCCCGCCCAGGGGGCGTTCTACCTCTTCCCCGACACCCGGGATGCGATGCGCGCGACGGGGGCCTCCGACGACGTGGCCTTCGCGGACCTGCTGCTGCGCGAGGCCGGGGTCGCGCTCGTTCCCGGCTCCGCCTTCGGCGCCCCGGGGTTCCAGCGCATTTCCATCGCCACGAGCCTGCAGAACCTGGAAAAGGCCATGGAGCGCATCACGGTGTTCCTCGGGCAGGCGTGACGGGGCGCAGGCTCCGTGGTCAGTCTGAAGGCGCACCCGGCAGTGAGGCGTCCGACGGGAATGGTTTCCTCAAGTTGACCCGTTCCCGCGGCGCCAGTAGGATACGTCGCGCTTTTCCCCGGTAGCTCAGTCGGTAGAGCGGGTGACTGTTAATCACTAGGTCGGCGGTTCGAGCCCGTCCCGGGGAGCCAACTAAAACACTGCCTTAGACCGCACCTCCGGGCCACCCCACCCGCTCGCGGGCACCCGGTACCGGGGATGCGGCCCTCGATCTGGCGCAGTCGGGTCTCCCCGCCCGCCCTAGCGCCAGGAGCGCGAGTAGCCCTGCAGGATGCGGATGTAATTTCCGCGCTCGTACATCTCCGGCCTGGGGCTGCGCCACAGGCTCATGCTGCCCTGGGCCTGCTCCAGGGATGCATACTCGTGCTCGGCGAGCCAGCGGTCGAGCCCCTCGACCAGACGGGTCACCACGCCGACGCCGTTCTTCAGCACCGCTGAGACGACCTGCACGCCGTGCGCGCCGGCCATCACCGCCTTGAGCGCGTCGTCGGGCGTATGCACCCCGCCCGTCACCCCCAGAGAGACGTCGACGCGACCGGACAGGAGCGCCGTCCAGCGCAGCCGCGAGAGCAACTCGGACGAGCTCGACAGCTCGAGCTTCAATGACACGTCCAGTTTCTCCAGATCGATGTCGGGCTGGTAGAACCGGTTGAACAGCACCAGCCCCTTGGCGCCGGCCGCGGACAACTGGCGCGCCAGGTGGGAGAGCCCCGTGTAGCTCGGGGAGAGTTTCACCGCAATGGGCAGCGTCGTCTTGCCGGCCACCGCAGCCACCATGTCCACCAGTCGCTTCTCGATGGTGGAGCAGTCCTCGGACGGATCGCTGCCCACGGTGTACACGTTCAATTCCAGCGCGTCCGCGCCCGCCTGCTCGATGAGCCGGGCATAATCGAGCCAGCCCGCCTGGGTCGTGCCGTTCAGCGACCCGATCACGGGAACGTCCACGGCCTCCTTGACCTTGCGTAATTGCTCGAGATAGGCGTCAGGACCGGCCACGTATTCGCTCGAGGCCGGCAGGTAGCTCTGGGCCTCGCCAAAGGACTCGTTGACCTCCGCGCGACGCTCCTCGAGCCGCCGCTCGTGCTCGATCTGTTCCTGGAACAGGGAGTTCATCACGATGGCAGACACCCCCGCGTCCTCGGCCTGCTTCACCTTGCCCAGGTCCTGCACGAGGGGAGAAGCCCCCAGCATCACGGGGTGCTTGAGCCGGAAACCCAGGTAATCGCTGGAAAGGTCCATAGTTCACCTTGAGGAGAGGGGATGGAACGGGCGGCTTCCTTTGGCCGGAACCGCGGAGCATGATACCGGTAGGACGGCGCGGAGCGCACACATCATCCCATGTCCAGTCACACGAACGCTTGGCGGCAGCGCCTCCGACCACAGGTGGGGTTGTTGCTGCTCGGCGCCCTGACGGCGTTCGCGACGACTGGCCCTGCCGCCTGCGCAGCCGGAGGAGACCGCGTGATGAGCCTGACCATCACCTCGACGGCGTTTGCACCCGAGGGTGCGATTCCCACGCTGTACACCTGCGATGGCAAGGACCGATCACCCCCCCTGGCGTGGTCCGGGGTACCCGCCGGCACCAGGAGCCTCGCCCTGATCGTCGACGACCCGGACGCGCCCGACCCCGCGGCCCCGAAGATGACCTGGGTCCACTGGGTGCTCTACAACCTTCCGGCCGACTCGAGCGGCCTGCCCGAGGCCGTGGCACCGACCGACCTGCCCGCCGGCACCCGCGAGGGTCTGAACGACTGGAAGCGCACGGGGTATGGAGGTCCGTGTCCGCCCATCGGGCGCCACCGCTACTTCCACAAGCTCTATGCCCTCGACGTGGCGCTGCCGGACCTCGGCAAGCCCACCAAGGCGACGTTGGAGAAGGCCATGGAGGGGCACGTGATCGGCCGGGCGCACATCGTGGGGACCTACCGGCGCGATTGACGGCAGGCTCGAGGTGTCTCACGAGGCCAGCGAAGGCCTTCTGGCAACCTTGCGAGGCGTGGTGATGGCGGTGGGTCTGGGATTCGAACCCAGGAAGGGATTGCTCCCTTGCTAGTTTTCAAGACTAGTGCCTTCAACCGCTCGGCCAACCCACCCTTCTCGGAAAGGCGGAAGCGCCAAGGATAGCGCAAATCCTCCCCAGGAGGTCCGGCCCGGGCTCTCCTCGGGTTGACGGGATCGGTGCGCCCGATATCATCGCGGAACCTCCGGCCGTCCATCGAAGTCTGAGATGTCCGTGGGCAATCGCAACCCAGCACGGAGAACGACATGAGCCAGACCTTCCCGGCCTACACCCGACCGATGGAATCGGTCCTCGAGACCAACAAGGTCTTGCGCAACACCTATCTTCTTCTCGCGATGACGCTGCTGTTCAGCGCCCTGACGGCGGGCATCGCGATGGCCACCCGCATGCCACACCCCGGCCTGCTGGTGACGCTCGGTGGCTACTTCCTGCTGCTGTTCCTCACGAACAAGTTCCGGAACAGCAGCCTGGGGCTGCTGTTCGTGTTCGCGCTGACCGGCTTCATGGGCCTCACCCTCGGTCCCATCCTGAACCACTACGTGACGGCCCTGCCGAACGGCACTCAGGTCGTGGCGATGGCGCTCGCCGGCACCGGCGTCATCTTCGTCGCCATGTCCGCCTACGCCGTCACCAGCCGCAAGGACTTCAGCTTCCTCGGCGGTTTCCTCATGGCGGGGATCCTCGTCGCCTTCCTGGCAGGCCTCGCCGCGGTCCTGTTCGGGCTCGGCGGGCTCTCGCTCGCCGTCTCGGCGATCTTCGTGCTGCTGATGTCCGGGCTGATCCTCTGGGAGACGAGCGCGATCATCCACGGCGGGGAAACGAACTACGTCTCCGCCACCGTGACCCTTTACGTCTCCATCTACAATCTTTTCAGCAGTCTCCTGCACCTGCTGGGGGTCTTCGGCGGCGACGAATAGTCCTTCGGCTTCCCCAGGACCCCATGCGAAGCCCCGGCCGACGCCGGGGCTTCGTCGTTTCTGGGGCAACAAGCGAGTCCTGCGTCTCGGCTATAATCCGCCGGCCCCTGACCGGGGGCTCGAGACGCCCCACAGGCAGCGAGGAGACCCGAGCCGTGAGAATCGCAATTCCGCGGGAGATCCACGAAAACGAGGCGCGCGTGGCGGCGACGCCAGAGTCCGTCCGGGAGCTCGTCAAGCTCGGTTTCCCGGTGTCCGTCGAGGCCGGCGCCGGGGCACTGTCCCATTTCTCGGACGACCTCTACCGGGAAGCCGGGGCGGAGATCGTGCCCGACACCCGGGCCCTGTGGGCCTCGGCCGACGTCGTCCTGAAGGTCCGCGCACCCGAGCCCCACCCCACGCTCGGCGTGCACGAGGCCGAACTGCTGCGGGAGGGCGCCACGCTCGCGAGCTTCCTGTGGCCCGCCCAGAATCCCGAGCTGATGCAGCGGCTCGCCGCGCGCAAGGCCACCGTCATCGCCATGGACAGCGTGCCCCGCATCTCCCGGGCGCAGAAGCTCGACGCCCTCTCCTCGATGGCCAACATCGCGGGTTACCGCGCCATCATCGAGGCCGCGGGGCACTTCGGGCGCTTCTTCACCGGACAGATCACCGCGGCGGGCAAGGTCCCGCCGGCCAAGGTGCTGGTCATCGGCGCGGGCGTGGCGGGCCTCGCCGCCATCGGCACCGCCCACGGCATGGGTGCGGTCGTGCGCGCCTTCGACACCCGGCCCGAGGTGAAGGACCAGGTGAAGAGCATGGGGGCCGAGTTCCTCATGCTGGATTTCGAGGAGGAAGGCAGCGGGACGGGTGGCTACGCGAAGGTGATGAGCGAGGCCTTCATCAAGGCCGAGATGGCACTCTTCGCCGCGCAGGCGCGCGAGGTCGACATCATCGTCACGACCGCGCTGATCCCGGGGAAGCCGGCCCCCAAGCTGATCACCGAGGAGATGGTGCAGTCCATGGCCGACGGCAGCGTGATCGTCGATCTCGCCGCCGAGCAGGGCGGCAACTGCGCGCTCACCGAGCCGGGAAAGGTGGTCGTGCGCCATGGGGTCACCATCATCGGTCACACGGACCTGCCGAGCCGCCTGCCGACGCAGTCGAGCCGGCTCTACGCGACCAACCTGCGACACCTGCTGACGGACCTCACCCCCGCGAAGGACGGGCGGATCGTGGTCGACATGGAGGACGACGTCATCCGCGGCGCGACCGTCATCCGGGACGGCGAGATCACCTGGCCACCCCCCGCCCCCAAACTCTCGAAGGCACCCCCGAAGCCCCCGGTCCCCGCGAAGCCGCCCCAGCCATCGAAAGAGGAGGCGGCCGCGCGCGCCGGCCTCGGATCGGCCGTCGCGCTGCTCCTGGGTGCGCTCGCCTTCCTCGCCGTCGGCACCGTGGCGCCCCGTGAGCTCCTGAACCACCTCACCGTGTTCGTGCTCGCCATCTTCGTCGGCTACAAGGTGGTGTGGAGCGTCACCCCCGCCCTGCACACGCCGCTCATGAGCGTGACGAACGCCATCAGCGGAATCATCGTGCTCGGTGCCCTGCTCCAGATCTCGGGACCCTTCCCCAGCCTGGTCACGGTCCTGGCCGCCTTCGCGGTCTTGCTCTCGATGATCAACGTCGCGGGCGGCTTTCTGGTCACGCAGCGCATGCTGCAGATGTTCCGCAAGTAGAGGACCGACCCATGTCTCAGGGACTGATCAGCAGCGCATACCTGGTCGCCGCCGTCCTCTTCATCCTGAGCCTCGGCGGCCTCTCGCACCCCGAGTCGGCACGCCGGGGAAACCTCTACGGGATGGTCGGCATGGCGATCGCCATCGTGGCGACGCTCGCCCTGCCCCACGTGAACGCCTACGTCCTGATCGCCGTCACGATGGGCGTCGGCGCCGTGATTGGAATCGTGGTCGCACGACGCGTGGTGATGACGGCGATGCCGCAGCTGGTGGCGATGCTGCACAGCTTCGTCGGCCTCGCCGCCGTGCTGGTCGGCTTCGCCAGCTACCTCGACCCCTCGGTGCAGCATCACGGGGTGGAGCGCACGATCCACGAGGTCGAGATCTACCTGGGCGTCCTGATTGGCGCCGTGACCTTCACCGGATCGGTCGTCGCCTTCGGCAAGCTGCAGGGGATCGTCACGAGCAGGCCCATGCTGCTACCGGCGCGGCACTGGCTGAACCTGGGGCTGCTGCTCGTCAGCCTCTGGCTGGGGTGGGAGTTCCTGCAGGCGGACCCGAGGGGCGGCCTGGTGGCCCTGGTCCTCATGACGCTGCTCGCGTTCCTCTTCGGTATCCACATGGTCATCGCCATCGGCGGCGCCGACATGCCCGTGGTGATCTCGATGCTGAACAGCTACTCCGGGTGGGCGGCGGCGGCGACCGGTTTCATGTTGTCGAACGACCTGCTGATCGTCACGGGTGCCCTGGTGGGCTCGAGCGGCGCGATCCTCTCCTACATCATGTGCCGGGCGATGAATCGCAAGTTCCTCGCCGTGATCGCCGGTGGGTTCGGGACCCCCACGGGCACGTCCGCCGCCGGGGTTGCGGAGGGAAGAGAGGTCAACCCGATCAGCGCGGAGGACACCGCCCAGCTCCTGAAGGACGCCGACCAGGTCGTCATCGTTCCCGGCTACGGCATGGCCGTCGCCCAGGCCCAGTACCCCATCGCCGCGATCTCGGAGAAGCTGCGGGCACGCGGGGTCAAGGTGCGTTTCGCCATCCACCCGGTCGCGGGACGCATGCCCGGGCACATGAACGTGCTGCTGGCCGAGGCGAAGGTGCCCTACGACATCGTGCTCGAGATGGACGAGATCAACCCTGATTTCCCGGAGACCGACGCCGTCCTCGTGATCGGGGCCAACGACATCGTCAACCCGAGCGCCCAGACCGACCCGGACAGCCCCATCGCCGGCATGCCGGTGCTGGAGGTGTGGAAGGCCCGGACCGTCGTCGTCATGAAGCGCAGCATGGCCACCGGCTACGCCGGGGTCGAGAACCCGCTGTTCTTCGAGGACAACGCCCGCATGCTCTTCGGCGACGCCAAGAAGAGCGTCGACGCGATCCTCGCAGCGCTGTAGCGCGGCTACGCGCCGTCAGCCGACGTGGG
Organism: uncultured Ectothiorhodospiraceae bacterium; assembly: GCA_937867305.1. Classification (GTDB taxonomy): domain Bacteria; phylum Pseudomonadota; class Gammaproteobacteria; order JAABTG01; family JAABTG01; genus JAGNLM01. The sequence goes on along the minus strand of CALMKJ010000123.1, from coordinate 15,332 downwards.
TGGCGCCGCCCATGTAGCCCCGTAGCGGCTCGGGGACGGCAATGCGTCCGTCCGCCTCCTGGCAGTTCTCCATCACTGCCACCAGGGTGCGCCCGACGGCGAGCCCCGAGCCGTTCAGGGTGTGCAGCAGCTCGGGCTTGCCCGTGTCCGGGTTGCGCCAGCGGGCCTTCAGGCGCCGGGCCTGGAAGTCCTCGAAGTTGCTGCAGGAGGAGATCTCCCGATAGCGCTGCTGGCCCGGCAACCATACCTCGATGTCATAGGTCTTGGCCGACGAGAAGCCCAGGTCCCCGGTGCAGAGCGTCACCACGCGGTACGGCAGCCCGAGGGCCTGCAGGACCGCTTCGGCGTGCCCCGTGAGCTCCTCCAGGGCGCGGTAGGAATCCGCTGGCGTCACCATCTGCACCATCTCGACCTTCTCGAACTGATGCTGGCGGATCATCCCCCGGGTGTCCTTTCCGTAGGACCCGGCCTCGCTGCGAAAACACGGCGTGTGGCAGACGAAGCGCCTCGGCATCTCGTCCGCCTCGAAGATGACGTCGCGGGCGATGTTGGTCACCGGGACCTCGGCGGTCGGGATCAGGTAGTAGTCCTGGAGCGGGATGTGGAAGAGGTCTTCCTTGAACTTCGGCAGCTGCCCGGTCCCCGTCAGGCTCGCGGCGTTGACTAGATAGGGGACATAGACCTCACGATAGCCGTGGCGGCTGGTGTGCAGATCGAGCATGAACTGGGTGAGCGCCCGGTGCAGGCGCGCGAGCGCACCCGCCAGGACCGTGAAGCGGCTCCCCGATATCTTGGCCGCGGTCTCGGAGTCCAGCAGCCCGAGCGCGGCGCCAAGGTCCACGTGGTCCCGGGGCTCGAAGGAGAAGGCGCGGGGCTCCCCCCAGCGCCGGACCTCCGCGTTGTCGGCCTCTCCCCCCCCGGACGGCACGCTCTCGTGGGGGATGTTGGGTACCGTGAGCAGGAACCCCTCGATCTCGGCCTGCAGCGCCTCGAGGCGGGCCTCCGCGCCCTTCAGGTCATCCCCCAGACGCCCCACCTCGGCGAGCAGCGGAGCCGTGTCCTCCCCGCTCGCCTTCGCCTTCCCGATGAGTCGGGAGCGGGCGTTGCGCTCGGCCTGCAGCTCCTGGGTGCGCACCTGAACGGCCTTGCGCTCCGCCTCCAGCGTGGCAACGCGCTCCGTGTCCAGTGTGTACCCCCGGCGCGCGAGGCGGCGGGCGGTGCCTTCCAACTCGTTGCGGAACAGCCTCGGGTCTAGCATGAGAGGTCGCCGTTGAAGGTTGTATTTCAGGTGGAGTCGTGGGTGCTGGTGGAGTCGCGGTTGCTTCCCGCACCTACGCTCCCCGCTCCTTGTCCCGCCCCGTCGCCGTCGCGGTCGCGGTCGTTCCGGCGGCGGCCGAATCCAGGCCCCGCAGGCGCTCGAGTTTCTCGGCGATCTGGCTCTCCAGCCCCCGCGGCACGGGCCGGTAGTAGCGCCGCGCGGGCATCCCGTCCGGGAAATAGCGCTGGCCCGCCGCGTAGGCGTTCGGCTCGTCGTGAGGGTAGCGATACGCCGCACCGTAGTCGAGACGGCGCATCAGGGCGGTGGGGGCGTTGCGCAGGTGCAAGGGGACCGCGAGCGATCCCAGGCGCCGGACGTCCTCCCGGGCCTCTCCGAACGCGACGTAGACGGCGTTGCTCTTGGCCGCGCTGGCGAGGTACGTCACGGCCTGCGCAAGGGCCAGTTCTCCCTCGGGGTGGCCGAGCCGCTCCTGCACGTCCCAGGCCGCGAGCGCCAGGGACAGCGCCCGGGGGTCCGCGTTGCCCACGTCCTCGCTGGCGACCCGGACCAGACGCCGCGCCAAGTAGACGGGGTCGCAACCCCCGTCGAGCATGCGCGCCAGCCAGTAGAGCGCGGCGTCCGGGTCGGACCCCCGGATGGACTTGTGGAGCGCGGAGATCTGGTCGTAGAAGACATCGCCCCCGCGGTCGAAGCGCCGGACGTCACCGGTCAGCACCGCGTCGAGCACCTCGGCGCTGACCTCACCGCCCCGGCCGCCCCCGGACGCGAGCTCCGCCGCGACCTCGAGGACGTTCAGGGCCCGGCGGGCGTCACCGTCCGCCGCGTGGGCCAACCGGTCACGCTCGGCATCCGCCATCCGCAGCCCGGCTGCGCCCAACCCGCGCTCCGGGTCCTCGACCGCGCGGTCGACCACCCGGCGGACGTCCTCCGGCCCGAGCGGCTGCAGGACGTAGACCCTGCAGCGCGAGAGGAGCGCGCTGTTCAGCTCGAAGGAGGGGTTCTCGGTCGTGGCCCCGATGAAGGTCAGGGTGCCGTCCTCGACGTACGGGAGGAACGCGTCCTGCTGGGCCTTGTTGAAGCGGTGGGCCTCGTCCACGAACAGGATCGTCTCCCCGCCCTCGGCCTGCCGGTAAGCCTGTGCCCGGGCGACGGCCTCGCGAATGTCCTTGACTCCCGCCAGAACGGCCGAGAGGGGAATGAACTGCGCGTGGGCAGAGCGGGCGAGCAGGCGCGCCAGGGTCGTCTTTCCTGTCCCCGGAGGACCCCAGAGCACCATCGAGTGCAGACGCCCGGTCTGCAGCGCCTCGCGCAGGGGCCGCCCGGGACCGAGGATGCGCTCCTGCCCCACGAGGTCCTCGACCCGCTCGGGCCGCATGCGGTCGGCGAGGGGGGCGTGGGAGGAGGTCTCGCTCAAGGCCAGGCTCGGCGACGGGCGCGCTCAGTGCGTCACGGTGGGGTCGCGCATGACATCCACCCCATCGGGCGGCTGGAAGCGGAAGAGCTCGGGGCTCAACTTCGGGTTCTTGATCGCTCCCTTGAAGCGCAGATGGGTGAGCTGACCGAAGCCGTCCGCCAGTTCCATCTCTGCCAGGTCGCGCCCGCGCAGTCCGATGCGCACCTTGCGGAAGGGCGCGTCGGTGGATTTCGGCGTGAGCTCCACCCACTCCACGTCACCCTTGCGACCGAGGTCCGTCAGGACGAATTCCGCCTCCAGCGGACGGTTCGTGCTCAACAAGAGCCCCGGGGCATTCGCGAGCGCCTCGCGCGCACTCTTCACCGTGACCTGCGCGAGCTCGCTGTCGTAGATCCAGACCTCCTCCCCGTCCGAGACGATCTCCTGGACGTAGGGGACCGTGTAGCTCCAGCGGAACCGGCCCGGCCGCGACAGGTAGAACCGGCCGAAGGAGCTCTCCAGGTTGCGTCCCTTCTCGTCCTCGACGGTCTGCTCGAAGGCGGCCTCGAGCGATTTCATCTCGCTGAGAAAGGTCTTGAGCCGCGCGACGTCAGCGGCAGCGCCGGCGCTCGTCGCGAGCAGCACGCTGAGGAATGTGACCTTCAGGATGCGAGTCATAGAGCCAGGGACCTGGGGAGGTTGACGGGCGCTCCGGCCGCGGCGCTCAGTGTGGCGCCGAGGGCACCAGCACCTCGCGGCTGCCGTTGGACTGGAGCGGGCCCACGAGACCCGCCCGCTCCATTTCTTCGATCATGCGGGCTGCACGGTTGTAACCGATCTTGAGGCGTCGCTGCACGCCCGAGATGGACGCGCGGCGGCTCTCCATGACGATGACCACCGCCTGGTCGTAGAGCGGGTCCTTCTCTCCCCCCGCGGCCTCGCCACCCTCACCGTTCTCCTGCTCCTCCGCGGCCTGGAGGATCTCGTGCACGTAGTCCGGCTTGCCGTGCGCGCGCAGGTGCTCCACGACGCGGTGGACCTCGTTGTCCGACACGAAGGCCCCGTGGACCCGGATCGGAGCGCCGCTCCCCGGCGGGAGATAGAGCATGTCGCCGTGGCCGAGGAGATGCTCGGCCCCCATCTGGTCCAGGATGGTGCGCGAATCCACCTTCGAGGAGACCTGGAACGCGATGCGGGTTGGAATGTTGGCCTTGATGAGCCCCGTGATGACGTCGACCGAGGGTCGCTGCGTCGCCAGGATGAGGTGAATGCCAGAGGCCCTGGCCTTCTGGGCGAGACGGCAGATCAGGTCTTCGACCTTCTTGCCCACCACCATCATCATGTCCGCCAGCTCGTCGATGACCACGACCACGAGCGGCAACGTCGTCAGGAGCGCGACCTCTTCGCCTTCCCCGCCCTTGAACAGGGGGTCGCGCAGCGGGCTGCCGCGCGAGGAGGCCTCCTTGACCTTGCGGTTGTACCCGCCGAGGTTGCGGACCCCGAGGGCGGACATCACTCGATACCGGCGGTCCATCTCCGCCACGCACCAGCGCAGCGCGTTCGCCGCCTCCTTCATGTCGGTCACGACCGGCGCCAGCAAATGCGGGATCCCCTCGTAGACCGAGAGCTCCAGCATCTTGGGGTCGACCAGGATGAGGCGGACCTCGGCCGGGGAGGACTTGTAGAGCAGGCTCAGGACCATCGCGTTGATGGCCACCGACTTCCCGGAACCGGTCGTGCCGGCCACCAACAGGTGCGGCATGCGCGCGAGGTCCACCACCACCGGGCGCCCCCCGATGTCCTTGCCGAGCGAGAGCGCGACCGCGGAGGAGAGCTCGTCGTACTCCTTGGATTTCAGGATCTCGCTGAGCACCACGAGCTCCCGGTGCTCGTTGGGGATCTCCAGGCCGATGACCGATTTCCCCGGGATCACCTCGACGATGCGCACGCTCACCACCGACAGCGAGCGCGCCAGGTCCTTCGCGAGGGCGCTGATGCGGCTGACCTTCAGGCCCGGCGAGGGCTGGAGCTCGAAGCGCGTGACCACCGGCCCCGGGTGCACGGCCACGACCTGCACCTCGATCCCGAAGTCGAGCAGCTTGACCTCGACCTGCCGGGACATGGCCTCCAGGGCCGCCTTCCCGATGGGCGTCTGGGAGACGGGCGCGGGGTCGAGCAACGACAACGGCGGCAGCCCGCCCTCGCCCGAAGGCTCGAAGAGGGGTACCTGCCGCTCCATCTCGACCCGAACGCTCGGCTGCACGGGACCGGCGACGGGCTCGATCCGGGGTGGCGCGCGGCGCGTGGTCTTCGCCTTGGCGCGAGCGACGACCGTCTCTCGCTCCTGCCTCGCCTTGCGCGCCCGCAGCGCCTCCCTCAGCCTGCGGGGCAGACCCGCAACCCAGGACAGCGCCTCGATCGTGAAGAGCCCAACCGCGTCCATGACCGCGAACCAGGACAGGCCGGTGAACAGTGTCACACCCACGAGAAACAGCGCCAGCAGGAACAGCGTGGCCCCGAGGGGGCTGAACAGCCCCGCGAGCCCCCTGCCCACCACGTCGCCGAGGGCACCACCCGCGGCGAGCGGCAGGCCCCGGGCGGCGAAGTGCAACGTCGCGAGACCCGAGCCGGCGGTGAGCGTCAGCAGGAACCCGCTCGCCCGGCTCGCCGCGACGTGCCACGAGCCGGGAGTGGGGAGCCTGCCTCCCCGGTAGATGGACCAGCCCACCACAGCCAGCAGCGCCGGAAACAGGTAGGCGAGATAACCAAAGAGATAGAGACCCACGTCGGCGAGCCAGGCCCCGGCAATGCCGCCGCGGTTCGCAACGCGGCCCGCAGTGCCGACCTGGGACCACCCGGGGTCGGTCGGGTGGTAGCTGAGAAGGGACACCAACAGGTAGACGGCGGTGACCCCACCGACGATGAACAGGACCTCGCGGAGTCCACGGCCGAGATGGGCCCCCAGGGGCGCCGACCGGTTGGTTTTTTTGGGAATTGCCTGCGCCAAAACGATAAACCGCTCGAGTATCTGTCCGTAACTCTCTAATTAGTATGCCACGAGAAGGGGGGGTTCCGCCTGGCCACCCTCGCCCGCCAGGCTCCGATGATATCACCACCCACCCCGCGGGACCGGCACCCCGACCGCGGGCGCAGGACCGGCCTCCTTTGCCCCACCCCGCGCCATGCCTTACCATTTCCCACAACCATTGCCGCCGCGCGCACGAACACCTCTTCGGGCGTGCCGGGATTCTTTTCTGGAGCCTCTCCATCATGACGAACGTCCGACACTCTCGCCTGCTCATCCTCGGGTCCGGCCCTGCCGGGTACACGGCAGCGGTATACGCCGCGCGCGCCAATCTGAAGCCGGTCCTGGTCACCGGGCTGGAACAGGGTGGGCAGCTGATGACGACCACCGAGGTGGACAACTGGCCGGGCGACGACGGGGGCGTCCAGGGACCGGAGCTCATGGAGCGGATGCGCCAGCACGCGGAGCGGTTCGGAACGGAGATCCTGTTCGACCAGGTGAACGAGGTCACTCTGACCGAACGGCCCTTCCGCCTGCGCGGTGACTCGGCGGTCTACACCTGCGACGCGCTCATCATCGCGACGGGTGCCTCGGCGAGATACCTCGGCCTGCCCTCGGAGCAGGCATTCAAGGGGCGCGGCGTGTCGGCCTGCGCCACGTGCGACGGCTTCTTCTACCGGGGGCAGGCGGTTGCGGTCATCGGCGGGGGGAACACGGCGGTCGAGGAGGCGCTCTACCTGTCGAACATCGCCTCCCACGTGACGCTCATCCACCGCCGGGATTCCCTGCGCGCCGAGAAGATCATGCAGGAGCGCCTCTTCGAGAAGGCACGCAGCGGCAACGTCACCCTGCTCTGGGACACGGTGCTCGACGAAGTGCTGGGCGACGCCAGCGGGGTCACCGGGGCCCGGGTCCGGGGAATCAAGGACGGTACGGTGCGGGACCTCGAGTTGACCGGCATCTTCGTCGCCATCGGGCACACGCCGAACACTGCCCTGTTCGAAGGCCAGCTCGAGATGGTGAACGGCTACGTCCGCGTGCGCTCGGGCCTCGAGGGCAACGCCACCGCCACCAGCATTCCTGGCGTCTTCGCCGCCGGCGACGTCATGGACCAGGTCTACCGCCAGGCCGTGACCTCGGCGGGCAGCGGGTGCATGGCGGCGCTCGACGCAGAGCGTTATCTGGACACCCTGCGCTGAGAGGGTGGGCAAGGGACGGGATGAGGAGAGCCCTCCTCCCCCACGTCATCCCGGCGGGTGCCCCGGCCGATGGCTTCCCGCCGGTGAGCCATGCCCTCACCGAGCCGAACGGACTCCTGGCACTCGGCGGGGACCTGAGCCCGGACCGACTGCGGGCCGCGTATCGCCGGGGGATCTTCCCCTGGTTCAGCGACGGTCAGCCCATCCTCTGGTGGTCACCCGATCCGCGGGCGGTGCTCCACCCAGGGGACATCCGGGTGTCCAGAAGCCTTCGCAAGGCCCTGCGCCAGGGGCGATTCGAGGTCCGGGTGGACACCGCCTTCGACTCCGTCGTGAAGGCGTGCGCTGCGCCCCGGGCCAGTGGGGACGGGACCTGGATCACGCACGACATGGCCACCGCCTACCGCAGGCTGCACCGTGAGGGGACAGCCCATTGCGTCGAGACCTGGCAGAACGGCGTCCTGGTCGGCGGGCTCTACGGCGTCGCGCTCGGCGGGGTCTTCTTCGGCGAGTCGATGTTCAGCCGGGTGCCGGACGCGTCCAAGGTCGCGCTGGTGGCCCTCGCCCGGATGGGATTCCGGTTGATCGACTGCCAGGTTCCGAGCGAGCACCTGGCGCGGATGGGTGCCGTCGAGATCCCGCGCACCGCGTTTCTCGCTCACCTGGACACCTGGTGCGAGGTCCCGGGGCCAGTTCTCGCGCCGCCCGGCCAGCCGGCATGAGACCGCACGCCGAGGCCGAGCCCATCGCCTTCTTCGCGACACCCCCGCACGCGTGCAGCTACCTCGAAGGGCGGGAGGCGGTGACCGTCTTCGCGCACCCCGGGGCCTCCCCCGACCGCGTCACCTTCACGGCCCTCTCCCGCCAGGGCTTTCGCCGCAGCGGGCCCCATGTCTACCGGCCGCACTGCCCCGGCTGCGACGCCTGCATTCCGGTGCGCATCCCCGTACGGGAATTCCGGCCCCGGCGCAGCCAGCGTCGCGCCTGGCGGGCCAACGGCGACGTGCAGGTGAGCGCGCTGGCACCCACGCTCACCTCCGAGCAGTACGCCCTCTACGCCCGCTACGTGAAGACGCGCCATGCGGGTGGGGGCATGGATGCGCCGACGCCCGGTCAGTGCCGCGAGCTTCTCACCAGCCCCTGGTCGGAAACCACGTTCTATGAATTTCGAACGGCGGCGGGGCTCCTCGCCGTCGGTGTCGTGGACCGGCTGGAGGACGGCCTCTCCGCGGTCTACACGTTCTTCGACCCCGACGCGGCGGGCCGCAGTCCCGGGGTCTTCGTGGTGCTTTGGGAGATCGAGCAGGCGCGGCGGCTCGGACTCGAATGGTTATACCTCGGCTACTGGGTCCGGGAATCGCCGAAGATGCGCTACAAGGCCGAATACCGGCCGCTGGAGCTCCTGCGCGAGGGCGTCTGGACGCGCGAGCCGCCCTGAGGAACGCCGTCCGGGTCTGCGGCAGGGCGGCCGGACGCCCCCCAACCGCCATGCCGCACCCGGCCCGCGCCTTTCGGCCCATCACCGCTTCTGGCACACTACGCGGCCTGCGAAGAAGGCCGTCGAGACTCATGGCAAAAGAAGATGCAATCGAGATGGAAGGCATGGTCGTCGAGACCCTGCCCAATACCACGTTCCGTGTGCAGCTCGACAACGGCCACGTGGTCACGGCACACATCTCCGGCAAGATGCGCAAGCACTACATCCGGATCCTGACGGGTGATCGGGTGACCGTGCAGCTCACACCCTACGACCTGAGCAAGGGCCGGATCACCTACCGCGCCCGATAGCCGCCCCGCCTTCCGGCCAACCCCCGGACGTCCCCTCTCTCCCGCTGGGCCCCATCGAGGCTCAGAGGTACAGGTCGCAGCGGATGGAGCTCTCCCGATGGGGCTCCGGCTGGATCTCGATGAGTGTCAGGCGCGCGTCGCCGTATCCGTCCTGCGCGTACACGGCGCCCGTGTCGATGAAGTGGACGTTGTCGATCGCGAGCGGCTCGCGCACCGGCGTATGCCCGCAGTAAACCCGGACGACCCCGCCATCGACCGGTCCCAGCCGGTCCCTGTCAGCCTGGATGCGATAGCGCGAGGACAGCGCATAGAGCGCCGCGTCCGCGTGCCCCGCGGCCAGCAACCCCGTGAATCGCTCCCAGCTCAGCGCGGGCGGGATGTCCGCGTGCACGATCCCCACCAGGCCGGCATCGGTCTCCACTTCCATCGCGAGCGGTAGGGCGAGGAAGGCGTCCCGGAACATCCGTTGCTCGAGGCGCGAGAGCCGCATCCACCAGGCCCCGCCGTTGTACTGAGTCCAGTGGTCGAGCTCGTCCGGCAGCACGGAGTCGATGGCCAACTGCTCGTGGTTGCCGCGGCAGGCGTGGAACCACCCGCAGGAGAGCCAGCGCAGCGCGTCCCGGGACGCGGGTCCCCGGTCCACGAGGTCACCCACCGAGAAGAGCCGGTCGACCCTCGGATCGAATCCCGTACGGGCCAGCAGGGCCTCGAGATGCCCGAACATGCCGTGGATATCCCCCACGACGAAATCCCGCCCTCGCTCGTTCCGGCGGAAGCGGATCACGGCAGGGTTCTCCGCACAGGCGGTGATGTCGAACATGGCCTCGTCGAGCGGCAGGATTCTGGATGGGGCGAACCGTTCGACGCTCGTCCCGAACACTTCGGGCCGGGCGTTGCCGCCGACCGAAGCAAGTTCTGTGCTCACTTCGGGAATCCGAGCAGATTCCGCGGCCTGCGTCACACTCCGAGACCGCAGGGTACGGAAATGTAAAAACCCGCGACAAAGCGCCGGGGCTGTTCCGCTGCGGCGAGCCGATGGCCGGCCTCAGCGGTCGTCGCGGTCAGCGCATGCGCGCTTCGAGCAGCCGCCGCACGTGCTCCAGGTCGTCCGCCGTATCCACCCCGATACCGGGAGGCTCCGCCGCGAGCGCCACGTGGATCCGCACCCCCACCGCGAGGGCCCTCAGCTGTTCCAGGGATTCCGCCTGCTCCAGGGGGACCGCGGGCTCGGCTGACAGGCGCTGCAGGGTCCCCACGCGATAGGCGTAGAGCCCTACGTGGCGAAGGTAGGGCACGCCCACCACCAACCCCAGCGCCTTCTCGCGGAAGCCCTCCCGGTGCCAGGGGATGGGTGCCCGGCTGAAATAGAGCGCGAAGCCCTCACGGTCCAGCACGACCTTCACGACGTTCGGGTCGAAGACCTCGGCTCGGCTCGTGATGGGTGTGCAGAGCGTCGCCAGACCCGCCCCAGGAAAGGCCTCCAGGTCTTCGGCCGCCTGGCGCACCAGGGGCGGCGGGAGCAGCGGCTCGTCCGCCTGCACGTTGACGACGATCCGGTCTTCCGGGAGCCTGCGCAGCGCCGCCACCTCGGCGATCCGATCGGTCCCCGAGCGATGATGCCTCCCCGTCAATTGCACGTCCGCCCCGAACGCCGCGCAGACCCCGGCGACCTCCTCGTCGTCCGTGGCGATGATCACTTCCGCCGCGCCGCTCGCGAGGGCTCGCTCGTAGGCGTGACGCACCATCGGCTTGCCGCCGATCTCCAGCAGCACCTTGCGTGGCAGGCGCGTGGAGGCCAGGCGCGCCGGGATCACGGCCGTGAACGCCGTCATGGGCTAGTCGCGCTTTTCGTCGGGCCCCAGGGTCCGGGCCTCCTCTTCCAGCATGACCGGGATCTCGTCCCGGATCGGATACGCGAGCCGGCAGCCGAAGCACACGAGCTCCAGCTCGGCCCTGCGGTACGTGAGCGGGCCTTTGCAGACCGGACACACGAGGATCTCAAGCAGTTTCTTGTCCACGTTCCCCTCCTCTTGCCAGCAACGAGCGCAGACGCCCGCAGAGTGCCTCGTCCACAACGGCGTCCACCGGTACGTACCATGCCCTGCCGCGCGCGAGCCCCCGGCACTTGACCGCGTCCTTCTCCGTCATCATGACCGGCAGAGAATCACCGAAATCGAGATCACCCGGGGCAAAGGCGTGATGGTCCGGGAAGCGGTGCTCCACCACCGAGAGACCCTCCCCTCGCAGGAGGTCGAAGAACCCCTCGGGATTCCCCACACCGGCCACCGCGTGGACCGTCTCCCCCCGGAATTCGGCAAAGCCCCGCTCCCGCGCCTCGTCGTCCACGTTCCGGGGGATACCGGGCCGATAGGCCATGCCGAACTCGCCGGTCCGAGGCTCCCCCCGGCACACGACCAGGTCGACCTCGGCGAGCCGCCGGGCGCTCTCGCGCAGCGGCCCCGCGGGCAGACACCGCCCGTTGCCCAGTCGGCGCACCCCGTCGAGCACCACGATCTCCACGTCGTGGGCGAGGGATGGATCCTGCAGGCCATCATCGCACAGCACCACGTCGCAGGGCCCGGTCTCCAGGAGTCGCCGGGCGGCGGCGACACGGTCGGGACCGGCCACGACGGCGCATCCCGTGCGGCGCGCAAGCAGCACCGGCTCGTCGCCCACCTGGGCGGGGTCGCTGTCGGGCCCCACGACACGCGGCCAGTCCTTCGCCTTCCCCCGGTAGCCCCGGGCGAGCACTCCGGGGTGCAGGCCGTCCTCACACAGCGTGCGGGCGAGCCAGACGACCAGGGGGGTCTTCCCGGTTCCGCCAACCGTCAGGTTGCCGACGACCACGACCGGCACCGACAAGCGCAGCCGCCGCACCAGGCCGACGCCAGGGGCCAGCTTGCGCAGCGAGGCCGCTGCGCAGTAGACCCAGCCGAGCGGCGCCAGCAGCACACCCAGAGGAAGCCTTCCGTACCAGACCCGCTCGGCCCACGCGGTGAGGCGGCGCTCCAGGGCCCGCCCCCAGCGGTCCGGGCCGTGGCGTGCACCCCGGGCGAGCCTCGTGGGATCAGCGGCCACCCTCGTCGGCGCGCTGAGCGGTGGCAAACGTGAGCCGGTTGAGACCGGCCTGCCGGGCCGCGTCAAGGGCCGTGATCACCGCCTGGTGCGGGGTCCTGGCGTCCGCGCTCAGCACGACCGGCGGGGCCGTGCGCCCGGTGGCCGCTTCCAGCAACCCTCTCTTCAGGGTCTCGACCTGGGTGTTGACGAGCTCTCGACCCGCGACGTAGTAGCGCCCCTGGGCGTCGATGCTCACCTCGATGGCCTGCTCCGGCTTCTCGCGCGGGTCGGCGCTCGACTCCGGCAGGCTGATCTCGATCGGGGCCAGGCGGTTGAAGGTCGTGGTCACCATGAAGAAGATGACCAGCGAGAGGACCACGTCGATGAGGGAAACGAGAACGAGCTCCGGTGCCTCGTCGTTTCTCTTTCTGCGGAGCTTCAAAGCGGGAGGCCCTCTCCGTCGCGCTCGCGCTGCCCCTGCATGACCTCCACGAGCTTCATCGCCTCGTGCTCCATCACCAGCACGAGCTCGTCCACCCGCCCGCGCAGGTAGCGGTAGAAGGCGAGCGCCGGGATGGCCACCAGCAGGCCGGCGGCCGTGGTGATGAGGGCCTCGCCGATACCGCCCGCCAGGGCCGACGGGTCGCCCACGCCTTTCAGGGTCATCACGTTGAAGACCCGGATCATCCCGAAGACCGTGCCCAGGAGGCCGAGCAGCGGCGTGATGGAGGCGATGGTGCCGAGCGTGTTCAGGTATCGCTCGAGTTGATGGATGACGAGGCGGCCCACGTCCTCGATGCTCTCTTGCATCACCGCGCGGCCGTGGTGCCGGTTCAGGATCCCCGTGGCCAGCAGCCGGCCGAGCGGCGACTCCTCACGCAGCGACTGGACCCGGCGCGCGTCGAGCTTACCCTCGCGCGCCCACTGCCAGACCTGGAGCACCAGGCCAGCCGGGGCGATGCGGGTCCTGCGCAGCGTCCACAGACGCTCGAGGACGATGGCGGTGGCCACGACCGAGGAGATCAGGATGGGCCACATGACCCAGCCACCCGCCTTGATGATTTCGTACACGGAGCCAGTCCCCCTCCCTGTGTGACGCGTAACTCTAGCACCCCACCTGCGGTCCGGGGAGACCGCCTCAGGGTGTCGCCAGGGGCGTGTGCCAGAACCGTCGATGCTCCACCCGATGGTGGCGTATCTCCGTGCGCCCTTCCGCCCCCATGCGCACCGTGATCGCCCCGGTTTGCGCTGTGTCGTGGACCGACGCCCCGAGGGCGCGGTAACGGGCCAGTACCTCGCGGGCCGGGAAATGGAAGCGGTTGCCGTAGCCGGTCGAGACGAGCGCGTGCCGCGGGCGCACGGCGGCCACGAAGGCCCGGGAGGAGGCGCCCCGACTGCCGTGGTGGGGCACGACCAGCACGTCGGCACGCAGGCTGGCCGCCCGGGAGGCCACCAGCTCGGCCTCGGCTGCCGCTTCCACGTCCCCGGGCAGCAGAAGGCTTCCGTCCGCCGTCTCCACCCGCAGGACGCAGGACGCGTCGTTGCCCCTCCTCTCGGTCGGGGTGGGGGGATGCAGCACCCGAAAGTCCACCCCGTCCCAGGACCACCCGTCCCCCTCCCGGCAGGGGCTTGTGGGGTCTCGGCCTGCCGCTCCGCTCCCCACGAGGGCGTCCACGCGAACCGCCCGCAGGAGCGAGGCCGCGCCGCCCACGTGGTCGGTATCCGAGTGGCTCAGCATCAGCACGTCCACCCGGGAGAGACCTCGGTGGCGCAGAAAGGGCGCGACGACCGAGCCTCCGGCGTCCCGCCCCGGGCCATACCGTGGCCCGGTGTCGTAGACCAGGGTGTGGCCGGCCGTCTCCACCACGGCCGCGAGCCCCTGTCCCACGTCGAGGAGCGTGAGCCAGACCTCTCCCAACGCAGGGCGTGCGGGACTGGGCAACAGGAGGGGGAGGAACCCCAGCAGCCCCACCCAGCGTCCCGGGACTCCCCGGGGCAGGAGGGCGACCAGGGCCCCGAGGCCCGCCGCAACCAGGGCTGCGGTCCCGGTCCCCACCGGCCCACGGTAGGTCCAGTCGAGCCCGGCCACCCACTCGAGCAGGGGCCAGAGCCCGTCCATCGCCCACGCGCTCCACCGCAGCAGCAGCCCACCCGCGTCCGGCCACAAAAGGGTGATCAGCGCACCCACGAGGGCCGTGGGCACGACCAGCAGTTCCACCCACGGCACGGCGACGGCATTGGCCAGGGGACCGAGCCAGGGGTTCTCGCCGAAAAGCGCGAGGGTGACGGGCAGGAGCCCGAGGGCCACGAGCACGTGGGGCCTGCCCCAGCGCCCCCACAACCCCGGCTCGGCGCCGCTCGGCAGGGAGATCAACACCAGCACCCCGACGGCGAGAAACGAGAGCCAGAGCCCTGGAGAGAGGGGCGTCAGGGGGTCTGCGAGCAGCACGGCGAGCAGCGCCAGGGCCAGCGCGTGCGAGGCCGACACCCGGCCTCGCCAGGCGCGCGCCACCAGAACGAGACCGACCATGACTGCCGCCCGCTGGGTGGGTACGGACAGCCCCGCGAGCCCGGCGTATCCGGCGGCGGCGAGCATGGCGAGAAGGGCCGCCGCCTTCGGCGCCGCCACCCGCAGGGCGATTCTCCCTCCCAAGGCCCACAGCCTGCGCGTCGCCGCGTAGGCCGCGGCTGCCACGAGGACGACGTGCGACCCGGAGATGGCCATCAGATGGGTGGTGCCGGTGGCGCGAAAGACCTCCCACTGGCGTTGCGACACCTCCGCCGTGAGACCGACGACGAGCCCTTTCACCACGCCGCGGTGTGGGTGTGCGCCAAGCGCCCCGTCGATCCTTGCCGCCAGGACCGTCCGCAAGCGGGACAGGAGCGCGCCCCCTGCCGCGCCCAGCCTCTCGTCCCCGGCCCCGGGACGCACGTAGCCCGTCGCCCGCACCCCACGCAGCAGCAGCCAGGCCTCGTAGTCGAAGCCCACGGGATTGGCGAGCCCCTTGGGACGCCGCAGGCGGGCCGTCAGGCGCCAGCGCTCGCCAGGCACCAGCGCAGGCGCCGAGTCGTACCAGTCGAGCCGTACGCGCGCGGGAAGCCGCCAACCGCTGCCGTCCCCGGAGGCTTCGTCCACGCGGAGCTCGAAGCGCTGGGAGCGGTCCTCGCGTTCGGGAACGCCGACCACGGTGCCCACGAGGGTGAGGTCTCGCCCCTCGAGCTCGGCGGGCAATGCCCCGGACAGGGCGAGGGAGGCCCGCAGGACGGTCCACAGGAAACCGGCCACCAGGAGGGCCGGCAGGCGCCCGATTCGGCTCGCCGCAGCAAGCCCGAGGGCGACCGGCAACAGCCAGCACAGCCGCAGGTCCGGCAGCTCGGCGAGCTGCAGGGCCGCCAGCACCCCGGCAAAAAAGGCGAGAACCCCTGTGCGCACGCTTCCCTGCGTCCCGTGTGACGGCGCTCCTGCGCCGCTGCCGCCCGCGCGCACCTTCCCCAGCGCGCGGCCGGCCGTTCCGCTCGACCCCTGCCCCGTGGCCCGCCGGTTTCCCCGCCTTCCGGACTACCGGACTACCGGACTACCGGACTACCGGA